>JANOPZ010000147.1:0-22141 GCA_031422195.1 Limoniibacter sp. | reverse complement strand
CGGCGACCTGATTTTGACACTGCAATAAGGCCAACGCTCTTCCAACAAAGTTCCCGTTTTGTGTTTGTCTTGCGCTTCAGTGCCGGGCAGAGTTTTTGCAGATAAACTCAGTTGCTCAAAAATTCTTTGCCTCCACCCGGAAATCAAAACGGCTGCTTCAGTGTCATCTCCAGCCAACAATCCAAAATTTGCTGAAACGAGAAAACGCGCCCGCTTCGCCCCGGCAATAAAAAATCTGGCAGGAAAATACTTTCATCACGCACGCGGAGATGGTCCGGCCATACAGTGGCATTACTTCGGCTGGCTGAATTGGAAGCGCTTGCACAAATTTACGGGTCCTTTCTCAAAATCAATAACGTGAACAGAAAACAACTGATGCCCACCACAAATTCACCACTCTCCCCAAATGTGTGTTGACGACACTTTTCAAATGTATATATAAAATACACTCCGGGAAAATACTTCATGCAATGCGTGAAGTTTGGAGCAACCGGCGTGTGCTAGGCGCTAAATTGTGGAGGAATAAATGAGAAAAGCATATTTGGCGGGTGTGGTATTTTATGCCGCTTTAGGGTCTGGCGCAGCGTTCGCGGAAGACCCGACTTTTGCCTACATCAACAAGCTCGACGATAATCCGTGGTTCGTGAACGAGGTTGCCGGCGCTGTGGCTGAGGGTAAAAAACTTGGCGTCATCATTTCCCCGCAAGGCGTGCAGTCTGACGCGATCAAGGCCATGAACGCGCTGGAAACCTCAATTGCTGCAGGCGTCAAAGGTGTCATCATTGTTGTGCCGGACCAAGCTATGGGACCAGCGGTAATGAAACGTGCCGCTGAAGCTGGCATACCGGTGATAGCTGTTGACGATGGTATTAAGGATGAAACCGGCAAAGAAGCGCCATTTGTGGGCTTTGAAGCCAAGGCAATTGGCAAGCAAGTTGGCGACACAATTGTGGGCTTTCACAAATCACTTGGCTGGGGCGATAAAGTGTCAGCCGAAACAGTTGTATTGTCGATTGAAGTCCAAGGCCTCTCAGTTTGTATGGACCGTAACAATACTGCCAACGCGGTTTTAATGTCACAATTGGGTGTAACTGACGCGCAGGTGATCCACATTCCCTATGATCCTGGCTCACTCGACAAAGCGCTGTCAGCCACATCGCAAACCATCGTTGCCATTCCGCAAGCCCAGAAATTTCTGATCAACGCTTGCAATGATGATGGAGTGTTGGGAGCGGTGCGCGCGCTTGAGCAGGCCGGCATCACAACTGAAAATATCATCGGCGTCGGCATCAATGGCCAGATGGCTTGCGAGGAATTCAAGAAAAAAGAAGACACTGGCCTTCGTGCCTCTGTCTATGTTGATAGCGCCGTTCACGGGTCTACTGCCGTGCGTTTGATGCACGCTTTTGTCACCAATGGAACACCAATCCCGGAGCGTACAATCGTGGACGGCAGAGTGATTACTAAAACCGATAACGAAGGCATTGCCGAGTGCAAGTAGCGCCTGGAATTTGATTTATGATTTCACAAAGTCTTGCTCTCCCTGCCTGCCTTAACCGGCAGGGAGATCTTATCCTATGAGTATCGGCAGACCTATGACCGCCAGCGCCCAGATCCAAGTGCCTCCGCGATTGAGCCTTTCCGGGATCAGCAAATCTTTTGGTGTTGTTAGCGCCTTACGTGATGTTTCATTTGACTTACAGCCCGGTGAAATTCTCGCGTTGATGGGCGAAAACGGTGCAGGTAAATCCACTCTGCTCAAAGTGATGTCCGGAGTCTATGCCGCCGACCATGGCCAAATTTCACTCAATGGTGTGAGCCGTAATTTCGCCTCGCCGCTGGATGCCAGACGCGCAGGTATCCGCGTGGTTCATCAGGAACCTGATATAGTGCCGGGCACCAGTGTGGCAGAAAATATCTTTGTCGGCGAACTTCCGCGCCATAAAGGGCGCTTGGTCAACTGGGCAAAGTTAAATGCGGATGCTGCACAATTGTTGGCGCGCTTCCGCTTTGGCCGGTCAATCGATCCGGCATCACCGGCCAGTGACCTCACAGCTGCCAAGCGGCAGATGATCGAAATCATGCGCTCGTTGCGCCTTGGCTTGGAAGTTTTGGCGCTTGATGAACCCACATCATCGCTTTCAGAAGCTGAAGCCGAAGACTTATTTGGTTTGGTAAAGCAACTCCGCAGCGACGGTGTTTCCATTCTTTATGTTTCTCACCGGATGAAAGAAATTCTCGGTCTTTCAGACCGTGTAGCCGTTTTGCGCGATGGCGCTCTGGTTGGCGTTCGAGCCGCTGCGGAGCTTGATCAGCCACAGCTGATTTCCATGATGGTTGGCCGCACACTCGATGGCGGTATGCGGAAAACCCGCCAGCTTGGCGGCGCTGTCGTGCTTGAAGCAGAACATTTAACCTCGACCCAAATTAAAGATATTTCACTAACGGTCAGTGCAGGAGAAGTGGTTGGCGTGGCCGGCTTAATCGGTGCGGGCAGAACAGAACTGGCAAAGACGCTGTTTGGCGCACTGCCTCATACAAGCGGTCGCATCTGTGTAAATGGCGCGGAGCTTAAAATTTCAGAGCCACGCGACGCAGTGCGCGCCGGGTTGGTTTACGTGCCTGAAGAGCGTAAGGCCGATGGAATATTTCCTGAACGCAGTGTGATGGAAAATGCGTCCATCGCCATTTTGCGCCGCATCAGCCCTTTTCGGTTGATCGGTAAGGCCAAAGAGCGCGCAATTGTCGGTGATTATGCAAGGCGGATGCGGGTTAAAACGCCAAATCTTGAACAATGGGTTGGCAAGCTTTCCGGTGGCAACCAGCAAAAGCTGATGCTTGCGCGTTGGCTGGCCACCGGGCCACGCATTTTGATGTTGGATGAGCCGACGCGCGGCATCGATGTTGGTGCTAAAGCCGACATTTACGCTCTGATTGATGAACTGGCAAAGCAAGGTGCTGCCATCTTGCTGATCTCTTCAGAGCTGCCTGAAATTATTGGCCTGTCTGACCGGATCATCTGTCTGCAGGCTGGGCAGATAACAGCAACGCTGGATGCCGCAACGGCAACAGAAGAAACAATCTTGCAAGCAATTATGCCGTGCCATGTTTGAACGGAATGAACACCATGGATGATAAATCAACCTTCAGTGGCAGGGCCGCCCCGCCTGCGGGTTTACGGCGTGTTTTGACAGCTATCGGGCCGCAAAATCTCAGCCTTTTGGCGGCATTGATTGTGCTCATCTTGATCTTCGGCACATTAAAGCCTGAGGCGTTTTTCTCGACGCGTAATCTCACTGCTATTCTCAATGCGATCGCTATTTTGGGCATTGTCGCAATGGCGCAAACCATTGTGATTATTTCCGGCGGCATTGATGTTTCGGTCGGTTCAATCGTCGGCCTTGGTTCAATTGTTGCTGCCATGGTTATGACAGTCTTTGACAGCGCATTTGCCGGAATTTTTGCAGCAGTGATTGCTGGAAGCCTAGCGGGTTTCTGCAATGGACTGCTGATCACCAAAGGGCGCGTCAATCCGATCATTACAACACTGGCAACGCTGGCGATTTTCCAAGGTCTCTCATTCATTGTTTCAAACGGCAAAGCCGTTGGTGTTTTAAACACCAATTTCAACTGGATAGGATCAGGCCGCATCAGCGGTGTTCCCATAACAGTGATGGTTTTTGTTGCGATTGCGGCAGTGATGATTTTCTTCATGCGTGCATCAGATATGGGCCGCAACATTTATGCCATCGGCGGAAACCAGAATGCCGCTCGTCTCGCCGGTATTAGAATTGAACGCTACAGAGTTGGTGTTTATGTCTTGACCGGTATCGTCTGCGGGATAGCGGCGGTGCTTCTCACAGCACGTTCAACCTCCGGCCAACCCTCGTCCGGTTCTGCCGGTTTGGAACTCGAAGCCATCACAGCAGCGTTTCTTGGCGGTTGTGCGATGGCAGGTGGCCGCGGCACCATAGTTGGCACCATTATCGGCGTATTGATCATCGGCACCCTCAACAACGGCATGTTGTTGATGATGGTGCCAAATTTCTATCAGTTGGTGGCCAAAGGCCTTCTGTTGCTGGTCGCCGTTATGATCATGGAATTTAGAACAGGTGCACGATCATGAAAGAAAGATCAGCGCATGAGTCCAAAGTCAAAATGTCTGAGGTAGTCTGCATTTTCGACGCTCAAGATAAGCTCGGCGAGGGCATTATTTGGGACGTCGCAGAAGGCGTGCTGTGGTGGGTCGATGTACCTCGCCCGTCAGCCATCCACCGGTTTAACCCTGCCACGTCGAGCCATGATAAGTGGGCGATGCCTGAAATGGTCATGTCGCTCAGCAAAAGACGCGACGGCAGACTTTTGGTGGCTTCGCATTACGGGCTGAATGTATTTGACCCCAAGGATGGCAGCCTGAAACGCGTTGCCGCGCCTGAAGCAGATCGCCCGTTAAACAGATCTAACGACGGCGCAACCGATGCAGCCGGCAACTTTTGGTTCGGTACGATGCGCAATAATATCGGTGACGACAACAGCTACCTGAACATAACCGACAGTTCCGGCAGCCTTTACCGCGTTGGCGCGGACCTGATCCCTGTGCGTATGGAAGGCCAGATCGGGATTTCAAATTCAACTGCTTGGTCGCCCGATGCGAAAACCATGTATTTTGCCGATACGCTTGCAGGCACAATTTATGCCTATGATTTTGATCCTGCTTTAGGAGCAATATCGAACCGGCGCATATTCTCGGATGTGCAGGGCCATGGTTATCCGGACGGGTCTTGCGTCGATGCCGAAGGCTACCTTTGGAACGCGCGATGGGAAGGCGGCTGCGTTATCCGGTTTGCAACCGATGGCAGCGTTGACCGCATTGTTGAAGTTCCGGCCAGCCGTGTGACCTGCTGTTCGTTTGGTGGAGCAGATCTTGGCACGCTTTATATCACCACTTCCCGCTTGCATTTGACCGCCAATGAATTGGCCGCTCAACCACAAGCTGGAGGATTGTTTGCGTACCACCCCGGGGTGACCGGGCAGCTACCCAACCTGTTTGCTGAATAAAGGACGATGACCATGGCCGAAACCTCAAAGCATACCACGGGGCCTCTTGCGGGTATTAAAGTGCTTGATCTGACACTTGCCCTTGCAGGGCCGCTTTGTACCCAGCGCTTGGGCGATATGGGTGCGGAAATCTTCAAAATTGAAGCACCCAACCGAGGCGATTTCACGCGAACTGCCAAAATGCGTGATGTGTTGCTTGGAGGCGAAACAACGTGCTTTTTGTCAATCAACCGCAATAAAAAATCGGCAGCGATCGACCTTAAAACATCAAATGGCCAAGCGCTATTTTTTCAAATGGTCAAGCAAGCCGATGTTGTGATTCAAAACATGCGGCCCGGTGTGGCCGAACGTTTGGGTATTACTTTTGAAGCCTTAAAGATGCATAATCCGAAGATTGTTTACGTCTCTATATCCGGTTATGGAGATTTTGGCCCGATGTTGCCGCGTCCCGGTCAGGATTTGCTGGTACAATCATTTTCAGGAACGACATTTAACGCAGGCACCGCTGAGGGCTTACCGCATCCATCACCGATTTATATTGTTGATGTTGCTGCCAGTCACAATGCCTGTGAAGCGGTTCTGGCGGGCCTCATCCAACGTGACCGTCAGGGTGTGCCCGTCGAAGCTAAGGTGTCTTTGCTAGCGGCCGTCTTGGAAATACAAATTCAAGAGATTACAACCCATATGACCACAGGGCGCACCGGACAGCGCGGTGCCTCGCCGTATTCGTCAACGTGGATGGAGCCACCCTACGGCATTTACCGCACCAAAGATGGCTATATCGCGATTGCACAATCAAGCCTTTCAACCATTGCCGAAGTGCTGAATTCAGCAGCGTTGGCAACCCTTTCGCAAACGCGGCCTGATCCGGAAAATGATGCAGAAATGCTGGTTTGGCGCGATGCTATTTTCCCGGTTTTGCAAGCGTGTTTGCTCAGTGAAGCAACAGATGACATCGTCACGCGCCTCGATGCTGCCGGTGTCTGGTGCGGGCCTGTGCTGGATTACGACGGCCTGATAGCCCATCCGCAAAGCAAGGGCCTGTTTACCGAAATTGACCATCCAAGGGCCGGTCTTATCAAGACGCTGGCTCCGGCGATCAGCTTTTCAACACACCTTAATCCTGAGCTAACGGGCGCACCGGCCTTGGGTCAGCATACATCCGAAGTGTTGGCTAGCTTTGGGCTTTCACACATCGAAATCGACAGTCTTTTGCAACAGGGAGTTGTGGCATGAGTGATCATCTTATTTTCAAGAAGGGCGATGATGGCATTGCCGAAATCATCTTTAACCGCCCTGAAAAAATGAATGCAATCAACCGCGATATGATGGTGGCAATCCGCGACGCCCGCAGGGCCGTCAACGAAGATGACGAAATACGCTGTGTCATTGTGCATGGAGCAGGTGACCGGGCTTTTTGCGCCGGTACGGATTTAACTATTCTTGATACTTACAAAAACGCTTGGGCATGGCGCAATCGCATTTGCTACTCAACAGAATTTCGCAGGATCAAAAAGCCGACCATTGCCGCCATTAAAGGCTGGTGCGTGGGGGGAGGTTTGGAGATTGCAACCAACTGCGACATCCGTGTTTCATCGCCATCAGGCAAACTGGGTGCGCCTGAAGTTAAGCATGGCTGGCTTGGCGGTGGCGGCCAAACTTTGATGCTGACCCGTTTGGTAGGGTATGGCTATGCCAGCCTGATTTGCCTTACCGGTGATGCAATAGATGCCAAAGAGGCCGCCCGTATCGGGCTGGTACAAGTGTTGTGCGAAGAAGCGGCTGAGCTGGCCACCGCGCGCGAAATTGCATCCCGCATTGCACGCCATTCAGAAGTTGCAATTGTTACGGTCAAAGATGGAATACGGGCGTCGTTAACGTCAAACTTAGAGCCAGCGGCGCGCCATGAGAGCGATTTGATGATCATGGCATTTGCCATGGGCAATCAACGTGCCGGGATTGACACCTTTAAGGGGCGGAAGGAATGACCATCGAGAGGGGCAGGCAAGCGGTCGTAAGCGTCAAGAATATGGGCTTTCAAAGCGGCGCGCGCCTTGTCGAGGGAATGCTCTTCCAGTGCCGCAATGATGAGATCATGCTCACGCACGATGTTGTCAATATCTTTGACCCCGCGTCCGTGCATGGTGAGGGGGATCCGTTCATGATACCCAAGCCGGTGATAAGCATCGATCACCAGAGGGTTGCCGGTCAATCCCACAAGGATCTCGTGAAATTTCGCATTTTCGGTAATGAATTCTTGGAAGTCAGTGAAGCTTTCGCCGTAGTTTTGGTCACGGATATGGTCGTTGATTGCTTTCAGCGTTGCAACAATTGCCGGGGTCAGCGCTTCCATCCCCAGTTCAAGCGCCCCAAGCTCCATAACGAGACGCGCTTCAAAGAGATTAGCAATTTCATCGGCATCAGGGGCCGGAGCAACGCGAAAGCCTTTATTGGGCTCATAGGTGACCAGCCGCTCTGCCGTCAGCCGCGCCAGCGCTTCACGCAGAGGTATCATGCTGGTGCCAAACTCGTGGGCAAGGTCCAGCAAAACGATTTTTTCGCCCTCACGCAATTCGCCGACCATAATACGCCGGTGGATTTCATTGTGCGCCAAAGTCACCAAATTCGACTTACGCAATGGTGTCGGGCTGGCTTTACGCTCATTTCGGGAAGGGGTCTTCTTAGATGGCAATAGTCACTCTCCGTGGGTTGTCATGGGGACACCGACGCGCCACTGGGCCGTTGATTCCGCTAACTCAATCATTTTGCGCGCAAAACGCCGATGTTGCAATCGAGTGGGCTGTAAGACCCTTATCCGATTTTGAGCATCAAAGCCTGCCTCAATTGGCAAGTGTATACGATCTAATTATCTATGACCATCCGTTTAGCGGAACTATTGTTGAAAGCGGGGCATTCCTGCCATTATCGGGCAATGCGCAATTGCGTGTTGGCGTTTTAGACGATCATCTTTGGCTTGGGGCGTCGCTCAGCAGCTACCGCTATGGTGGCACCGTTTGGGGTTTGCCGATTGATGCGGCAACACAGCACGCAATATACCGTGCTGATTTGATGGCGGCCGAGCCTTTGCCGGACAATTGGTCATCTGCTGTTGCTCTGGGTGAAAAACTTCAAAAACAAGGTCAATATCTAGGCATGGCTGTAACAGCCCCGCATGCAATTTTGACGATTGCATCGCTGATGGCCAACCTTGGTTGCCCTTGGGAAACCCGGCCAGATTTTCCGTTTACAATCGATCGCGCCGGGTTTTGCGAAGCCTACGCACAATTGCAGGCACTACTGCGCTATTGCCCCCAAAATTCGTTTTCATGGAATGCCATTGATCTGCATGATCAAATGGTAGCCAACGATAACATCGTTTATTGCCCGTGCGTCTATGGTTATGGAACCTACGGCGAGGCCGATTATCGCGCGCGGTTATCATTCGGGCCTTTTGCAGGATTGAAAGCGCCTTACCATGCGGGATCCACATTGGGCGGCACCGGATTGGCCATTTCAAGGCTGACGCGCCATCCAGCCGAGGCGATCCGGTTTTTGGCGTTCGCTGCCGGACATGAAGCTCAAAAAGATTTAATTCCCTCGCGCCATGGCCAGCCAGCTTTGGAAGCGGCTTGGGATCATTCTGCCGCGGATGCGCGCTTCAACGGTTTCTTCTCCAACACCAAAACATCAATCGAAGCGGCATGGCTGCGTCCGCGCTATCGTGGATATATTGGGTTTCAGGCAGCCGCTGGCGTAATGGTGGCAGAAAGCCTTGGCGCTGGTGACAAGGCAGAAACCGCTTGGATCAAAATTGAGCCACTTTTTGCGGCGGTCAACACATGAGGGACGAGATGGCAGGCAGGCTGGCAGGCAGACTGACCGGTAAATGTGCAATTATCACCGGGGCCGGACAAGGCATTGGCGAGGCCATTGCACTTGCTTTTGCGGCACAAGGCGCAAAAGTTGTTATCGCTGAACGAAATGTTGAAACCGGCGCCGCCGTTGCAGCCAAGCTTTGTGCGACCGGCGCAAAAGCCATTTTTGTTGAAACCGATGTGGCAGATGCGGCGGCAGTTGAAGCAATGGCGCTGGCAGCAGAAAGGGCCTTTGGCCCGGTTGAGATACTGGTCAATAATGCCGGTATAAATGTCGCCAAAGAACCTCTTTCGCTCACTGACGAAGAGTGGCGGCGCTGTTTTGCGGTGGATTTAGACGGGGTTTGGTTTTGCTGTCGTGCGGTTTTACCCCAGATGTTGGCCCATAATGGCGGGTCGATTATCAATATTGCGTCGGTTCATGGCTTTACAATTATACCGCATTTTTTCCCTTATCCGGTTGCCAAGCATGCCTTAATGGGCCTCACGCGATCCTTGGGCATTGAATATGCCGCCAAGGGCGTGCGGGTAAATGCAATTGCGCCCGGTTATATTCAGACGTCCATCTGTGAAGATTGGTGGGCGACATTTCCCGATCCGGATGCCGAACGCCAACGCGCTTATGATCTGCACCCGCCGCGCCGTATCGGACGGCCCGACGAGGTTGCGATGACAGCCGTATTTCTGGCATCCGACGAAGCGCCATTTATCAATGCTGAATGTATTGTTATCGATGGGGGCCGCTCGGTCCTCTATCACGAGTAGTTTTATGAAAATCACATCGAGCAATGCTCATGTTTGTAATGCCGCAATGCGCAATTGGGTGTTTGTCCGCGTCAATACCGATCAACCCGGCCTTTATGGCTGGGGGGAAGCCACGCTGGAATGGAAAACCCGCGCTATAGTGGGTGCAATCGACGATCTTGCGCCGCTGTTGGTCGCGGCTGACCCGCGCGACATCGAACAATGCTTCCAAGTCATGACCAAGCATAGCTTTTGGCGGATGGGCGATATGGGTTCACTGTATGAAACCTCAAACAGCGGCGATCTTGCCGAGCCCGGCAAAGCTGTAATTGAGGCGGGCTATAGCGCTGTCAAAGTGGTTTGTATCCCTTATTGCCACCATACCAGCCCCAACCGCGATATTGATGCGGTTGCCGAAATGATGGCAAGACTGCGTGCCGCCGTTGGGTCAGATGTTGACATCATGGTTGATTTTCACGGCCGCCCCGCCTCGGTTGCACTGGCGCGTGATTATATTGCTGCCATTGCGCCCGCCCAGCCGCTGTTTATTGAAGAGCCGCTGCCGCCTGAAATTATGGCTGGAATGGCGCATTTGACAGCAACCGCGCCCGTCACAATTGCAGCGCGGGCTTTCCATATTGCGCAACCTGACATTTGCCACGCAGGCGGACTTTGGGAAACCAAGAAAATTGCGGCGATGGCTGAAACCGCAGGAATGGGCGTTGCGCCGCATAATCCACTTGGCCCGATTGCGGGAGTGGCAGCTTTACACTTTGGAATTTTTACGCCCAATTTGGTTATTCAAGAAGAAATGTCTGGTCCCGTTGCTTGGTCTAGTGACGGGGTGTCTTGGCCAATTGATCGCCGTCCGGGCCGCTGGGATTTGCCTGAAAAACCCGGTCCCGGTATTGAGGTGGATAAATTAATCATAGCCAAACATCCGTTTGAGAAAGAAATATTGTACACCAGAAATGCTGTTTTGGCTGCCGGAACCGTGGTGGATTGGTAATGATCATTCTGAAATCAAATACTCTTACTGTCCGTGTGCTGCCAGAAATTGGCGGCTGCATCGAGAGCTTCGAATTGACGTTACCCGGTCAGCCTGGAGTTACAATTTTGTTAGCCCCTTCGCTGCCGCTGACACACGCCGGTGATGCAAAGCAATCGGCGCATTTTTTGATGTTGCCATACGTAAACCGGGTTCGGGGCAACGAGATCCGAAGTAAAAACCTTGTGTTCGCTATGACGCCCAACACAAGTGAGCCGTTGGCTCTGCATGGCGTGGGTTGGCAGACAAGCTGGCAGGTGTTGGAAGCCGATGCGGATTTCTGCGAACTCGGCTGTATTGCCCCAGTAGATTATCCAATTCAATTTCGGGCCCGCCAGAAGCTTTCACTGTCTAACGACGCGCTGTTGATTGACGTCAGCATTACCAACACGTCCAATATTAGCATTCCGGTTGGCGCAGGTTTTCACCCTTATTTTCCAAGAGATGACCAAACCAAGCTGCAATTTTCCGCAGATTACTTTTGGCTTGAAGGCCCCGGTTATATGCCGACCGATTGCATCCGTGTTCCCCCGGAGCTTTCTTTCGACACATTCCGACCTCTGCCGGATAAATGGCGGGCAAATTGCTATACGGGTTGGAGTGGCAACGCGGTAATTGAGCAACCTAGCTTAGGCTATGATCTTGAAATGACAGCCTCAACCAATTTGCCTGACCTGATGTTTTATACCCCGCCCGACTTAGGTTTTTTCGCGCTTGAACCGCAAAGCCATACCGCTGGTTATGTCGACACCCATAAAGACGGCTCGCCGGCAACTGCAATGCTCGAACTGGCGCCTGGCGACACCTTCGCCGTTTGGACGCAATTGAAAGTCACCCCACGAACGAACAGCCGAGGCAAAAATGAGTGAGCCGCTTTATCTTGTGCAATTCAAAAACCAAGCCAACCAAATTTGTTGCGCGCTTCTAGAAGGTGATGCTGCAAGACCTGCTGCCAGCAGGCAAACCACATATGATTTGGCGGGCCGCGCAATTGCCAATGGTCAAACATTGGCAGACGTGATTGCTGAAACCATTTGGTCAGAACGCGTGGCTTTGGCGGCGCTCACGCTGGCGGCTCCGATTACGCACCCTGATCCAACCCATTTGCATGGAACAGGTACGGGGCTCACCCATTTGGGGTCTGCAACAACGCGCAGCGCCATGCATAGCGTGGATTTAACCGAAACTGACTCTATGCAGATGTTCCGCTGGGGTGTTGAAGGCGGCAGGCCCGAAAGTAATAAAGCTGGCGTGCAACCGGAATGGTTTTACAAAGGCAACGGCCATTGGGTTGCAGCGCCCAACGCAGATTTATGTTCGCCGCCCTTTGCCGGTGATGGCGGCGAAGAGCCCGAGCTGGCTGGCGTTTATATGATAGGCAAGGACAGTCAACCTTATCGATTGGGGTTTGCGCTTGCCAACGAGTTTTCAGATCATTTGACTGAGAAGAAAAACTATCTTTATTTGGCTCACTCCAAGTTGCGTCCGTTCAGTTTCGGCCCGGCATTGCGCGTCGGGCCGCTGCCGAGTGATATCAAAGGCCAGTCCCGGATTATCCGTAACGGACACGAAATTTGGTCAAAACCCTTCCTCACCGGGGAAGCAAACATGTCCCACAGCCTTGCCAACCTTGAGCATCATCATTTCAAGTACAGCATCTTTTGCAATCCCGGTGATGTGCATGTGCATATGTTCGGAACAGCAACGCTGAGCTTTGCTGATGGCGTTGCATGCCAGACTGGCGATGTTTTTGAAATCTCCGCTTCCGAATTTGGTCCGGCTTTGCGCAACCGCCTCATGGTTGCCCTGCAGGATGAAAACGAAACACGCATTGAGGTAAAACAGCTGTGAATGACAGTTTTCAACTTTCCGGAAAGCATATTATAGCAGGCGTTTGGGTTGGTGGCGGCGATACATTTTTGTCTTCTCCTGCAACTGGCTCACCCCGGGCATTTTCTATTGGCACTGCCACGCATGTTGCGGCGGCATGTGCGGCTGCGGAAGCTGCATTTTGGGCTTACGCCAGTTTGCCCCGCAAAATTAGAGCTGAATTTCTTGAGTGTATTACCGAAGAGATTGAAAAGCGCAGCCTTCAAATCACAGAAATTGCCACTGCCGAAACTGGCTTGACGGCGGCTCGTATTGAAGGCGAAAGGGGCCGCACCACGGCCCAATTGCGGCTGTTTGCCAGCCATATTCGCGATGGCCATTATCTCGACCGCCGCCATGACGTTGCATTGCCGGATCGCAGGCCCATCGCGCGTCCAGACATCAAAATGATCCAGCAAGCCGTTGGCCCGGTTGCGGTTTTTGGTGCATCAAACTTTCCATTGGCGTTTTCAGTGGCCGGCGGCGACACTGCCTCAGCGTTGGCAGCCGGGTGTCCCGTGGTTGTAAAAGGCCATTCGGCTCACCCCGGGACCAGTGAGATTGTGGCTCAGGCCGTTGTTGCGGCTGTGCGAAGCTGCGATATGCCGCCGGGGGTTTTTAATCTGGTGCAGGGTGGCAACCGCGAAGTCGGAGAAGCATTGGTTAAGCACCCTCTCATTCAAGCGGTTGGCTTTACCGGCAGCTTGAGAGGCGGGCGCGCTTTGTTTGATCACTGCGCTGCACGGCCAATTCCAATCCCGTTTTTTGGTGAGCTTGGCTCAGTTAATCCGATGTTTCTGCTTCCCGCTGCACTCCAAAACCGCAGGCCAGCGATAGCGGAAGGGTGGTCTGCCTCGCTGACCATGGGCGCGGGGCAATTTTGCACCAACCCCGGCATTGCCGTGATGATTGCGGCGGAGGCTGCCTCTGCTTTTATCATGGCAGCCAAAGAGTGTTTGAGCAAAATCAACGCTCAAATTATGCTGACCGACGGTATGGCCGATGCTTACCGCCAAGGTCGCAACCTTATTGCTCATTCGGCAAAAGTGGACCAACTGCTGAACCAAGCTTGCGAGATGCGCAGCGCGGCTCCCGCTTTGTTTCAAGTTTCAGGTTCAGATTTTTTGGCCAACCACGCCTTGGCTGACGAGGTGTTCGGCCCGTTAGGGCTGATTGTGCTGGCAAAGGATAATGCGCAAATGCTTGAGATCGCCGCCAGCTTGCAAGGGCAGTTAACCTGCACATTGCATATGGATGAAAGTGACACTGAATTTGCGCGGCAATTGATGCCCATTCTGACGCGTAAGGCTGGACGGATATTGGCAAACGGGTTCCCGACCGGGGTCGAGGTTGGCGACGCCATGGTTCACGGTGGGCCTTATCCGGCCTCGACAAATTTTGGCGCAACTTCGGTTGGCACAATGTCAATCAGGCGTTGGCTGCGCCCTGTCAGTTACCAGAATATACCTGCTGATCTGTTGCCTGAAGATTTGGTGGATTGAGGCGTTAAGCTTGGGGCCAGATTTTGTGTGGCGCGAGATCAGCTGGTCACCTTTTCAGCATGAAAGAACGCCGCGACATTTTTCGCAACGCTCTAAATTCGATAAAATTGCTCGGCGTTTTTAACAAACATCGCATTTTGATCCGCGTCAGAAAAACCCGCTGTCAGTTGAAAATAGGCATCCCAAAGCTCTTTGTAGGTGCTGAATAGCGAATCAACAGGCCAGTTGCTGCCAAACATCACGCGTTCAGGGCCAAAACATGCAATCGTCATGTCGACCCATGGGCGAATGCTGGCTTTGCTCCAATTGTGATCAACCATGCCGAAACCGGAAATTTTGCAATAAAGTTGATCATGGGCTGCAAGTTGTTTCAGCGCTTTGGCCCAAAATGAAAAATACAAATCTGTTCTGAATTTAGGAAAGCCGGCATGGCCAAGCACAATTCTCAATTTTGGAAATGTTCTTGCGATCTCGCTCAGGACCGGAAAAACCGTCCAATCAAAGTCTGCATCCAGAATGAGATCATGCGCCTCCAAAACTGCTAGACCATCCCAAAATTCCTGTTTGTAGAGCAATGCTGAATCGATGAATGTTATCGACCGGATGCCGCGGAAGGTGGAGTTACGTTTCAATTGTGCAATCCGGGCTTCAAGTCCTGCTTCAGTGAGATTGCATGCTGCAATATGGGCGCCGGGATAACCTGTGGCTTTGTGGAGCGTTTCTATCCAATTTGCTTCAACCAGCCACTCGCCGGGTGATGTTGTCTCGATATGCACGCTCTTTTGCAGGCCTATGGGCTTACCGATGCGCGCAAGGTCTGCGGGTAAAAAGTCTTGGCAAATGGTCTCATACGGCCCAAGCACACCTTCCATACTGGCCTTTAATTGCGCTAATTCCGATGAGCGGTAGACCTTCCAAAAATTATACCCTGGCAGGCTTAAATCCCAAAAATGATGATGGGCGTCAACGAAGGGTCTCATTTTATCTCCTTTCGACTATCAGAGGCGATCAGCAACAGACGCATCACGGCCATAAGAAGCGACGACCACTATGATCAGGCCGCCTAATATAGCTTGCTGCAAAGAGGTGTTGAGGCCGAGCGCGATCAACATTGAGGTCATTTGGGTGAGTATTATTGCACCCAAAATAGTGCGCCCATACCCGCCGCGAGCGCCAACCAGCGAGGTGCCGCCGATAACCACGCAAGCAACCGTGCTGAACAAGTAGGGTGCCGCAACGCGCACGTCGCCTTGGCTGGTAAAGCCTGCCAGCAAGACACCCGCAATGGCTGCACCGCAGGCACTAAAAGCAAATGTCACGACCCAGACCCATATGGTTGGCACACTGGCAATGCTTGCTGCGACCGGGCTTGAGCCTGTTGCATAAATCCATTTGCCAAAGATGGTGTTGTGCAATGCAAAGAGCCAAACCGCACTGAATAGCGCCCAGAATATCAACACACCGGGCACTGGAAACCCGAAAAAGGTTCCTGAAGGCGCTACAAAACCGGTAAGCCATTTTGGCGCAGAGCCCGTTGGCGTGCCTCCGGTCCAAGCCAGAATTGCGCCTCCTACGATGGCTCCGGTTGCAAGTGTCACTATCAGCGAATTAATGTTCAATGCTTTGGAAAGCAGCCCGTTAATAGATCCGATCACCAGTGCGAACGCAAAAATTACCAGTAACACCAGCCAAAATGGCCAGCCTTGGCTGGACAGAGACGCTGTTAGAACATTGGCCAAACCCATTACGGCCGGTATCGACAAATCTATTCCGCCCAACAGGGCAACTGTGGTTTGTCCTGATGCGGCTATGGCAACAAAGCTGGAAAATACAAGAATGGATACCAAATTGTTGCTGCTGGAATAACCATTGATTAGCGCTGTACCGAGAATGAAGAGCAAGATAATGGCCATAACTTGCGGCCATGCTGTCTCGGTCAAGCTGTGGCCTTGGAGGTTCATTTTCCAGTCCGGTTCAGTTTGAAATAATTGGTTGCATTTGAATTTAGAATGAGAGCGACCAACAGCGTGGTGCCAAAGCAAATTTGTTGCCAGTAAATGGAGACACCAAGATCGGTTAAAAGTGTTTGGATGAGAAAAAGGCTCAGCGCGCCTTGGATGCCGTTCAGCATGCCACCGCGCCCACCCGCAAGACTGATACCACCCAAGGCTGCTGCGGTAATCACCTGCAAGGTAAACGGCGGGCCAACCGATGCATCAGCAGACTGGATGGCTGCGGTCAAAGCAATGCCTGCGATTGCTGCGATCAGGCCACCAAGCGCGTAGGCCAAAATGCGCGCCAATGACACATTTACACCAACGGAAAAGGCTACCCGGTCATCGCCGCCAACAGCAAGCAAGGTTCGTACAAAGGGCGTGCAAAGCAGCGCGAGCCAGATGCAAGCCGGTATCAACATCAGCAGGATAGCGCCGGGAATACCAAGCACTGACCGCGATAAAATGAGCACCCAATCTGGTGCCGGACCAATGGGAATTGGCAGCAACCAAAGGTTAATTCCACTTAAAATGAGATAGGTGCCAAGTGTCGCCACAATGGGCTGCACGCGAATGATTGCAACTAAAAATCCGTTGAATCCGCCAATAGCAGCGCCAATCAGCATCAAAATGATGATGGCCGTGATTGCCGGAACGTTGCCACCAAGCTGCGTCACCAATACAATGTTGATGAAGCCCATGAGGGGACCAATTGAAAGATCAATGCCCCCGCCGCCGGACAAAATGGAAGGCGTTACAGCCATAGCGCCCAACATCAGTGGCATAGCGATAGACAGCATACCGACAATGACTGTCGGCTTTAGCATATAGGGGCTGATGATGAGGTTGACGACCAAAAGCCCGCACAGAAAGCTCCACGATGCCAGACGCGAAAGCTGGAAGTTTTGCAATCGGCGCATTAAGCCGCCCGTCCAAACATACCTTCGACAACCTTACCGGCCAGCAAGTTTCGATCCTCAAGAACTTGATACAGTTCATTGGCATGGAATACGGCAACACGGTCACAGACAGAGATGAGCTCTGCTACCTCGGTTGAGTGGATCACGATTGCAACGCCCTTGGCGGTCAGTGCCCGCAGTTCGGAGTGTATTTGGAATTTTGTCGTTTGGTCGACGCCGCGCGTCGGATCATTCAGCACCAGCACGCGAGGCCCGGTTTCCACTGCCCGCGCCAGAATGATTTTTTGTTGATTGCCGCCGCTTAGCTGTTTGATCGGTTGATATGCGTTTTTGAACTTCAACGAAACTTTGCTTGCAAAACCCGCAAACCGTTTGCGAACCGCAGATTGAACAACCACTGCCGCGCGAGCGTCCACGCCCAGCGTGCTGATTGCAAAATTATCCAGCAGCGACAGGCCAGCAAATATGCCTTCTGATTTGCGATCCCGCGGCACATACGCAATTTTAGCGGCAACAAAATCGCGTCGGCGTATCAGCGGCTTGCTGTCTTTGTTGACCAGATCGCCTGAAACCGGCCGGTGTAATCCGCTCAAAGCTTTTGTGAAAAGATCGCCGCCATGTCCTTCAAGACTGGCAAGTCCAAGCACTTCGCCCGCAAGAATTTCAATTGAAAACGGTTTTGCAGTTGGTTTTAGGACGATTTTCGTTGCATTAAGGGCAATATGTCGAGCGTCTTTAGAAGACCCAAAGCGTTGCTCGGTTTGATTGCGCCCTGACATCAGCGCAAGCATTTCTTTTGGTGTGGCGTCTGAAACAGGTAATGTCCTCACCACAACGCCATCGCGCAGAACAGAAACTTCATCCGCCAAAATAGCGATTTCGTCCATTTTATGGGTGATGAGCAGCACACTTTGGCCAATGGCCGTCATGGCGGCTACTTCTTCAAACAACCGGTCACGGGTGCGGATATCAAGTGCAGATGTCGCCTCATCAAGGATCAGCAACTTTGGTTTGAGCACAAGCGACCGCGCTATGGTGACAGCTTGGCGGGTTCCCAGATCCAAAGATTTTGCCAGATCACCCAATTTTGGAGCAGCGGATCCCATCAGCTTGCCCAGAACATCGCTTGCGATTTCGGCTCTTTCAGCCCGTGACAGGTATTCTCGGCACAAAGTGTGATGGCCAAGCCAGATGTTATCGAGAACCGATAATTCTTCCAGAATCAAGATTTCTTGAAAGACTGTTGCAACCCCTGACGCTCTTGCTTTTTCTATATTAAATCTCTGCGGTCGTTGCAGCCCGCAAAAGTGAATGCTTCCGCTATTTTGTGCGAGAGCACCACTGAGTATTTTGACCAATGTGGATTTGCCGCTGCCATTTTCCCCAATTACGGCATGGGTTGATCCACGTGTAACGGACATTGAGCATTCAGATAGCGCTACGGTTGCGCCAAAGGTTCGCTTTAATGAAGAAGCAACCAATAGCATATCTGAAGATGGCGAAGGTGCACCCATTCAAATCCCCTCAAGCAAATGAGCCTGCCAAACCTGCACAAGGCCGGCAGGCCATTTCGATTTTTATTGGATTGCGCCGGGATTGAGGAAATAGGCATCAAGATCGCCAACCGGCAGCCACGTTCCAGGTGCAGGCTCGCCGACCCCGGTTGATTCAAGCGTAAACTCCGGTTTTACCCAATCTGCCAACTTTGCGTCATCAATAAGCGGTGGTGCAACAACAATGTTACTCACTTTCAATCCTTGGCCCATGAGGACTCTGAGGCCAGCATCCAGAGAAAGTGCCATTCCCGCGCCGGGAGGGTTTGCGGTTCCAACAGTGCTAAACCCATTGGGAAGATTGTCGCGCCAAAACGCAAGGGCGTTCTGATCGGGATTGCCCAGAACAACCGGCACCAGCTTACGTCCTGCCTGCTGAAGGGCTTGGACGGTTCCCATAAACATTGAACCTTGCTGCCAAACTCCGTCAACCCGGGCAGGATTGCTGGTTAACCATTGAACCAGCGCCGTTTGTGCGACCGAATTGCTCCATTCACCTGTCAATTCCGCCATGATTTTTATATCAGGGCAGCCAGCAAAAATGGAATCTGCACCGCTTTTAAACAGTTCGCTTCCGGAAGTTCCCGGTATGCCATGAATAGCGACAATACTTCCGGCGCCGCCCAGCAATGTCGCCAACCCAAGTGCCGTCGTTCTGGCATACAAATAACCATTGACGTCAACATTAATGGCATAAGGAGACGTTACCGGAGAAGCCAGCGTGACAACTGGGATGCCTGCCTTAAAAGCCTCTTCAATCACATCATTCATCGCCGTTGGCGATCCTGGAATAGAGATAATCAAATCAACATCCCGCTGAATGAGGGACCGCATCTGTTGGATTTGCGTTGTGATGTTTCCGTTTGAATCTGTGACAATAAGTTCACCGACCAAGCCCTTGGCCCGGTAAGTCTCCATAGAGCTTTCTAAGCTGGCCAATGCACCCGCCCGCCAGGCATTTCCAGAAAATGAGTTACTATATCCTACCACCCACGGTTTTTCGGCGTCAGATACAAACTCACGATATGGACTGGCCACAACAGGGCTGCCATAGCCGGCAAAATCGCCCCGAATGGCTTCCGGCAGTTCCTTGACCACGTCTGCGATTGCTGCCGGGGTTATTGCCGCGTCTGGCGAAAGACACGCGCCGTGAGCGGTAACTGCCGATGCAAATATTACACAGCTGACGGCCAACAAGGCTGACGAGTGTCGCAAGATACTTTTAGTGCTCATGAGATCTCCCCTTAAACAGCGAATACCGCTGTGCTAAATTGTATATATAATATATAGTTTATTTGTCAAATTGGAAGCTGACCTTGCGTAATTCGATGTCAAGTGTTGATGGCCGCTTAGCGGTAAGCCCAAAAGGCAAATGGGTCTAAGTGAAACTTCAGTCACTCCAATGCCCCTTATTCATCTGTCATTTGCTATCTTAAGCCAGACCCGATTCATTGCTGTTAACCGGATCGGGAAGGTTTTCGCCGTTAGCACTTTGTGGTTTGGCCAAGTAATTTAGTGTAATTCAGTCTGGCGAACTTTCTCTGTTTGAACTGAAACGCTTTTATTTTGCCTAAGACAAATTAGCTCATTTTTGATTTGCTATTGTTTGGTAGAGCCAAATCGACAATTTCTAGGCTTGAATGCGGCGTGCACACCGACTTCGTTTACCGATGAAAATTCACTGGAAAGAAACGCGACCAAGTCGTGGGTCACAGAAAACAAAAACGGACCAAATTTTATGGGATCGAAAAACCCAGAATCATATGACAGGTCTTAAAAACCGTTTTTAGGTATGTTTCTGAGTATTTTACCTTGGCCTCAGACTGTCACGTTCATTGCAAAGAGATATAATAAACCAATGAGTAAAAAATTTTATAGGCTTACAAAAGACAACAACACTGCAATTGCCGTTTTAATCTGAGTTTAAAAATGCGCCGTGCGACAGGGTAAAAGCCACTCAAATAGGTAAGCGTTTGTTTTCAATAAGTCAGAATGGTGCACCCAAATGAATGAAACTGCGAACACGTATGTGATTGAAATTATTCACTAAAAAGCACTTCGCGAAACGTCAGCGAAATTCTGCGGTCGCGTAGATGGCGCCGTCCGTTAATCGTATCGGATTTTCGGGCAGGGATTTCATGGGTCCACTGATACCGGCTTTCGCCGGATAAAATCACGAGAGAACGGGGTTCGAGTATAATGCTCGCTCTTGCCCTACTATCGACGTTGCGGAAAACCATCTCGCAATTTGATAACAAACTAAGCGACACAACAACCGGCCCAAAACACGGCTCGCAATCAATATGAGCACTTATCCCCTGACCAGGCAGGTATTCATTGGCGATAACTTGGTCGGGCATTTTTGAAGTGTAACCTGATGCCATCAGTGAGTTGGCAACCAGTTGCAACCATTCCGGCAGCGGGCCAAGATAGCTGTCAGATACGATCCGTCGGGCCTTGTAATCATAGCGATAGCCAAAATGCTGCACCCGGCGTTTGAGGTCGTTGCTCCAGTTTGCCGAATCAAGGTGCTGAGTAACAGCGTTTTCCAACTCTTCGGTGATGAAGTTTGGCACGTATAAAATTCCTGACGGAAGTTCAGGGCCCACTGGGTCAGAAAGCATGCCAATTACTCAGTTGTTTTGAAAAACAAAGGCTACAAACTTATCAGCGGTGGCAATAGCACTTTCGTCTTGGTTACTCGTATTTACGTGGTGATAATTTGGAAACCGTTTTGGATTGAACCGATGCGCAAAAGGCTTTGGCAGACCTGCCCAACGAGCTGCTTCATCAATCGAAAATGAACCATCATAATAGGGGCTGTTTATGGTTGTCACACATATTTGTCTGCCAGCCTTGGTGGCATTTGCCGCGCTTTTTAAAAACCGTCTCAAAAGAATATGATTTGGATTTCTTCCGTATTTTGGCTGCCTGCTTCCAACATTGGGAAATTGAAATACGACAAGATCAAAAACAGCTGTTCCAAATTGAATATCAATTTTTTGGGCATCTACACCGGCCATAACTTTTCATCCAAGACCAGAAAGTTTGCGCGCATTAGACTTTGTTGTCTTCGACCATTCATCACTGAGCTCGAAAGTCGTTGCACAGATTGCTTTTCTGCTCAATTTATCGAGCTTTTCAGCAATGCAAAGTGCAAAGCTCAAATTGCCTTCACCGACAAAAAGAGTTTTACCCGTTAACGCTGCGCCGGCAAAATCGAATTCATCTTCAGTATTAAGCGCATATTTCAGCCGCAAAGCAGCAGCGAAAAATTGCTCGGACATGAAATTATACATGGCTGAACCCGTTAGCTAATCGCGCGTATTTTGCGAAATGCTAATCGAGAAATTGTGCGCGTGGATAAGTTTGATGGGGTTATCGTTCGAACGACTCTTGCAGGTCCGGCGTCAAGAGCCAACAGCGCGGGCTTCAAGTGTTCGCAGATGTGTACGGAGTGGTGGTAGAAATGGTGCACCCAAAGAGATTCGAACTCCTGACCCCCAGATTCGTAGTCTGGTGCTCTATCCAGCTGAGCTATGGGTGCATACGCACAGAATGTGTCCTGCGAGTGTTGC
>JANOPZ010000146.1:0-51226 GCA_031422195.1 Limoniibacter sp. | reverse complement strand
TGCCGTTTTTCGGATCAGCCATAAGCGCATTGCGCAAACGCCGAATGAACATGGATGTGCCGATTTCACTCGGCGTCATACTGGCGACATTGATGTCACTTTATGAGATTTTTCTTGGCGGCGGTTATGCCTATTTCGATGCCGCCGTGTCGTTGCTGTTCTTCCTGCTGGTCGGTCGCACGCTCGATCATATGATGCGCGCTAAAGCACGTTCGGCTGCAACCAACTTGATCCGGATTGCGGCCAAAGGTGGCTTTGTCGTGCAGGAAAATGGCAGTCTAAATTATCTGCCACTTGAGGATTTAAAGCCCGGCATACGTTTGCGCATTGCAGCAGGCGAGCGCATTCCAGTGGATGGCACTGTGGTCACGGGCAAGAGCGAAGTTGACCGCTCGCTGGTCACCGGCGAGAGCGCACCAGTCACGCTTGTCATAGGTGCAACGGTTGAAGCTGGCACACTCAATTTAACTGGTTCAATCGATATTCTGGCCACCAGAGCGGCAGGAGATTCATTTCTCGCGGAAATGACGCGCATGATGACGGCGGCGGAACAAGGCCGTTCCCGCTACGTGCGTGTGGCAGACCGGATGGCACAAATCTATGCCCCTGCCGTCCATGTGTTATCATTCAGCTCATTTGTTGGCTGGATGGTTTGGACATCCGGTGATTGGCACCAGTCTTTGACGGTGGCAATTGCTGTATTGATTATCACTTGCCCCTGCGCATTAGGCTTGGCCGTTCCGGTTGCCCATGTGGTGGCTGCGGGGCGGCTTTTTGCCAGCGGCATTTTGATGAAAGACGGCTCCGCCTTGGAGCGCATGGCAACAGTAACAGATGTGTTTTTTGATAAAACCGGTACTTTAACAACCGGCAGGCCAAGTGTTGCAACAAGCTCAATTCCCGCCGGTGTGCAGGCTTTGGCCAAAAGCCTTGCGTCCCACAGCACGCACCCAGCATCTAAAGCGCTGGCAGGGTTTTTAAGCCCGGCCCCAATCATCGAGTTGGAGGAGTTTCACGAAGTTGCAGGATGCGGAATTGAGGCGACATATAACGGCCAGAAAATAAGGCTGGGACGGATCGATTGGGTTGGTGAAATTGCAGCCAATTCACAACGGGGTTCTGCAAGTGAGGGCGTAGCTTTTGCGATCGAAGACCAATCGATATTTATCGCGCGACTGTCTGAAACATTGCGGCCCGACGCTGCTTGGGTCACTTCAATTCTAAAGCTTGATGACATTTCATGTTCGCTGATTTCTGGCGATGGTCAATTGCCGGTCACCCGCATTGCAACCGCAGTCGGCCTTACAAACTATTATTACAACGTGCGCCCCGCCGAAAAACGCGCCATAATTGATGCGGCGGAAGCCGCCGGACGCAAAGTTTTGATGGTTGGTGACGGGCTGAATGATGCGCCTGCGCTGGCGGCGGCTACGGTCTCGATCGCACCTTCGAGTGCTTCTGATGTCGGGCGCTCGGCAGCCGATTTTGTGTTTACACGGCCCAGTTTCGATGCAATCATTCAAGCCCGTGATATTGCTTTGGCGACCAATAGGATCGTCCGGCAGAATTTTGGTTTGGCAATCACTTATAACATTATCGCCGTTCCCTTGGCGATGGCTGGCCAGCTCAACCCGCTTTTCGCTGCCATTGCCATGTCAAGCTCGTCCCTCATTGTGGTTGGCAATAGTATGCGGCTCCATTTCTTAAAACTGCGATCACCCGCCGCAGAAAACACGGCAGTTGGTCAAGGAGTGACAGAGGAAAGGGTTTTAGCATGACAATGGTCATGTACCTACTTCCGGTCGCGCTTGGTCTTGGCGCTCTTGGTCTTGGAGCATTTTTATGGACGCTCAAATCGGGTCAATATGACGACCTTGAGGGTGCTGCGTGCCGAATTTTGGATGATAAGGACGAAACCCCCTTGGCCGACGAACCGCAGACGCCAGCGACATTGAAGATGCTCTGTTGAACATTGCGATCAATGCACGTGACGCCATGCCTAATGGTGGCAGGACTATCGTCGAAACTGGAAACGCAACGGTGGATGAAAGCTTTGTGAAAATGGCGCATATTAATGGTCCAAAGCCGGGTGATTATGTTCGCCTTTCGGTTTCTGATACCGGCTCGGGCATGAGCCAAGAGGTGTTGTCGCGCGCTTTTGAGCCATTCTTTACGACGAAAAAGCAAAGCAAGGGCACCGGCTTGGGTTTGGCCTCAATTTACGGGTTTATGTGGCAATCGGGCGGTTATGTCACAATTTATAGCGAAGTGGGGCATGGCACCACAGTGAATTTGTATCTTCCAAGAATTGAAAGCGGGGCAATTCCAATCGGTGCTGCTCTGGAAAGCAAAGATGATTTTAGCGGTAGAGGTTTGATCCTCGTCGTCGAGGATAATAGTGGTGTACGTGAACTCAGGTCGAACGCCTCAAATCGCTTGGCTACGATGTTATGGCGGCAACGAACGCGCTCGTGGCCAAAGCAATTATCGCCGCCACACCTTATATTCACTTGGTGTTTTCAGATATTGTAATGCCGGGCGGCCTATCGGGTTTTGACCTCGCCCGCTGGATCGGCGAGCAATATCCAGCTTTAAAGGTCCTTTTGACATCAGGTTTCGGCGAAGAAATTGTCCACACCAATGGCGGTGATCAATTGGCACGGCTTTTATCCAAGCCGTATTCAGCAGGCGAACTTGCCTGCGCAATCAAGGCAGCGCTGCAGAACTAGCCAGTGGGCAGGTCCGTCGCATTCAGTCAAATTTCTCATATATCGTCCTTGATATTGCGGACCAGCCTTAAGCCGATATGCGCGGGCGGTGTTCCTGTGGCACAGCCGCCGCCGGAGGGATCGCGCACAAAAACAGGGATAAGCACTTCGTGAACACCGGCAGCATAAAAAGCCGGGCAACGGGCGGTTGATAAATTGTCAACGCAGCTTGCCGTCCATTCCCAGACATTGCCATTCATGTCCGCCAAACCATCAATGGTGCTGCCAAAGCCACCTGATGGCCTTAATGCTGGATCGACATTGCCATCATCACCATAGGTCGCAGCCCATGCGAGGCGCGGATCGGTGAATAATTTTCGGGGACGATAAGGTGCAACGCCCGAAAAGTTGTACCATTCTTCAAGCGTCGGCAGCCGCAAATTCGGATCAATTGTCTTTTGCGCCCATGCCACAAACTCAAATGCGTCAAGCGCACCAATTTCGGTTACTGGAAAATCAGCCTTGATGCCCTTTGAGTGTAACGGTGGCTGGTAACGACAGCCACCGTCAATCACACACCTGCGCCACTGGTTTTCTGTCACCTCGAATCGCATGACCGACAGATTATGGGTCGTGGTCACGAGATCAAGACTAATGCCCGGGCGCGATAAAGGCGAAACGATGCCGTAGTAAACAGCGCCCGCAGCCAGCAGCAAAAAGACAGTTTTCAAACCAGACATGGCCTGTTCTTTTGGCTTCTAAATGTTGAACGGCGTTGGTGCTGCAACTTGCATCATCAGATCGTCATTCCACTCGCCTTCAACGAGAACGTGGGCTGTGGCTCCCAGCATAACCGCCTCAATGAGATTGTGGTTGACGTAAGCGTAGATGCCAGGTTGGCGAAATTCATAGGCCATACAGCCTGCAGAACCGCCGCGTATGAACCAGGTTTCAAGCCCGGTAAAAGGCACGTCGGCAAAAGAGCCTGTCTCCCAAACCAGATCGCCGTGTCCGCCAATAAGATGGGGCCTTGTATCGCGGTTGGCTTGGGCATGAATGAAGAGCACTTTCTCGCCGACTTCGGCTTTCAGTGCGTTGTCACCCGTCATGGAGCCTTTTGCCCCGTTGAACACCACATGCGTAGGCGTCAACGTGCGCATCACCGCCAGAGCGTCATCCATATTTTCGCCCGGCATTTCATATTTTTTATAGGCACCTGTCTCGTCACGCGGGATGTAGTAATCCTGCTCGCCGATATAAAAAACCTTATCATAAGTGTAAGGTTTGCCCTTGTTGTCTTTCAAGCCATCACGCGGCAGAACCATGACAGCGCCACTCATGCCGTGCACAACATGATACGGAATCATGATTCCATCTGGTGCGCAGTGATAAACAAACACACCGACTTTCACGGCTTTCCACCGCAACACGGCCTGTTCGCCCGGCAGCACTTTCGTCAGCGCACCGCCGCCCAACGCACCGGTTGAAGCATGAAAGTCAATATTGTGCTCCATACTGTTGGATGGAAGATTCCGTAAAGTCACCTCCACATAATCACCTTCATGCACAACAATCAGCGGGCCCGGCACCGAGCCGCCAAAGGTCAACGCCCAGACTTCAGTGCCCTCTTCGTCGATCACCATTTTCTTTTCGATAATGTCGAGCGCCACTTCGATGATTTTTGGCTCCGGCCCTGCGGTTTGAGTGTGCGCTGGCGCAAATGGGGGCGCCACAAGCTCCTGCTTGACCCGTTGCAATGTGCCCAGGTTAACAGGGGCCATTGCTGCTTGAACAGGTGTGACGAAATTGGTCATGGGCGCGGCGTATAATGTGCCAAGGCCAGCTGCAGAGGCAACTTTAAGGAAATTGCGACGGCCAACATTTGCAAAGCTAGATGGTTGCGTTGTCATTTGGAAACTCCTTTTCAATGCGCCGAAAATTACGCTGAAATCAGTTGGAGTGTTTGATCTGTATCAGTTACACCGCGCACGGTTTGCTGCACCTTCAGTTGAAAAGGAGCATCCCATGAAACATCTCAGCGCAGTAATTATTGCAATTTGCGGTTTGTCCAACTCGGCGGCTTTGGCCGAAGGGGACGCCGCAAAAGGCGAAACTATTTTCAAAAAATGTGTGGCTTGCCATCATTCAGCAAAAGCCGAAAACAAGACGGGACCGCACTTGATCGGGATTGTTGGACGTGCCGTTGCCAGCATTGAAGGGTTCAAATATTCAACCGGCATGCTTGACTATGCAAAGACGACGCCGGTTTGGGATGAAGCCAATTTAGATACTTATCTCAGCGATCCACGCAAAACCGTTCCCGGCACCAAAATGGCGCTTGCACCGCTGAAAAAGCCGGACGAACGTGCGGATTTGATAGCCTTCCTAAAGACGCTGGAAAGCCAAAACTAAGACCGGGGCACCACGCCCGCTAAAAAGCTGTAAAACCTTTACGCCAAACCGACGTCATTTAGCGACTGGAACAGTTGCGACGCTCCTTGGCGCTGCTGGTGCCTGCGGACCAAGTCTTCGATTTGCTGCCATATCTGCGGACTAACCGGGGCGTGGCAATGTTCTTGTTAATACACGATATAGCAGCGGGAAGGGCACTGTTTTATGAAGGGGAGGCTGATTGCGCACGACAACTTTTCTCACTTAAGAAAGCATATGTTCTTAAGCAACGTCCAACCTAACTTGCCGCAACCGAAGCGCATTTGCAATAACTGACACCGAAGACAAGCTCATCGCAGCCGCTGCAATCATCGGCGACAGCAACATTCCAAACCACGGGTAGAGGACACCCGCAGCAACAGGAATGCCAATCACATTATAGGCAAACGCAAAAAACAGGTTTTGTTTAATATTGTTGACTGTTGCGCGCGCCAGATTCCGCGCCCGCACAATACCCATCAAGTCGCCGCCCAGAAGCGTGATGCCTGCACTTTCAACTGCCACATCCGCCCCGCCGCCCATGGCAATTCCGACATCGGCTACAGCCAAGGCTGGCGCATCATTGACGCCGTCACCGGCCATCGCAACTTTGCGGCCTTTACTGCGCAACTTTTCAATGAGCAGCCGCTTGTCGTCCGGCAGCACTCCGGCCCGCACTTCATCGATACCGAGTGACTTTCCTACAGCCTGTGCTGTCCGTTCATTATCGCCAGTTGCCATGATGATGCGCAGGCCTTGGCTTTGAAGCGCTTTGATGGCCGCAGCGGTTGAGGGCCGGACCGGGTCTGCCACCGCAACAATTCCTGCCAGCTTGCCATCGATTGCGACAAACATTGCGGTTTTACCTATCGCCCTGAGTGGATCGGCAGCGGCTTCGGCAACATCCGATCCAAGGCCCAATGACGCCATCATAGCTTTGTTGCCAAGCGCCACTATGCGCCCATTCACCCTGCCTTGAACGCCTTTGCCGGTGACGGCCTCAAAATCCTTGGTGTCACCGATCACAATATTTTTAGCCAAAGCGCCTGCAACAATGGCTTCAGCCAGCGGATGTTCAGAACCTTTTTCCAAGGCTGCCGACAATGTCAAGATAGTGGTTTCGCTCTCGCCCGCCAAAACGACGACGTCTGTCAATACGGGTTTGCCCATGGTCAAAGTGCCGGTTTTATCCACGATCAATGTGTCAACGCCCGCCATACGTTCGAGCGCTTCCGCATCCTTAATCAACACGCCAGCCTGCGCACCGCGCCCGGCAGCCGTGGTAATTGAAATGGGCGTCGCCAAGCCCAGCGCACATGGGCAGGCAATGATCAGCACCGATACCGCCGCAGTGATGGCATAGGCCAATGCGGGCGACGGGCCAAACATCATCCACGCCGCAAACGCAACAACTGCAATCAGCAAAACCAACGGCACAAACACCGCTGAGATGCGGTCTGCCACGCCTTGGATGGGCGCGCGCGATTGTTTGGCTTTGGTCACCATAGCCACAATTTGGCTGAGCACAGTATCAGCACCCACCCGCGCTGCGATCATAACCAATGAGCCGTTTTTGTTGATTGTTCCGCCGGTGACATCATCGCCAACGGCTTTCTCAACCGGCATGGCCTCGCCGGTCATCAGACTTTCATCAACCGAAGATGATCCTTCAACAATTTTTCCATCCACCGGAACCGCGTCACCGGGGCGAACGCGCAGTCTGTCACCGGTTTTAATTCCGGCAAGCGGCACATCTTTTTCAGTGCCATCGGCTGAAATCAGCCTCGCGGTTTTGGGTGCAAGGTTGAGCAATGCGCGGACGGCATCGCCGGTTCGCTCCCGGGCGCGAAGTTCCAGAACCTGGCCGACAAAAACCAGCGCCACGATCACCACTGCCGCTTCAAAATACGTGCCAATGCCCATAGACGTTGACGCCTCTCCGCCCATTTCCATGGAGTAAGCGGCAGGAAACAAACCGGGCAAAAAGACGGCAAACAGAGAATATCCATAAGCAGAAAGAACACCGATCGTAATCAGCGTCCACATATTCAAGGTACGGTTGACGATTGAAGCCCAGCCGCGTTGAAAGAACGGCCAAGCCGCCCACAGCACAATGGGTGTTGCGAGCACGAATTCGATATAACCGGCCAGTTGAAGGCCGATCCAATCACGCACCGGCAGGCCAATAAGCCCGCCCATTGTTAAAATCAGCAATGGCGCTGCGGCGGCAGCTGAAACCCACATCCGGACTGTAAAGTCGGCCAATTCCGGCGACGGCGCATCTGATGCCACCAATGGTTCCAATGTCATGCCACAAATCGGGCAATTGCCGGTTTTAGCCTGCAAAATTTGCGGGTGCATCGGGCAGGTGTATTGCGAGGCCTGTGCTATAGCCGCGCTCATTTACGCAAATATTTCACCAAGGCTGCGATCACCAAAACGGTCAAAACCAGCATCACTGCCATGCCAACCCAACCCATACCCATTCCATAATTATTCATCACGGTAAAACACTCCTGTTTATAAGTGCCCTTATGGAATCATTTGACGGGCAATGTGTCGTTGATGCAGATCAGTCTCGCGTTGCGTGAGTGGCAACGATCCGTGTTCCAGCACGGCCTTCGATGATTGCGCGGGCATGCCGCAAACTGCCGATGCCAGCCATGGTTCCGCCGGCCTTCACAAATGCAACAGCGGCTGAAATTTTAGGTGCCATTGAGCCTTCAGCAAAATGCATAGGCTCAATTTCTTCCGGAGTAATGGTTTCAATTCCAGCCTGGTTTTCTTCGCCCCAATTGCGAAACACAGCTTCGACGTCGGTCAGCATCAGCAAAACGTCGGCTTGCAGTTCCTGCGCGAGCAACGCCGCGGTGCGGTCTTTATCGATCACAGCTTCGACACCTTCGATCAAACCGTTTTTGTCACGCACAACCGGGATGCCGCCACCTCCCGCGCAAATCACATAGATACCGGCATCCACCAATAGTTTGATGGATGCGATGTTCAAAACCGCAACAGGCAATGGGGAAGCCACCACGCGGCGAAATGCGCCTTTGCTTTCTTCAATCATGGTCCAGTTTGCATGCGGGGCCGCGTCAACCGCGACTCCGAATGCATAGACAGGCCCGATGGGCTTTGTAGGCTTTTTGAATGCGGGGTCATCTGCGTTCACTTCAACCCGTGTCACCAAGGTTGCACATTCGGTGCCATTCGGCAGAGCATTCATCAACTCCTGCTCGATCTGATAACCGATCATACCTTGGGTTTCAGCACCAAGCACATCCAACGGCCACAGGCTTTGCGGCGCATAGGCGGCTGCCTGTAGAGCCATCAACCCCACTTGCGGGCCATTGCCATGGGCGACAATGATCTGGTGGTGCTTGGCCAAATCGGCCAGCGCCAAAGCTGCTGTGCGGATATTGGCCAATTGCGCCTCTGCTGTCATCGGCTCTTTGCGCTGCAACAGTGCGTTACCGCCGAGCGCCACCACGATGCGCATTATGAACCCAATGTGGCGACAAGCACCGCTTTAATGGTGTGCAACCGGTTTTCAGCTTGATCAAACACCACGGATGCGCGCGATTCAAACACCTCTTCAGTCACCTCCATGCAATCAATGCCATAGGCTTTGAACGTTGCCTCACCTACTTCTGTATCGCGGTTATGAAACGCTGGCAGGCAATGCATAAATTTTGTATGCGGGTTGCCGGTTGCAGCCATGACAAATGCGGTTACACGATAGGGCGTCAATATTTTAATGCGTTCAGCCCAAGCGCTGTCAGCCTCGCCCATCGAAACCCAGACATCGGTGTAGATAAAATCGCAGCCTGAAACGGCCACCGCCACATCTTCACTCATCGTAATCTGGCCACCGGTTGTCTTTGCAATGGCCTCGCATTGCTCAACCAAGGCTGCATCCGGCCACAGGCTTTTCGGCCCGCACAGACGGATATCCATCCCGATCTGCGCTGCACCAACCATCAATGAGGCCGCCATATTGCCGCCGGTATCGCCCATAAAACAAAAGGCGATGTCTGATAAATGCTTATGGGTGAATTCCCGCATCGTGAGAAAATCAGCCAAGATTTGCGTCGGGTGAAATTCGTTCGTAAGGCCATTATATACCGGCACGCCGGAAAACTGTGCCAGCGTTTCTGCGTCCTTTTGTGCAAAGCCGCGATACTCGATGCCATCGTAAAACCGGCCCAAAACGCGGGCGGTATCCTTCATGGTTTCTTTGTGGCCAATATGGCTGCCGGATGGGCCAATGTAAGTAACATGTGCGCCTTGGTCGAAAGCGGCGACCTCAAAACCTGAGCGTGTGCGCGTGCTGTCCTTTTCAAAAATCAGCGCAATGTTTTTGCCTTTGAGTTTTTGCTGCTCAACGCCGCTCGATTTTGCGGATTTCAAATCACCGGATAGGCGGAGCAAAAACCGGATTTCTTCGGGGGTAAAATCCAGCAGTTTGAGAAAACTGCGTCCGTGCAAATTGATTGGCATTTTAGTCTCCTAAACAGATCGCGTAAGCGGTCCCGTTAAATCGCATCACGGATCAGCGGGCAGGTCATACAATGCGATCCGCCGCGCCCGCGCCCAAGTTCAGCGCCGGGAATTGTGATCACTTCAACACCGGCTTTGCGCAGCAGCGTGTTGGAATGGGTGTTGCGCTCATAACCCACCACCACGCCGGGGCTGATGCAGAGAAGATTATTGGCATCATCCCACTGCTCGCGCTGCGCTTCATAAGCATCGCCGCCTGTTGGCACGGTGCGCAGTTTTTTAATCCCAAGCGCGGCAGCTACCACGTCTAAGAATGGTGCAGTCTCGTGGGTAACATGGAGTTGACCGCTTTCGCCGGGGCGCAGCGAATAGGTTTGCATGGCATCAACGACCTCTGCAAAAACAGTCACCAGATCGCGATCGCAAAAGGTAAACACTGTATCAAGGTGCATCGCCGAGCGTTCTTTGGGAAACTGGCAGGCAATCACTTGGGTCGCCGCATTCTTGGCAAACAAAGCCCGCGCCACTTGGCCTACAGCTTGCGGCGAAGAGCGCTCGCCCATCCCGATCAGCACTGCACCATTGCCGATTGGCATAACATCACCGCCTTCAAGAAACGCATTGCCGTAATTCAGAACCGGATCACCAAACCACACCGGAAATCCGGCATCCTTGAAATCAGGGTGAAACCGGTAGATCGCAGTGACATTCAGTGTTTCAAGCCGGCGCGCGGGCCAGAACATCGGGTTAAGTGTCACGCCGCCATAAATCCAACAGGAACTATCCCGGGTGAAAATTGTGTTGGGCATCGGCGGCAACAAAAAGTCCGCCGCACCCAGCATTGGCACCACAACGCCAGCTTCTTTAATGGGCAATTCAGCACGGCTCATGCCGCCAATGAGAATGGCGGATAACAGCCCGGCGTCCATCTCTGTCATGCAGGCAAGCAAATCTTCCGCCAAGCCAACGCCAACGCTATTGTCGTTGATACGCGCCCTCAGCAGCCAAGCTCTTGCTTCCGGAATAGCCAGCGTTTCTTCGAGCAATTCACGCAAAAACACAACGGCCACACCACGGTCGCGCAAAATGTCAGTGAATGTCATATGCTCGATGCGGGCCTGCTTGACCCAAATCACATCGTCAAACAGCAGTGCCTCGCGGTTGGCGGGCGTTAGCCGTTCCATTTCCAGCCCGGGGCGGTGAACCAAAACACGGCGCAACTGGCCTGCCTCAGAATGGACGCCATATTCGTAAGCCATCAGAGTTTCCAGCCTGTGAGAATAGGCAGAACAAGTGCCGCCATGATGATGATTGTGAGAATAACCAGCAGTGGCCAGATGAAGCGCAACCAGCGCTCATAAGGCACCCGGCCAATAGCCAGACCGCCCATCACCACCGCCGAAGTTGGCGTAATCAGATTGACCATACCGCTGCCGGTGGCAAAAGCCGTCACCACCAATTCGCGCGGCACACCGGCAAAATCAGCCACCGGCGCAAGGATCGGCATCGACAGAACCGCAAGGCCGGAGGTCGACGGCACGAAAAATGACATACCAACCTCGATCCAATAGATCACCAAAATGAAAGCGGTTTGGGAAAGACCGGCGACGCTGGTTTCAGCGGCGTGCAAAATCGTGTCGGTTATCTTCCCGGCATCCATCACTATCACAATGCCGCGTGCAAGGCCGATGATTAGCGCCACGCCCAGCAAATCGCGTGCGCCATTGACGAAGGCATCAACCAGTTTCAACTCGCCAAGGCGGGCGATGATGCCAATGATGATGGCCGCTATCAGAAACAGCCCGCTCATTTGGGCCATCCACCAGCCTTGGCTGGAGACGCCCCAAATCATCACAGCAAACGTCAGTGCAAACAGCACCAGCACAATTTTATGGAGGCTGGTGAAGTTCACGGCATCAGCATTTTTGAGCTTCAAAAAATGTGTTTCATTGTCTGATTTTTTGTCAAACACCAAAGATTTTGACGGATCGGCTTTCACTTGCGCCGCATAACGCATCACGAATGCTACGGCGGCAACCCAGCAGAAGGCCAGAATGATCAGGCGCAGTGGCAGGCCATCAGCAAACGTCACACCGGCGGCATCAGACGCGATCACAGTTGAAAACGCATTGATGGTGGAGCCGAGCACGCCGATGCCTGCGCCAATCATAATTACTGCGACAGCCACCACTGCATCGTAACCGGCAGCGATCATCACCGGGATCAGCAACACATAAAACGCCAGCGTTTCTTCCGCCATGCCATACGTCGTGCCACCAAGAGCAAACAGCGCCATCAAAAACGGGATCATCCAGTTCTCGCGGCCTTTAAGCCGCGCCATCGCGCGGGTGATACCGGCATCAATAGCGCCGGTTGCCGTGACAACCCCGATAAAGCCGCCAATGATCAGCACGAACAGTGAAACATCAATGGCATTGGCCATATTAGTGGCCGGGTCATAAAAACCGGCGATGGGCGCAAGGATAACATCAAAAATACCCTGGGGCTTGGCTTCTGTCAGCGCGTAGCTGCCCGCCACCGGCACATCTTTGCCCAACGCCTCAGAGGCAACGCGGGTATATTGCCCTGCCGGAATAATCCACGTCAGCGCGGCAACCAGAATGATCAACCCGAACAGAATGGTAAAGGCTGAAGGAAAACGGAAACCGGCGGGTTTTACCGTAATTTCAGTTTCTTTTTGTGCGGCAATAGCCATGGACGTAAACTCCCCGAATTTTGTATTTCAGGGTGAGATTAGAGCCTCCATTGATGGCCGGTATTGATCTCGATCAGTGCCGCAATTTTTTAAATGCTGATGATCACGGGATAATTTGCACCAATTCTCATTCCGATCGGGAAGCTCCCATGCCCCAAACTCCTATTGCCAAAGCTGCACACGGTGGTCTTTCAGAGGCAGATGCCAAAACACGCCTGACCAAAGATGGCCCAAACGCATTGCCGCAAGCCAAACGCCGCTCGCCTGTGCAGATTATTTTGAATGTGATGCGTGAACCGATGCTCGTGCTGCTTCTGGCTGGTGGTGTGGTTTATCTGCTGCTTGGCAGCCGGGCTGAAGCATTAATCCTGCTGGCTTTTGCTTGCCTGTCGATTGGCATTACCGTGGTTCAAGAAGCACGCACAGAACGTGTGCTTGAAGCTTTGCGGGATTTGACAAGTCCGAGAGCCTTGGTTTTGCGCGGCGGCGAACGCTTGCGGATTGCTGGAACTGAAGTGGTTCGCGGCGATATCATTGTGCTGGCGGAAGGTGACCGTGTGCCTGCCGATGCCAGATTGATTGAAGCGCAAAATGTGTCAGCCGATGAATCACTGTTGACAGGCGAGGCCGTGCCCGTGCGCAAAAAAATCGGTGATCTGACTGCCGAACTCCGCCCCGGCGGCGAGGATTTGCCTTTGGTGTTTTCCGGCACGTTGATTGTGCGCGGTTCGGCTATGGCTGAGGTCATCGCCACTGGCCCACACAGCGAGATTGGCAAAATCGGCACATCGCTCAATCAACTCGAAACCGGAACGCCGCATTTGCAACGGCAGATGCGGCGGCTGGTCGTGGCATTTGCCATTATCGGCGGTGCAGTCAGCCTGTTGGTTGTCACGCTTTACGGCACACTTCGCGGCGATTGGCTTGAAGGGATATTGGCAGGCATTGCAGTAGGCATGGCGATGTTGCCGGAAGAATTTCCCATGGTACTTGCTGTGTTTATGGCGATGGGCGCATGGCGCATTTCCAAAGCGCGGGTCTTGACGCGGCGCGCCTCAGCCATTGAATCGCTGGGCGCTGCGTCGGTGCTTTGTACCGACAAAACCGGTACGCTGACTGAAAACCGGATGCGTATTGCGGCGTTGCGATCGGCCGACGGGCAAATGCTGCAAACTTCGAAAGACAATAAACTACCGGTAAAATTTCAAGCTATTGCCACCGCCGGCCTTTTGGCATCAGCACCTGAACCGTATGATCCGATGGAAAAGGCGTTTCATGCGCTGGGCGAGGGTTTGCTTAAAGCTGAAGCAAACAATGTTCTTATCCGCTCCTACCCATTGTCAGCCACACTCTTGGCAATGTCGCAGGTCTGGCAAAGTCCTGATAAAAAAGGTGCCTATCTGGTGGCGGCAAAAGGCGCGCCGGAGGCAATTGCCGATTTATGCCATTTGGCAGCGCCCGCGCGCAAAGCCATGCTGCAGGCGGTTGATGAGTTGGCAAAATCGGGCCTTCGTGTGTTGGGGGTCGCGGAAGCCAGATTCACCGCCGCAAAACTGCCAGACAACCAGCATGATTTTAAGTTCAAATTTCTTGGCCTTGCCGGTCTTGAAGACCCGCTGCGTGCCTCGGTGCCGCAAGCGGTGGCCGAGTGCCGGAGTGCAGGCATCCGCGTGATTATGATCACCGGCGATTACCCGGCAACCGCGCAGGCCATTGCACAGGCTGCGGGGATTGGGGGCGAAACAGTCATTACCGGAACTGAACTGGCCGCGATGAGCGATGTTCAACTTCAAACAGCGGTCAAAACAGCGACGGTCTTCGCCCGTATCCTGCCGGAACAGAAATTGCGCATTGTCGAAGCGCTGCAACAAGACAGAGCCATCGTTGCGATGACCGGCGACGGCGTCAACGATGCGCCGTCACTTAAAGCCGCAGATATTGGCGTGGCCATGGGCGGGCGCGGCACGGATGTGGCCCGCGAGGCAGCCTCAATTGTGCTGCTTGACGATGATTTTGGTTCGATTGTTACGACCATCCGTCTTGGCCGCCGTATTTACGATAATTTGCGCAAAGCCATGTCATTCATTTTGGCGGTGCATGTACCGATTGCCGGGCTGGCGCTTATCCCGCTGGCTTTTGGCATGCCGCTTCTGCTCGGGCCGGTGCATATCGCCTTTTTGGAAATGGTGATCGACCCGGTGTGCTCGCTGGTGTTTGAAGCGGAAGGCGAAGAAGACGGTGTTATGGCCCGTCCACCACGGCCAGTCACAGAGCCGTTGTTTTCGGTTCCCACAATCATCTGGAGCTTGGCTCAAGGCAGCTTGGTGCTTGGCGTTGTAACCACAATTCTGTTCCTTGCACCCGATTATGGCTTTGATATCGCGCAAGTGCGTGCACTGACTTTCCATTCCCTGGTGCTGTGTGTGGTGGCGCTGATCTTTGTGGACAGGTCTGTTTCATCCTCAATTATCACGGCAATTATACGCCCGAACCGGGCCCTCGCCTATGTGCTGCCGGTCGTCGCCGCGCTGCTGGCCATCACGATATTTTGGGCACCGGCCCGTGAACTGTTCAAATTCGGCGCGCTGGATGCACAATGGCTGGTGGTGCCGCTCGGCGCGGGCGTGACGGTTCTCATCGTTTTGGAACTGCTGAAACCGGTTTGGCGCACTTACGCGATGCCGCGCGCCAAATCTCTAGATGCAGATCAAAATTTAAAGCCGCTTCGTAGCTGATCTGCATCAACATGCTTCACAGGAAAAGATGCAAAGATCACGGGACTGGGCGCATTTATTAAGCCTGAGCGCATCATTGAAAAAATTCACTTTGCCTCCGCCGCAATCAATTTGCCGCGACAGCAAACACAAAGGGAGACGATATCATGACACTGCAAATTCTGGCGCCGCTGCACACCTATCCGGATGGAAACTCTGAGTTCTTTGCGTCTCAAGTTGCTACTGTGGCGCACCATCTTAAGGCCGATGTCCATGGGTTGGTTACTTTTCCAGTTTTTCCAAAAGCATCATCAAGGATTGGAAACTGGGTCATCAACGTAGATGGTATGGCGGCCGATCTGACCGCGAAAAGCCACTCGACAGGGGCCGCATCGGTCTTGGCCATGGAGACGGCGCTTCGCCCGCATAAGCTATCGTTTAGAAGCACCAAGCTCAATAGTATGATGGGCACAGACGCTGACAGCGCGGCGCAATATGCGCACTATCACGATTTGACTGTTACCGAAGTTGATCCAAATTATATGTCATTGGAGATGACAGCTGAAGCTTTGGTGTTTGGCTCAGGTCGGCCGACTTTGCTTGTACCGCAAAAATCGCCGCCCAAGCACTATGATCACGTGATGATCGCATGGGACGGAAGCCGCGTCGCGACGCGGGCTGTGGGTGACGCGCATCAGTTTCTAAAATTGGCTAAAACGGTGACAATCGTCTGCGTTACCGATGAAAAAGCGCTGTCAGAGGAAAGCCCGGGCACTCAATTGGCCGAATATCTTGCCCGCCACGGCATCAAAGCCAAAATTGATCTCGTTGAAAATGAACTCTGGCCCATCGGCGAGACACTGCAGGATCATGCACAAAAAATCGGCGCCGACGTGATAGTGATGGGCGCATTTGGCCACTCACGCATGCGGGATTTTGTAATGGGCGGCGCAACAAAAGGCATTTTGCAAAAGTTAAGAATGCCGGTTTTGCTGTCGCACTAAAGGCGAAGCACCAAATTCTGCCAATCCAACCAAAGGACTATGCCATGAAAGGCTATGTTGCAAATATCGAAGACCTGACGAAGGAAAATCATGATTTCCGTCAGGTTCTCTACACTGGGAAGCATCTGCAATTGGTACTCATGGCTTTGAAGCCCGGCGAAGATATCGGCGCAGAAACGCACACAACCCACGACCAGTTCTTCCGTATTGAAAAGGGGCGCGGTCACATCACGATCGATGGCAATATCACGCCGGTCAAAAGTGGCGACGCAATTATTGTGCCGTCAGGTGCCATGCACAACCTCAGGAATACAGGCGATAAGGCCATGCGGCTTTACACATTATATGGCCCGCCCAACCATATCGATAAACTGACCCAAGAACGCAAAGCCGAAGCGGTGCAATCGCGTGAAGTTTTTGATGGCGTCACCACCGAACAAAGCGTGTTTCGGCTCCCCGCCGCAAAACAAATTGCATCAAGCTGATCTGTACCAATGTGCTGCTGCCATCAAGGTGCAAGGTTGATGAGCCGGAGTTGGCGTTGCCCGTTTCGGCTTCATCCAAAACAAGGAGACCATTATCAACTCTGATCATCAATTGAAGCAGGATGTTATTGCCGAACTGGCTTGGGAGCCCAGTGTTTCCGCTGACCATATCGGGGTCACCGCAAAAGACGGCGTGGTAACGCTTTCAGGTCATGTCGAAACCTTCAGCCAAAAGAAAGCGGCTGAAACCGCAGCATGCCGCGTCATTGGCCTGAAAGGGCTTGCCGAAGAAATCGAAGTGCGCCTGCCAGGGCATATTAAGCATGCCGATGATGAAATCTCTGCTGCCGCGCTTGCCCGCATGAATTGGGATGTGGTGGTGCCGCTAAATGCCGTCAAAGTAAAAGTTGAAAAAGGCTTTGTTAACCTTACCGGCACCGTTGACCAATACTTTCAAAAATCAGCAGCTGAATGCGATATCAACGCTCTCTCCGGCGTAAAAGGAGTGACCAATAATATCGTGATCAAACCCAGAGTTGACAGTGTAACCATCGGCGAAGACATCCGCCATGCATTGCACCGCTCATGGTTGTCTGACGACAACATTAAAGTCAGCGCCAGCGGCGGTAAAGTTCATTTGACCGGCAAGGTTGATAATTGGCGTGAGCGTGAACTGGCATTCGAAACGGCGTGGGCCGCGCGCGGCACCACTTGGGTCAATAACGACATTCAGATTTCGTAACCCATCAATATGCGCCTGCCGGATTGTTGGCGGGCGCAATTTTTTTTGATTTTCAAGTTTGTCAAAAATGCTCAACCCACGGGCCAAGCCTCGTTCAGCCAATCCGTAACTTATCCCCTAAAACTCAAAAATCTAGCGCGCCGCTGATTGATCTCGATCAGTGCACGCACCTTTGCAACCAATCACAATGAAGTTCATTCAGCCAAGGACACCCATAATGTTGCGCCAAATTATCATCCCATTATGCCTTCTGGCAGCACCGGTTTTCATTGCTTCCTCCGCCTTTGCCGATCCGTCTGTGCTTTCGATTGCGCAAGACCGTTACGAAACCGGAGCCAACCTGAAGTTTGAAGGCCCCGCCGTGGCGGATTTGTTCATGGCAGGAAATAAGGTGGAAGTTGTTTCGCCTGTTTCGGGTTCTGCCTATCTCGCCGGGCGGCGTATGACGATAGGGTCTGCCATTGCCGGTGATCTTTTTGCAGCCGGTTATAGCGTCAACGTCAGCGGCGCAATCGGCGGCGATGCGTCAGTCACTGGTTATGACGTCACGCTGGGGCCGGTCGCCGGTAATTTGCGTGTCGCGGGCTCCGAGGTCACTGTGGCGTCGGTTGGTGGTTATTCGCTGATCACGGGCGCTGAAATAAACGTAACCGGCGCAATTGCCGGTGATGCGGTGTTGGCAGCCGATGATATTGTGTTCGGGCCAGGTGCAACAATTGCAGGCAAATTGACAATTTATGCCGAAGACCCCGCCAGCGTAAAAGTGCCTGAAAGCGTGGCACCAGCGGCCCGCGTTAAAATCGAGGCTCTCAAAAATTACAATAATGGCGAATGGCGCAATCAAATGCCGCCCATGCTCTCATTCTGGCAGATTGTCAGCGGGTTTTTGGGCGGAGTTTTGATCTCCGGTTTGATAGCCGCGATGGTGATCGCCATTGCGCCCAAGGCAGCGCAAAGCTGGCGGGAATTGGCGCTGGCGCATCCGGGCCATTCCATTTGGTCAGGCTTTCTCGTTACATCCGCGCTAGCAGGATCCGGTTTTGTGCTGATGCTGACCATTATCGGCGTGTTCCTGTTGCCGGTTATGCTGATGATCACCATGCTGGCCATTTTTGCCGGTTATGCGCTGGGCTCTTACGTTCTGGCAGCAAAACTGTGGCTGGCTGCCGGGCGTGAAATGCCAGAGGGCCTCTTGGGCAAATTCGGCTTGGCATGTTTGGGCGCGTTTCTTGCAGGTCTGGCGTGGCTTGTTCCCATTGCTGGCTGGTTGTTTGTGCTCGGCCTCACCATGCTGGGTGTCGGCACTCTTGCAGCTTTTGCTGTGCCGCAAAGCTGGCGGCTTCTGCGAAGCCCGGCAACCCTCTGAAACGGCGGGCAAACCATGTTTGAGCGCAGAGATATATTGATTGGCGGCGGCGCCGCAGTTGCCGTTGCAGCGATTGCCGGTTGGTCGGTGTCGCGCAACATGGGCACAATGGAGGATTACAACTTGGCTATGGCTGCGTTGCGCAGCCCGTTGCCACAATCCCCGTCACATTCGGATTTAATCCGTTTTGCAACACTGGCCGCAAATAGCCACAATACGCAGGCGTGGCGGTTTAAAGCGGGCAAGGGCAGCATCGATATCCTTCCTGATCTCACGCGCCGCACGCCAGCTGTTGATCCGGATAACCACCATCTGTTTGCGAGCTTGGGTTGTGCCGGGGAAAATCTGGCGGTAGCCGCAGGTGCCCGCGGGCTACCCGGTGAATTGATTTTCGACCCTGCGCAAGGCGGCGCGGTTCGCTTTAATTTTGTGACCGGAACCAGCAAAGACACGGCCTTGTGCGACGCCATTGCGCTTCGCCAATCGACCCGGGCTGAATATGACGGCAGCGAAATCAGTGCCGCAGAACTGGAAACGCTCGCCCGTACCGCCACCATGCCGGGCGTCGATTTGGTCCTGATCACGGAACGTGCCCGCATCAATCGTCTCAGCGATCTCATCCTTGAAGGCAATACCGCGCAAATTGCAGACTCTGCCTTTGTGGCTGAACTCAAACACTGGTTGCGGTTTAATCCGCAAAGCGCAATTGCATCAGGCGACGGGCTTTTCAGCGCCGCTTCCGGCAACCCGAATTTGCCCGATTGGCTGGGGCCAAGAATATTCGATTTGGCGTTTAAAACCAAATCAGAAAACGAAAAATATGCCCGCCAAGTTGCGTCATCAACTGGCATGGCGGTTTTTGTTGCGGCCAAGGCCGACCCTGAACATTGGGTGCTGGCGGGGCGCGCCTGTCAACGGTTTGCCTTACAAGCGACAGCCATGGGTTTGAAACACGCTTATCTCAACCAGCCGGTCGAAGTGCCTGAATTGCGCGGCGAACTGGCTGCATTGGCGGGCATGCCGGGGCGCAGACCTGATCTGGTGATGCGCTTCGGGCGTGGTGCTGCCATGCCATTTTCAGCACGCAGATCGGTCAAAGCGGTGATGGTGTGAGCGCAGCGCAAAGCATTTTGACCGGTGTTGCCGCGCTGATCGTTGCAGCAAGCATAGTCATCTGGTGGCGCTTCGAAAGTGATATTGCTCTCGCCCGCCATAAAGCCGCGTTTGGCAGCACGGTGATCGAAACGCCGTGCGGTTTGATAGAGTATCAGGAAGTTGGGTCGGGCAAGCCCTTGCTTGCAGTCCATGGAAGCGGCGGCGGTTATGATCAGGGCATGGCCTTTGCCGCGCCGCTGACCCGGCGCGGCGTTCGCGTGATCGCCATGTCACGCTTTGGCTATTTGGGCACCCCAATGCCCAAAGACGCATCGGCGATGGCGCAAGCAGACGCTTTTGTCTGCCTGTTGAATGCGCTGAATATTCCTGAGGCCGCCGTCATGGGCGGCTCAGCTGGCGCTTTGTCAGCGATGCAAATGGCGATCCGTCATCCTGACCGCACCAATGCACTCATCCTGCTGGTGCCTTTGGGCTATAAACCGCCATCCGCACCAGATTCAGCTGCACCGATGGCCCCGTGGGTTGAAAATATCATGATGAAAGCCCTCGGCTCGGATTTTCTGTTCTGGGCGGGTTTGCATGTGGCGCGTGTCCAAATAATCGGCTCTGTTTTAGCGACACCCCCCGGACTGCTTGCCAATGCCAGCGCGGCAGAACAGGTGCGGATCAACGCGATGCTCGATAACATCCTGCCGGTCTCCGCCCGCGCCGCCGGATTGCGCAGCGATACCAAAGCCAGCAAAACCATGGTTGCCACTGACCTTAGCCTTGTGGTTGCCCCGACGTTGATCATCAGCGCCCGCGATGACCGCTACGGCACTTACGCCAGTGCGGAATATATGGCTGGCAAGATTAAAGGTGCGCAATTTCTGGGCTTTGAAACCGGCGGGCATGTTTGGGTCGGGCACCATGATGCGGTGATGGACGCGATTGCGGGCCTTATCTTGCCAGTGGCCGCAGGAGCCGCGCCATGATCAGAGGTTGGGTCCGGCATCACCCTTTGACCGGGTTTTTCACTTTGGCGTTCGGTATCAGCTGGGGCAGTATCCTCGTTGTTTTCGGGGTCACTGGCTTGGACCTCTCATCACTACAGCCCGTTGAGGGCGGCCTCATATTTCTGGCCATGCTGCTGGGGCCAAGCGTAAGTGGCGTGGTTTGCATGGTACTTGTGGACGGAATGGCAGGGCTTCACGCCCTTGGATTGAAGGCTGTTCACTGGCGGGTGCCCGCGCACTGGTATGCGGTGGCACTGCTGACGGTTCCGGCAATCTTGCTGGTGGTTCTGTCTTTGCTCAGCGGTCTTGTCGATCCGGTGTTTGCGCCCCGCTTTCAGTGGTGGCTTTTCGGACTCGGCTTATTGGCAGGAACGTTCGAAGAGATCGGGTGGACAGGATTTGCCACACCAAGGCTGCTCGCCCGTAAAAGCCTGATCGTGGCTGGTCTGTCGCTTGGCGGCATTTGGGCGCTCTGGCACCTGCTGGCCGATTTTCGCTATAATGCCGGTGCGTTGGGGACGGCATGGCCGCTGGAATTTTTCATCACCTATCTGTTGGCGTTAACACCCTACCGCCTGCTGATGACATGGGTTTATAGCCACACGCAAAGTGTGCTGCTGGCAATCTTCATGCATGCAAGCTTTACCGGATCACTGCTGGTTTTGGTCCCCGTGGTTCCAGCTTCACTGGGTTTCTATTGGCAATTGGCTTTTGCTGTTGCGCTTTGGGCTGTCATCGCGGTCGTCATGGTGCAAAAACAGGCCAGCACTCCATGGCACATTCCACTGAAAAAGGAGTCGCAGCCGTGACCGGCGAGCACGATTTTTCTGAAGGTAACAGCACTGTTCAGCTGTATGATTTAGCTGGTTTGCTGACCTTTGTTGCGATCTCTTTCGGGTGGACTTGGAGTCTGCTTTGGGTTGGGGCGACGTTCACGCCGCAGCCCGCGTGGCTAGGCGCGGCGGTTTTAATCGCAGCAGCCTTTGGACCCAGCCTTGCCGGAGTTATCACAGTGATGCTTTTCGGCGGGCTGGCGGGTTTAAAACATTGGTTTAAACGTTGCTTGTTCTGGCGTACCGGCTGGGGTTGGTATGCCATCGCCGCCGTTGCCCCATTGGCGATAATGGCTCTGGCAATCATACTTTATGCTGCCACGGGCGGGGCCGCACCACCTTCGCCCGCGACCGGGAATGTGTGGCTGTCCGTTCTGATCTTTGCACAGATCCTCATACTTGGTGGCCCATTGGGCGAGGAATTCGGCTGGCGTGGTTATGCGCTGCCCGCTTTGACACAACGTATGGGTTGGCGATGGGCCAGCCTGTTTGTCGGCGCGGTCTGGGCGATTTGTCACCTGCCGCTGTTCTTCATCCCCGGCATGGCTCAGGCCAATATGCCGATGGGCTTGTTTATGGCCTCCAGCGTGGCGCTGTCTGTCGTTTTTGCGCGGTTGTCAGTCAATACGCGGTTCAGCGTTTTGCCCGCCATCGTGCTGCACTGGTCGGTCAATGCGGGGTCATGGGCCATTCCGGTCACCCCGCAAGGCGGGGTGATGCTGCCCTATTATCTGGTGATGGCATTGCTGTTTGCGGTTGCAATCCTAGTGTTTTCCAAACCGGGGCCAAAGGTTGAAGCAAAATGAAACGACAAGGAAAACCAATGCACATTCTCACATGGATCTTGTCCGGTCTTATGGGCATCATTATAGTTTATGGCGCTGCATATGCGTTCGGTGCTTGGCGCTGGCAAAATACCACCGGTGATCTGGTTGCCAAGCTGAATGCGGGCCGCGTTGCGCCAACGGTCACCCGCTATAATGCCGCCGAATTGGAACCCTTGCCCGCACCGGTGCAGCGTTATTTCCGCGCCGTGCTGACCGATGGTCAGCCTCTTGTAACCGCTGTCAAACTCACTCAAAGCGGTATGTTCAACATGAGCGCGACGGAGGCACAATGGAAGCCGTTTTCAGCCAACCAAAACTTTACAACAATGCGGCCCGGGTTTGTTTGGGATGCGAATATCACCATGTTCCCGGGATTTCCGGTGCGGGTGGTCGATGCGTTTGTTGCGGGCGAAGGCTTGCTGCGCCCGACACTTTTGGGCTTGTATTCAATTGGCACTGTTAAGGGCAAAGGTGAAATCGCGCGCGGCGAATTGCTGCGCCATTTTGCGGAAAGCGTGTGGTTCCCAACCGCGCTTTTGCCAAGCCAAGGCGTGGTGTGGCAAGCGGTGGATGGTACATCAGCCAACGCCACAATCACAGACGGCCCGATCACAGTCACAATGCTGTTCCGCTTTGGTGCAGACGGCTTGATCACAATCATCCGCGTAGACGGGCGCGCAATAACAGTCGGCAAGCAGACTGTTTTGATGCCGTGGGAATGCCGGATGTCGAACTACCAAACGCGAGACGGCATGCGCGTGCCGCTGACGGGCGAGGCGCTGTATATCATGCCGCAGGGCGAGAAGCCGTACTATAAGGGCACCATTGATACGATTGAATATGAGTTTGCGCCGTGAAAACAAGTGAAGTCGCGCAATTCTTCGGGCTGGTGCTGATCCTGTAGCTGCCGTTTTATGCACTGGGGATTTCGGGGGCCGCGTTGCCTTTTGCGCCCAGCCTGCCGGTCAGTGCATTGATGGCCAGCGTTCCAATGATTGCAGCACTTTCCCCGCTTTCAGCGTATGACCGGCGGATTTGCAGCCTGACACATTCAGATAAATTGCCGAGCATATCAACATGAAATTCTCCCCGTTTTGTATCCTGAAAAACGGGGTTTGGTTGACGTTGCCCCCGCTCCTTTTCAGTCTGGGGCTTATGGCCTCCGCGCCAACTGCACTGACAGCAATTGAGTTTAATGCGGGCATTCCGGACGTATTGATTAAAGGCGAATTGATCGGGCGCGTTTTGGTTTTCGCAATGCCGTTTTTTTTCTCAATTGAACTTGTCACAAAAATCCAAAAAATAGGTTTGGCTGTGTATTGTTTTGGGGTGACATCTTATTGCTTGACATATGGCACGCAGCACCTGCTGCCGGAAGTTGCGTGGAGCACAAGCCTGATCGGGTTTACTGCGTCAGCTTACACCAATCTGTTTTGGATGATCGGGATCAGTCTAATGGGGCAGAAATTCTATCCGCCAATCCGTTTGCCTTATCGCCCGATATTTTACATCGCACCGGCAACCGCATTCATCATTTTACATGTTGCACATGCCGCTCTGTATTTTCGGTTGAATTAATAACAACGTAGAGACCAACCCGATTTATGAGTTGGACTATCGCAGTCTATCCGGCCAAACTGCAAAAAATCCTCACCCCGTCACCAATCCGTCACCAACCACAATCTGCCGCCGACACGTCGCGGCGATTTTTTCATCGTGGGTGGAGATCAGAAACGTGGTGCCTTCATCGCGGTTGATTTGGCCGATCAATTCCATCACCTGGCTGGCCGATGTGCGGTCAAGGTTGCCGGTGGGTTCATCCGCCAGCACCAGTTCGGGCCGGTTCATCAAAGCGCGGGCGACGGCCACGCGTTGTTTTTGACCGCCGGATAAATTGGCTGACGGAAAATCCACCCGGTTGGCGAGACCCATCCGGCCAAGCAAATCACGGCCCCGTGCAAGTGCGGCGGATGTCTCACGCCCTTCGCGCACGGCGGTCGGGAAAATCACGTTTTCGAGCGCGGTGAAATCCGGCAGCAAATTATGAAACTGAAACACAAAGCCGATGTGCAAATTGCGAAATTCAGTCAGTGCTTTGTCGTTAGCCGCGGCCAAATCAACGCCGAGCATCGTGTGGCTTCCAGATGTGGGCTGCATCAGCGTGCCCAAAATTGTGAGCAGAGTGCTTTTGCCGGAACCTGACGGCCCCAGCAAAGCGGCAAGTTCGCCCTTGTTGAGTTGCAGGTTAAGCCCGCGCAGCACTTTGGTTTCGGCTTCGCCGGCGCCATAGGTTTTAACCAAATCATCCAGTTGCAAAAGCAGTTCACTCATTTGCCGATGGCCGTGACGGGATCAACCCGTGCTGCAGAACGCGCGGGCAAAATTGCGGCCAAGATTGCAATGACAAATGTAAGGCCAATGGCAATTCCAAATGCGCCTTCGGTAATGTCAATCGGCATCACCGACGGGTTGGCGCTGTCGCGCGGCGGAAATGCGGAGAGCACAGCATAACCAAGCCCGGCACCCAACAGGCCGCCCAGCAGGCCAACCAGTGCGCCTTGGCTTACAAACACAAAAATCACAAACAAGCGGCTGGCACCCATGGCACGCATAATGCCGATTTCGGCTTTGCGGCGATAAGTGGAAAGCAGCAGCGACGACGCGATGCCAATCACGATTGACACCATCGCGAAGGTTTTCAGCAGCAGGCCGGTTTGGCCTTGGGCGTCCAATGCCGACAGTAATTGCGCGCCTTCTTCTGTCCATGACTTTGCGTTAAGGCCGGTCATGGCTGAAATGCGCGCGGCAATTTTATCCGCATCAAAAATATCCGTCAGTTTTATCTCAATACGCGTCACGCCTTGCGGCACGGCAAATAAAGTGCGGGCTGTATTGAGGCTGACAAAAGCGGCTCCACGGTCAAGGCCGCCCTGACCGATTTTATAGATGCCGGATACGGTCAATATAGCGTTGACATCGCGCGAGCTGTCAAGGCGGATGGTATCGCCGACGGCCAAATCCAAATCATCTGCAAGCGTTTGACCAATGATCACCAGCCCGGTGCCGACGCGGTCGGAACCCGACACAATATAGCTTTTCAATTGCAAAATCGCGGATTCCTTGCCGGGCACAACGCCGCTGATGGCAACTTGGGACACCTGCGCGCCGCGGGTCATTGTTCCTGAACCATTGATTTGCGGCGATACGGCCGTAACGCCGAGCAGCGCCTCAATCATGGGTACGAACGTGCCAGCCTCGCGCAAGATGGGCTGGCGCGCAGCTGACTTTTCACGTGCAACCAAAATATGCCCGTTATCTTGGCGGATCAGCAATTCTGGTTCAGCCACTTCTGCAACAATGGTGATGTAGCTGATATCGCCCGCAATGCTTTTCAAAATAAAGTTGGCCAACCCGCCAATCAAGGCGCTCATAAAAATGAAAATAAACACGCCAAGCGCAACACCAACCACCAACAAGGTCGTTTGTGCTTTGCTGGATGTTAAATAGCGGGTGGCAATTTTCATGGCGTACAGCATCAGGGCGCTGCGACGGGTTTGGGGGCAGCGGCCTCGTTCGGTGCGGCCGGTACAGTCACTTTTTGGCCATCGGTAACACCGGTGGCATCTGCAATCACGACGTCCCCAATGGTAAGACCCTTGGTGACCATCAGCCGTTCGGATGGCCAATCGATGACTGTTATTGCGCGGCTAAGGGCTATCCCGTTTTCAACGATGAAAACTGTTGATCCCGCAGTATCAGTGATGATAGCGGCGCGCGGCACAGACAACGCGCTATCCTGTTGGTCAACCATAATATTCATCGTCACTGTCAGTCCGACCGGCGCTGAAACCGGTTCATCAAACGCAATCTGCACGGCCAGCCCGCCGGTTGCGGCATTGACTTTACGGGCAATCAAACTGACTTTTCCGGTGCGCGTGGTTTCTTCGCCAACCAGTTTTAAGACGGCAGGCATACGGTCTTTGATTTGTGTTGAGTAAGCCTCGTCAATATCGGTTTCAACAACAAGCTGGCCAAGGTCAGCGATGGTAACCAGAGCCGTGGCCGGATCAACCAATTGGCCGGTTTCGCCGTTTATCGATAAAATCGTGCCTGAAATCGGAGACAATACCGTGAACTTGGCCAGTTGAATTTCAGCCTGATCAAACAAAGCGGCAAGCCGCCTGACATCTTCGCTGGCTGAACTGGCGTTGCTCGCTGCTGTTTCAATTGCCGTGCGGGTCACAACGCCTTTGAGCGCGGCCAACCGCTTGTAATTGGCATTGGCCAAAGCCTCAGTGACACGGCCCGCATCCAGCGACGCGCGCGATTGGCGCACCACGGCTTCTTGGGCAGCAGGGCTGATGCGCGCCAGAACATCGCCCAGCCGCACGGCAGCGCCCTCAACAATCGGCAGCGCAGCTAACGTGCCGCTCACTGAAGCCCGCACATCAACCGAATGCATGGCTGCGATGCGGCCATTGACGGCGAGAACGCGGGTAATTGGGGACGCTGTTACTGTTTCAACCGCAACATTTACCGGCATTGCTGTGAAAGGCTGAAAATAATAAATTCCGCCGCCAATAATGAGCGCAGCCGCAGATCCGCCAATCCACCACCACGGCCATTTTCGGGTTGCCGGCGCTATTGGCTTGGTTTCGGTTGGCGGTGCTTGAACGCCTGCACGTTTTGAAGGCGAAGGCTCAGATTTTGGGTTTCCTGACATGTTGCCTGCCGTTTTATCGCCGCATCATCGCGCCAATCAGCAGTCCGGCACCAGCCGCAATTGCAAGGGCGATTAATGGATTGTTTGAAATAACGCTTTCAAATTCAACCTCGGCATCATGGCTTTTGCGGCCAAGATAGCGGCCTTTGCTCCCAACAAACTTCGCCGCTTGGCTCACGCCATCTGATAGATCGTTTGATAGCGACCGGCGTCCGCTGTCCACTGCAAAGCCAACCGATGACGCGAGTTTAGAGATATCTTTGCGCAATTCGGCTAAATGTTCTGTAATGGCTTCATAGTTTGCTGCGACTGCTTTTGAATTTTGGCTGTTGGTGTCAATTGCCATAATTACGTCCTGTTATGAATGAGTTACAGTTGCCGGAATGCCTCCGTTATCGTCCATCTTCGGCCATTACGGGGAAGTTGCACTGATCTGCATCAAGTCACGGTCGTTGTTTGGCTTGCTACGGATAATCCGGTCGTTAAAGGGCAACTATTTTATAAGCGGGCCTTCATGATCAAGATATTGGCGGTCAAAATCAGCAAATTCGATCAGGCCGGGCAAATCATCAAAGGCAACTCTGCCTTTTTGAAATGTTAAAAACCCATCTTCGCGCAATTGGCGCAACACGCGATTGATATGCACAGCGCTTAAACCCAGCGCGTCCGCCAATAAAGATTGTGAGAGCGGGCAATCAAAACCTGCATTGGTGGCCAAGCCAACAAGTTTCAACCGCGCGCCAAGTTCCAGTAAAAAATGTGCGGTCCGCTGCCCTGCATCACGGCGGCCGATGCCAACCAGATGCTCAACCACCATGGCCTCATCGCGTGATGTGGCCCACAATACCGCTGTTGCCAGCCGCGGCGTGGCTGTAAACGCGCTCAGCAAATCATCGGCGGTCAGCTCCGAGGCCTCTATGGGTGTTACCGGCTCGACATTATGATCCGCTGTTCGGAACAAAACTGAACGCAAACCTAAAAAATCGCCCGGAATTTGAAAATCCACAATTTGGCGGAGGCCATTTGGCAATAGTTTATAGGAACACGCCCATCCACTTGCCAAAACATAAGCGCACTGGTTGCATTGGCCCTCATAGACCAGATCTTTGCCAACCGGAAAACGCCGCTTTCGGTTGTGGAACCCGTCGAGAATAGTCAGTTCTGCAGCGGTTAAACCGACATAAGCGCCGAGTTTACGCGCCAACGGCGTTTTCGCAATGTCCGGCAGCTGCAGTTTGCCGCACACCTGCATAATCGCAGCGGGTAATTTTGCTTTTGCACCTGATAAAGGCTCAACAGAAATATGCATTTTTCCCGCCCTCACGACATTCAAATACTAATCTGCATCAACACGCTGCCAAAAAACCGTGAAATGATGCTGCGGTAAGATTAAGCCTATTGGGCAGACACCATACTAACTGCCCGGCACGTGAAAGGTTCCATCATGCCTGCAGCAAACGATATGAGAGCAATCCCCGATGTCGCCGGAACAGCCGCACTGGCCATTTGCGAGTCGTTGCTGCTCGCATTAAACGAGGCCAAAATTTTGCCGGAAAAAGAAATCATGGGGATTTTGAAAGATGCCGCCGCCGCCCATGAAAATAATCCGAAAACGGGAGATCGGGCCGGTTTGAACGCCGCTGTCGCCGCTGTGATCAACGCTATCATTAACAGCGGCAACTCTGTGCGGCGCAGTTAAGCTGCTGTCATTCCGCCATCGACAGTGTAAAACGCACCGTTGACATAGCCGGCATCGTCGGACGCGAGAAATGCCACCACGCCCGCCACTTCTTCAGGCGTACCATAGCGCTTCATTGGGATGGTTTTTGCAAATCCGTCGTGAACAGCCGATGCGGCACCGGGTGCAGCACCCTCTTCGATAGACGCCATCATCCGGCTTTCGATCGGGCCGGGATTGATACAATTGACCCGGATGCCTTTGTCCCCCCATTCCACGGCAGCTGTGCGCGTCAACCCTAAGACCGCATGCTTGCTGGCAATATAGGCGCAAAGCCCGGGTGAGCCTGCCAGTCCGGCGACGCTGGATGAGTTGATAATTGAGCCGCCGCCGGCTTTTGCCATATGCGGGATGACCAGCTTCAAGCCAAGAAAAATACCGACAACGTTGACCTCCAGAACTTTGCGAAACACATCAACAGGAAAATCGGGGATTGGCGCAACCGCGCCTTCTATTCCGGCATTGTTGAAGAAGATGTCGATCTTGCCATATGTTTTGATCGCGCTTGCAACGCAAGCCGCAAATGACGCCTCGTCGGCAACATCGCCTTCAAGCACCAGTACATCCGGAATTTCCTTTTTCAAAGCGCTGAATTCAGCACCCTTTATATCCATTGCGGCAATGCTTGCTCCGCGGCTTGCTAATAATTTTGCCGTGGCAAAGCCAATGGCTCCGGCAGCGCCGGTGATCAATGCGGTTTTACCAGTAAATGAATTCGTGTCAGCCATTGAATTATCCTTTGTTAAATGCGGGTGCGTAAAAAAAGCAGACGGAACGCAAACGCTTGCATTCCGCCAAAGGGTTTCGAAGCTCTAGTTGTAAGGTGAATAGCAAATACGGCGCGGGCCATTATATGGCTGGTAAGAATTGCTGCTGGTGCGGTATGAACGATAGCGGTTTTCACACCAGCGGATGTGGCGAATTCCAAACTGGTTATTGCCGCTCACAATTGCGCCACCGATGATCACACCGCCAAGAAATGCAGCGGCGGGAAACCAGAACCCATTGCTGCGGCGATATCCGTTGCGCCATTTATTATGTCCGCGCACGCCGTTGAGATAAACCCCATTATTATTCTGGCGAAAAACATCGCGATCTGAGACCAGTTGAATATCAGATTGTGCGGGAACCGGTGCGCCTATGCCAAGTGATAAGGCTGAGGCTGGCGTCGATAATAATGGCGTTGTCAATGTTGAGGCAAGAACGGCAATTCCTGCCAAAAGGCTGGTGATGCGTCGCATATGAAAATCCTTCACTGTTGGTTGCAGCGCTTAAGGCACCTTAAACCAATTTGATCAGCAGTTTGGATGCCGCGCTATGATGCAGGTTAATGCGATGCCTCTCTTATGAGGGTTAATGTGTTTTATCCGCATACGTCGCGGGAGCACTCAAACGATACAGGAGCGTAAACATGCAGCCGACCCGAAACACATTGCCGGAAAAAGTGCGATTGCAAATTGTGGTGCTGCTCAACCAGCATCTGGCCGCCGCCATAGATTTGCATGCACAAATGAAACAAGCCCATTGGAACGTACGCGGGCCTGCGTTTATCTCGGTGCATAAACTTTTTGATACGGTTTCGGAAGAGGTCGAAAATTTTTCCGATATGATTGCGGAGCGGGCCGGTGGCCTCGGTGGCACTGCGCTGGGGACTGTTCAAACAGCTACTGAAAACTCATTTCTCATTCCATATCCATTGGGCATTGCAGATGAAAAACAACATATATTCGCAGTGGCAGGAGCGTTGGCCGCTTTCGGCCAATCTGTTCACGAAGCCATAAAAAAGGCAGATGAACTTGGCGATGTCACCACCGCCGATTTGTTCACCGAAATTTCACGCGGCGTTGACCAGCAGTTGTGGTTTGTTGAATCGCATATGACACCGCAGTGAACTCATTTTGGCGGTCAATTGCCAACGAAAGCACCATGACACATCCAAAAGCAGTCATGTGATGATTTAAACAGACCTAGCACGAAGCGCTGACCTCAAAACTCTGACGATTGATCATTAAAGAAAAGCGCCTAACGGCCTCACCTGTTCGACCAGCCGGTCTGCGGTGAGGCCTATGCCTATTTGTGCGCCAAGATAGCCATGCAGCCAGACCGCCGCCGCTGCGGCCTCAAATGGCGGCATACCGCCTGCCAGATGCGCACCAATCAGTCCCGACAAGACATCGCCGGAACCGGCAGTGGCAAGTTCCGGGCCGGCATTGTTATTTAATATTGCCCTGCCGTCCGGCGCGGCGATTACAGTATCAAAACCTTTGAACACAATGATAGAATTCGCAATCCGCGCTGCGGCACGGGCTTGCTCAACCTTCGCGTGTTGAAGTTCTATCGAAAGCGCATTGAACTGTGCATCTTCGGTGAGCAGCGTTGCAAATAGTTTTGCAAACTCGCCCGCATGCGGCGTCATAACACAAGTTGGCGTTTTTGCATCTGTTTGACCAGATGGCCTCAGTTGGCCGGTCATAGCCGTGAATGCGTCAGCGTCCAAAACGAAAGGCAGCCCTGCTTTTTGGATTGCTTGAATTCGGGTCAGAGTTGGCTGACCTTCCCCCGCCGCTGGCCCAATAATGACCGCGTCGAATTTGCCGGTTGCAAGAAGCACCGCGAAATCTGCGGGCGTTGTTGCCTCCTGCAGCATTATCGAAGTCACCTGTGTGGCATGAATCCGCAATGCCGCTTTATTGCCAATTATCGATACAGCGCCGGCGCCATTATTCAGTGCCGCTGTCGCCGCCAAACGCGAAGCGCCGGTTTGAAGTTCGCTGCCGCTCACAACAAGACAATGGCCGCGCTGGTATTTATGAATATCACGCGAATGGGCGGGGAGCAAAGCTTGCCAGATCTTGGGTGTGTTTAATACAGCATCCATATTGCCAGTGTCCGGGCCAGTTCTTGAAGCCATTGTCATTTCAGTGTTTCGAAATACGCCAGCAAGTCATCGATTTGAACCGGCGTTAAAATAAACTCCGGCATCGTGCTATGGCCGGTTACAATACCCTCAGCCAGAGCCTCTTGCAGGTATTCAAGTTTGTATTTTCGGGCAACTACGCGGAATGGCGGGGCTTTGGCGTATGGACTGGCATCCGTCGCACTTATGGCATGGCAGCGGCTGCAGTTCTGGGCGGCAAACTCCTTGCCTGCAATTTGATCAGCGGCCAATCCGCCACTTGTAAACATGAGCAGGGAAAATGCGGCCACAAATGCCAATGTGGCATGGTAATGCCGGGTCACAGCGGCGAGACAGCGTAAATTTTGAATGTTTCCATCCCGCCATCAGAGTCACTTATGGAAACATATTCACCCGATGTGAAAGCATGTTCGCCAAAATGAAACCCCATCTCGTCATCGGCATGTGTGGAACGGTTGTAATCAAAGCCCCATGTCGCCCCTTTATGACCGCCTGCCCTGCGCACCAATAATCCGTGCTTGATAGGTTCATTGCCCCGAAACCTGTGCGCAACACATGTGCTTTTTGTCTGCAACCAGCTGTCAGCGTCTATGTGCCCATTGTCATCAAGCGGTGCCACGAACACATAGCCGTGCTGGTCTGAGCCTTCTGGAAAGGCCGCAGTTCTTGCCAAGTGTAATGTGATTGTTGTCAATTCGGTCTTTGGCATGGGCGTAATATCCTCACTGAACCGAAAGGATATGCCTATTTCATTGGTCCGGAACTGATCTCAATCAATGTGTGAGAATTCGCTGAAAACAGATTGAGGGTGTATAGCTCGTGCAGGCTGCTTGGGTTCAATTATTGATCGACAAGCTTAAGTGCCATCTTTAGCCATTCCTCATCGCACTCCCGCAACGCGGTAGGCGCGCATTGCAGAGCATTGTTTTTTTTGGGTTCTATCTCTTAGATCGAAAACAAGGATATTGGATTGAATGATTTTTCGGAAGTGCTTGTCAAACTGACCAGCACAGTTAGCCGGTTCAGGTGTTCAACGCTTTTAAGCGCCTTTAACTTTTTTCCTTCGCAGACCTTTCAACTTGCATGTTTGTCGCAATCTCCCCCAGACTTCTCCACCCATTGATGCAAAGTTGTGAGAGCAGTTTCCGTTGTTAACGGCCTGAGTGCCAGATCACGTTTCAGGCGTTTCCCTTGGCTTATCAAAGACATTTCGCGAGTTCAGATCAACGATCGCGGCAAAGTACAACCACCCCTCGGCTGTCTAGATGTAAGTGACGCGGAATTTGAGAAACGCAAATTTCATGCAGGTAATAGAAATGATTTTGCTGCTTCGTGGCAGATGCGCGAAAATTGAACGTTCGCTATCAGGCTAACCAATCCGCAAATTAACGACCGCAATTAAGCGCAAAGCTGCCGCGTCATTGACGATGCCTAAATTTTACAGCGACCCAAAGGCCCTGTGGAACAGCCCAAAAGCCTTTGAGTTTCAGACGTCATTCAAACCTCAGTTCCTTCCGCCAAAGCCAGTGCGTCTTCGACATTAACACCAAGGTATCGCACTGTGTTTTCTATCTTGGTATGCCCAAGCAAAAGCTGGATCGCACGGAGATTGCCGGTCGCCTTGTAAATGATCGATGCTTTGGTTCGCCTCATTGAATGAGTGACATACTCTTCCTTGCGCAAGCCAACCGCAGAGACCCATTCATCAACAAGCCTCGCGTATTGCCGCGTGCTCAAGTGTGACGTTTGATTATTCCGACTTGGAAAAGCATAGTCATCCACTGTGCCGCCGCGTCGCTCAGGCCAGGCAAGCAGGCTGACACGTGCATCTGTCATGATTTCAAATTGAACAGGGCGACCTGTCTTTTGCTGAATGACTATTGCACCGGTTCGGATTTCAGGGCCAATCACGAATGTGCCGATTTTAATGTTTACGAGATCGCAGCCTTTGAGTTTGCTATAGATTGCCAGATCAAACAGTGCCCGATCACGCAGCCTGCGTTCATAATCCAAATAAAAGCGAATTTGCCAAATCTGCTTTGGTTTCAAAGCCCGCTTTGCACCGACTTTCTTGCACGCATTCCAAACCTGTCGTTCGTCTAGAGGATGATCATATTGTGCACGTCCCATAATGTTTCTCCCGCGGCCACCAGTAGCCGCCATGAAGACTACAATTTTAGTTTAGCCCGCTGATGTTACGTCGGAGAAATGTTCAATTTGGGTTAATAAAAAAACCACCGCTGCTGCTCGAAAAACATATCACATGTCAGCTTTGCGCTGAACATCGGACATTGTTGATGATTTAGTCAAAGCATAAAACCTGGCATTCCAAAGTAGCCAAATCATAGCCGTGACATCTTTCAGGTAATTTGGTTCACCTGCTGCAATTCCGAACTATGGATCAAAAAATTTGTTAAAATAATCACATCCGATCCTGCCACAAGATATCTAAAACGCGACACTAACTGATTTTGCCCTGGCCATTTTTTTAGCAAACACATGTCCAACACCTACCAATATCGGCCTTTCAAAACCAACATTTTCAATGGCCTCAGGTAATGCTCTTAGAACTGTAAAATGCGTCAACTGTTCTGCTGTGCCAATCGCAGCTGCAATTGCAACGGGCGTTGCGCCATCCATTCCTGCCGACAATAAATGCTCGCGAATGGCCGTGGCAGTTCGACCGCCCATATAAAATATGGTGGTGGTTTTGGCGTCGGCAGCAGCCCGCCAATCAATATCATCTGGCAAAACGCCGTTTCTATTGTGGCCGGTAACAAATCGAACAGAACGGGCATGGTCGCGGTGGGTTAACGACACACCAAGGGCCGATGCCATGGCCAATGCCGCTGTAATTCCAGGCACCACACTCACTGCAATGCCTTTGTCATTAAGCATGTCAATCTCTTCACCAGCGCGGCCAAAAATCATTGGGTCGCCCGATTTAAGCCGAACCACGTGCTTACCAGCGTGCGCCAGCGTCACCATCATGGCGTTTATGTCTTCTTGGCGGCATGAGTTTTTGCCGCCACGTTTGCCGACCAGCATGCGTTTTGCTTCACGGCGGGCCAATTCAAGCACGTCCAGTGAAACCAGATCATCATAAAGAATAACGTCGGCAGATTGCAGCGCACGCACCGCCTTTATTGTTAAGAGCTCTGCATCGGCGGGGCCAGCGCCAACCAAAGTCACTTTGCCTGCTTTTGTAAGTTGAGAAGCAATGCGGCCTGCCTCACGCAGTAAAATATTTCCAGTTTCATTCGAAAATGGGGATGTGAAAGCGCGTTCCGCCAAACCTTCCCAGAAAGCGCGACGCTGTCCACCAGCTTTCAACGTTTCGGTCACGGTTTTGCGGATATTTTGTGCAAATCCAGCCCAATTGGCCAAGGCTGGAGGCAATAGTATTTCAATACGGCGGCGTATGGCTTGACCCAGAATTGGCGCAGCACCATCCGTTGAAATGCTGACGACCACAGGCGACCGGTTGACAATCGCACCAAATTGAAACTGGCAGAATTTTGGCTTGTCGATCACGTTGAACGGCACACCTGCCGCCCGCGCTGCGCAAGTAAAGGCTTTGGCTTCTGCCTCATCCTCAATGTCCGCAATGGCAAGCGCTGCACCCGCAAAATCATGGATCGACCATGGCCGGGATTCATGCCTATAGCTGCCGCGCTGAGGCGTTGTTGCAATCATACTGTGTAATAGCGGCTCAACTTCAGGTGAAACAATATCGACATGAGCACCAGTTGCGGCAATAAGTTCAGCCTTCCATGCTGCAGCATCAGTGCCACCTGCAAGTAAAACACGTTTGCCTTCCAACTTGAAAAACACCGGTAAAACAGACAATGGCCCCATACGCGGCACAGCGATTTCTTCGGGCAAACGCTGATTACTCGGCGGCGAGAAGGCGATGGTCATCATCTATCTCCTTTTTGGAAATGGCTGCCAAAATGCTGCGGATTTCCGCTTTACACGATCCGCAATTGGTGCCGGCCGATGTCGCCTTGCCGACGGCTTCAACATTGGTACATCCGGCTTGAATGGCTGTCACAATTTGATTTGTGCCAATATTGAAACAGGCACAAATTTGCGCGCCGGGGTCGGGCATATCAGCGCCCGGGCGTGTCGCAATAACGCAGAACCGTTGTTTCCGGTTATTGAAAACACGGGCCAGATCAGTTGCGCTTGATGAACGTGAAACTGATACCGGATTACGTGATAAAAACGCAGCCCCGATAAGTTTGTCGTCTTTGAAAAACGCAAAGCGTTGCTGGCCCGAAGCCACGTCATGATAGACCAGCAATTCAGCATCTTCGGCAACACAAAACATAGTCCGTAGCGTCGTTTCCAACTGAGCTGGCAATGCCCCAAATGCAAATTCCAGACGCCAACCGTCATTGGCAATTGCCATGGAAAAATAAGGCAGGTCCTTCGGCTGCGGCTCGGAAATTGAAACCGCAAAGCCATAGAGTGCTGGTACGAAAGGGGTCAATGATACCAGACTGGCCTTCGATGCGGGCTGGCCCGAAACTGGGTCGGTAAGTGCAGCAACCAGCCGGTCAATACGTGCATTGGCTGAATTTTGGTCGCTCCAATGCATTGGTGCAAAGACAGCGCCTTTGCGTTGGCGTGGTGAAATCATACCGCGTAAAATGACAGACCCAAGCGTGTTGGAAAGCGTCACCAAACCAGCGTCGCCAATGCCCAATTCCCCAGCATCATCGGGGTGAATTTCACAAAAAGGCTCGGCCATATGCGCTGACAGTTTCGCGCTTTTGCCGGTTCGGGTCATAGTGTGCCAATGGTCGCGCACACGGCCTGTATTAAGCGTGAACAGGCCGTTATGTGTCTTAAGTTCAGGCGCATCCACTGCAACAGCGCGGGCTTTTTTGTCCGGTGTAAAGTAGTTTCCATTGGCAAAAAACCGCGTATCCTGCGGCGCTTGCCCCGCTGCTTGCGGCCATTGAAACGGCGTTAAACCTTGGTAAGCGTCTTCGGTGATTCCAGCATAGGCTGAAATATCAAAGTCACGCGATCCGTCGTTTTCGTTGCCTGAAAGCGCCGCATGTTCGCCAAAAATCTCGGCCGGTGATGCCCAGTGGAAAGCAGCACCAAACCCCATGCGTTTGCCGACTTCAGCCAATTGCCACCAATCGGGTTTTGCTTCTCCGGGTGTTAGCAAAAAAGCGCGTTGGCGGGAAATGCGGCGTTCAGAATTGGTAACTGTGCCGTTTTTTTCACCCCAAGCTGTGGCTGGCAATTTCACATGAGCGTGGCGAATGGTGTCGGTTTGAGACATCACATCAGAAACCACAACAAACGGGCAAGCTTTAATCGCGGCTTCCACTGCACCCGAATCCGGCATGGAAACAACAGGGTTGGTGGACATGATCCACAGGGCCTTTATCCGCCCGTCACCAACGGCCTTGAACATATCGACAGCTTTGAGGCCAGGTTTTTGGGCAATTAAGGGGGATTGCCAAAAATCTTGCACAATTTGGCGGTGGCTCGCGTTTTCAATGTCCATATGGGCAGCGAGCGTATTGGCAAGCCCGCCAACCTCGCGCCCGCCCATGGCGTTGGGTTGCCCGGTCACCGAAAGCGGCCCCATGCCCGGCTTGCCGATACGGCCCGTTGCCAAATGGCAATTGATAATGGCGTTGACTTTATCTGTGCCGCTTTGACTCTGGTTTACCCCTTGCGAATAGACCGTCACGGTTTTTGTCGTTGCTGCAAACCAGGAATAGAAAGTGCCAATATCGGTTGCGGAAAGGCCGGTTTGTTTGGCCACGGCTTCAATATCAAAACCATTTGCAGCTTGAAGTGCAGCGGCCATACCATTCACATGAGCATCAACATAGTTCTGGTCGAAAGCATTGGTGTGCTTCAAGTCATTGATCAAACCCAAAAACAACGCCACATCGCCATCATTCTTAATTGCCAGATGCAAATCCGCCAGATCGGCCGTCATTGTGCGGCGCGGATCAATCAGCACAACGCGCATTTCGGGGCGCATTTCTTTCGCAGCAGAAATGCGTTGATAAAGTACTGGATGGCACCAAGCCAGATTAGAGCCAACCAGCACGATCAAATCGGCGAGTTCCAAATCTTCATAGGTCCCCGGAACAGTGTCCGCGCCAAAAGCGCGTTTATGGCCAGCAACCGACGATGCCATGCACAGCCGCGAATTGGTGTCGATGTTGGCTGAGCCAATAAAGCCTTTCATCAGCTTGTTGGCCACATAATAATCCTCGGTCAGCAACTGGCCTGACACATAAAATGCGACAGATTCTGGCCCGTGATCGCGAATGGCTTCAGAGAATTTCTGTGCCACCAAATCAAGCGCATCATCCCACGAAGCGCGTTGAGTATTGATTTCCGGATGTAGCAGGCGCCCATTTAGATCCAATGTTTCGCCAAGAGCCGAGCCTTTGGAGCATAGCCGCCCGAAATTAGCGGGGTGGTCTGGATCGCCTTTAACAGACACTTCGCCATTGTCTTCAACCTTGGCAACTATACCACAGCCTACCCCGCAATAGGGGCACGTGGTTTTGACGTGTTCGCTCATCTGTTGGCCTGCATCGCGTGGAAATCAATTTTGGAAGTGAATAAGCAGCGAAGTTCAATGCGGCTGCTTACCCCCAGCCCTAACCCTCGCCTCAAGGGGGAGGGCGATATTATGATCCCGCACAATTGTTTTGAAACCGGGTTCCACGGACGTAGGAAATCCAAGAGCTCTATTTCTCCTTCCCCCTTCAGGGGAAGGTTGGGGGTGGAGGTAAACAGCCCAGCAAAACTATGAGATAAAGGGTTGCATTGAAACTCAAACACGGCCCAAATCCAAGTAAATCTTCCCGCCTTCAACCTTCACCGGGAACGCCAAAGTTGCGCCTTCGTCGGCGCCTTGGGCCTTGCCAGTACTGAGCGAAATCACCCAATTATGCAGCGGGCACGTCACACAGCCGTCATGTACGATGCCTTGGCTGAGCGGACCGTTTTTGTGCGGGCATTTGTCTTCGAGCGCATAAATTTCACCGGTGGCCGTGCGGAAAATAGCAATCGTCATTGCGCCGTTTTTTACGCAGCGCGCACCGCGCATAGGGATATCATCAACCGTTCCAACGGCCACCCATTTTGCGCCTAAGCTCAATGTCACCATATTCATTCCGCCGCCTCCAATTGAAGGCTCGCCATGGGAATAAACTCATGCTTGTCTTTGCCCGATACGCGTTCAGACCATGGGTCAACCTGTGCAAACTTCTGGCTGAACACAAAGCGCTGGTAGTAGGCTTTGCGCCGAGCTTCATCGCCCGCAATTTGCCTGCGGATTTCATCCAAACCAATGCGCTTGGCCCATTTATAAATGCGCTCCAAATAACGCCCTTGTTCGCGGTACATTTGGGTGAGCGCGACGATATATTCCAAGGTTTCATCTTCAGTTCTGACGTTACAGAGGATTTCAGTGCCTTTGATGTCGAGGCCAGCCGCTCCAGCAAAATGAATTTCAAAACCGCTATCGACGCAGATGACGCCAATATCCTTACAAGTGGCTTCAGCGCAATTGCGCGGGCAACCAGACACGCCCATTTTAAGCTTTGCCGGCGTCCACGAACCCCACATGAACTTCTCAATGCGGATGCCCAGCCCCGTTGAATCTTGCGTGCCAAAGCGGCACCAATCTGTGCCGACACAGGTTTTCACGGTGCGGAGGCCCTTGGCATAGGCTTGGCCGGAAACAAAACCGGCCTGACCCAAATCTGCCCAGACAGCGGGCAAATCCTCTTTTTTTATGCCAAGCATATCAATGCGCTGGCCGCCGGTAACTTTGACAGCGGGAATCGCAAATTTATCGACTACGTCGGCAATCGCGCGAAGTTCCTTCGAGCTGGTCATGCCGCCCCACATGCGGGGAACCACGGAGTAAGTGCCGTCTTTTTGGATGTTGGCGTGCACGCGCTCATTGATAAAACGTGATTGATAATCATCGGCATATTCATCGGGCCAATCACAAACGAGATAATAGTTGAGCGCCGGGCGGCACTTGGCGCAACCGCAAGATGTTTTCCATTGCAACTCCTGCATCACTGCAGGAATGGTTTTGAGGCCTTTTGCCTTGATCAACCGGCGCACTTCATCATGGCCCAAATCCGTGCAAGCGCACATTGGGGTGACGGCGGCAGGGTTGAAGCTGTCGCCAAGCGTCAGCATCATGAGCTTTTCAACAAGAGGCGTGCAGGTGCCGCACGAAGCAGACGCTTTTGTGTGTGCGCGAACACTGTCCAAAGTGGTCAGATTTTTAGAGGTAATAGCGCCGGTGATTTTACCTTTACAAACGCCGTTGCAACCGCAGATTTCCGCATCATCCGGCAAGGCTGCAACGGCTGCCATAGGGTCCATGGGGGCGCCCCCTTGGAAAGATTGGCCGAAAATTAAGGTCTCCCGCATTGCCGAAATATCGGTTCCGCGTTTCTTCAAATCATTGAACCAAGCGCCATCGGTGGTTTCACCATAGAGCACCGTGCCAATGATTTTGTTCTCCCTCAAAATGACGCGTTTATAAACGCCCGCCGAAGCATCGCGCAGCACAATTTCTTCGCGATCAGGGCCATCTGCAAAATCGCCGATCGAGAACAGATTGATGCCTGTGACTTTGAGTTTGGTTGCAGTATCAACATGCAAAAAGGGTTGTTCGCCAACGCCCGCCAAGGTTTCTGCGGCAATGCGTGCTTGCTCATAAAGCGGCGCGACAAGTCCGTAGCACATGCCGCCCACTTCTGCGCACTCACCCAAAGATAAAATGCTTGGATCAGAGGTGCGCATGTGCCCATCAACCACAATGCCACGATTGACGTTCAGGCCCACGTCTTTAGCCAGTGCTGAATTTGGGCGGATGCCTGCCGCCATAACGACCAGGCTGCATTCAATGATTGTCCCGTCTTTCAGTTCAACACCGGTCACGTGATTGACACCCAAAATCTGTTTGGTGTCAGCCTTGCAAATGACTTTGATGCCACGGCTTTCCAGTTCGCGCTGGAGCAAATAGGCTGCCGCTTGATCGAGTTGACGTTCCATTAAATATGGCATGATGTGCAAGACTGTCACATCCATGCCCTGCTCACGAAGACCCGCTGCCGCCTCCAAGCCAAGCAAACCGCCGCCGATGACTACGGCTTTCGCACGGCTTTGCGCTGCAAGAAGCATAGCGGTGACATCATCCAAATCACGGTAAGTAAGCACGCCCGGAAGTGATTTGCCTTCAACCGGAAGAATGAAAGGCGCTGAACCTGTGGCGATCACCAACGTGTCGTAATGTGCAACTTCACCGTGCTCTGAGGTGACAGTTTTAGCGTCGCGGTCAATCGCAACTACCTTATGGCCTTTATAAAGCGTGACGTTGTTTTTCACATACCAACCATCGCCGTGGATGATGATATCATCAAATGTTTTCTCACCCGAAAGCACCGGAGACAGCATGATGCGGTCATAGTTCACACGCGGTTCAGCGTTAAAAATCGTCACGTCATACAGGTCTGGCGCAAGCTCAAACAAATGTTCGAGCATCCGGCCCGGAGCCATGCCATTGCCGATAATTACAAGTTTTTTCTTAAGGCAAGTCATTCTGCGGCCTCCACAAAACGATGGCGCTCATACAGAAATTTGAGAACAGCCTCGCGGGATTTAAGATAGGTTCTGTCTGATGCCAGCTCGATGCGTTTGCGCGGACGGGCAAGGGGAACTTCGAGCACTTCACCAATATGGGCAGCAGGCCCATTGGTCATCATCACGATACGGTCAGAAAGCAGCACCGCCTCATCCACATCATGGGTGATCATGATCATGGTGTTGCCAAGACGCACATGAATATCCATCACCGCATCCTGCAAATGCGCGCGGGTTAAGGCGTCGAGCGCACCGAAGGGCTCGTCGAGCAGCAGCACCTTGGGTTCCATCGATAAAGCCCGCGCAATGCCAACGCGTTGTTTCATACCGCCGGAAATCTCAGCCGGCCGCAAATGTGCAGCATGGGTCATTTGCACCAGATCCAGATTTCGCATGACCCATTCATGGCGTTCAGCTCTGGTTTTGGTCTTCGAAAATACTTTTGAAACGGCCAGATTGACGTTTTCATAAACGGTCAGCCATGGCAGCAATGAATGGTTTTGAAACACAACAGCGCGCTCGGGCCCCGGTGCATTCACCTCTTTATCTTCCAGCAAAACCACGCCGGAGGTAACTTCGGTCAGGCCCGCAATCAGGTTTAGAAGCGTTGATTTTCCGCAACCGGAATGACCGATGATTGAGACAAATTCGCCCTTGGCAATAGTCAAGTTGATGTTCGATAGAACTTCATTGATCTGGTTTGCGCGTGTGAAACTTTTGTTGATGTGGTCGAGTTTGAGATAAGGTTCCATTTATCGCCCCTTAAGATGCCGTTGTGCCGCGGGTGACAAAGCTGCCGATGGCTGCAACCAATTTGTCGAGGATAAAGCCTGTGAACCCGATATAGGCCAACGCCACAATGATGTCGGGCAAACGCGATGAGTTCCACGCATCCCAGATGAAAAAGCCAATTCCTACGCCGCCGGTCAGCATTTCAGCGGCAACAATGGCAAGCCATGAAAGGCCAATGCCAATGCGCAGACCGGTGAAAATATAGGGCGCGGCAGATGGCACCATGATTTTGAAAAAGAACTCAATTTGGTTGAGCCGCAACACTTTGGCAACGTTCCGATAATCCTGAGGGATGTTGCGCACGCCAACGGCGGTGTTGATAATCACCGGCCAAATGGCCGTTATGAAAATGACGAAGATAGCAGAGGGGTTGGCATCGCGGAATGCAGCCAAAGACAGCGGCAGCCAAGCCAAAGGCGGTACGGTGCGCAGCACTTGAAACACGGGGTCAAGCCCGCGCATAGCCCAAATGGATTGGCCAATGAGAGCACCAATCAGCACGCCCACAATGGCCGCAAGACCAAAACCATATGTGACCCGCTGAAGAGATGTCAGCACCCGCCAACCAAGGCCAATATCGCCGGAACCATAATCAAAGAACGGATAGGCAATTAGATCATAGGCTTCATTGAAAACCGTAGTTGGGGGAGGCAGCGATGCGCCCGGATGTCCGCAGGCCAACTGCCAAATAATCAAAAGAAGCAGTGCTACGATCAACGGCGGCAAAACATTGCGCCCCAAGCCGGCCAAAAACGGTTGAAGAAGCGAAGGCCGCGACTTTTTGACTGGGAGCGCCACAATGCTTTGCGTTCCATGGGTTGCGGGCTGCAAAACGGCAGTCTTGGGATCAGGAAACGATGTGACGGTTTTCAATACTGCAGACATTTGAAATCCTTGAAATGCAAACCCGGAAACGCAAAAACCGATGCGGAAAATCGGCTCCGGCAAAAATTGATTTAGCCTGCAGCTTTGATGGCGAGCGAGTTGAGGTAAGCCATCGGGTCAGCGGGATCGAATATCTTGCCATCAAAAAATGTTTCAATACCCCTTGAGTCAGACGCTGGAATGTCAGCTCCAGCAACGCCAAGGTCTGCTGCTGCTGACCGCCAAAGGTCTTCGCGATTAACTGCGGCAACCAGCGCTTTGACATCGGTGTCGGCGGCAAATTTACCCCACCGCATGTTTTCGGTTAAAAACCAGGCGTCATGGCTCTTGAACGGATAGGACACACCACCAGCCCAGAACTTCATGCCAAGATCAGTGGCCGTGGCCACACGGCCGAGGCCGTAGTTAATGTCACCCTTCAGGCGGCCGATAATGTCGGCCACCGGTACGTTCATCCATGCCCGTTTGCCGATGATCGCGGCCATCTCATCCTTATTGGCAGCTTGGTCACACCATTGCTGGGCTTCCATAACAGCCATCAAAATTGCTTTTGCAGCACGAGGGTTTTTCTCCACCCAATCGGCACGCATCCCGAGCGCCTTCTCAGGGTGGGCCTTCCAAAGCTCGCCCGTGGTTAAAGCAGTAAAGCCAATGCCTTGATTGACCAGTTGCTCGTTCCATGGTTCGCCGACGCAGAATACGTCCATTGTGCCAACCTTCATATTGGCAACCATTTGCGGTGGCGGCACCACGATGGTTTTAACATCGGTATCCGGGTTGATGCCACCGGCTGCCAACCAATAGCGTATCCACAGATCATGCGTGCCACCGGGGAAGGTCATTGCAGCAGTGACTTCTTTGCCGGCTGCCTTTTTGGCTTCAGACGCGGCTTTCAAAACCGACGCATCAAGCCCGGCTTTTGTGCCCTCATATTCTTGCGCGACCGAGATGCCTTGCGTGTCGTAATTCAAACGCGCCAAAATCGTCATAGGCACCGGCACATTATTCTGTGTCACTTTGCCGGTGTGGATAAGATAAGGCATCGGTGTCAGCATATGCGCGCCATCAATACCGTTCGCTTCGCCGCCAAGCACGATATTATCGCGCAGCGCGCCCCAAGAGGCTTGCTTCAAGACCTCAACGCCCGGCATGCCGTGCTTTTCAAAGAACCCTTTTTCTTTTGCGATGATTAGTGGTGCAGAATCTGTGAGCGCGATAAATCCAAGTTTTACTGCGGTTACTTCGGGTGTGGCGGTTGCGGCATAGGCACCGCCGGGAAGCAAAATGCGCCCCGCCGCAAACAGCGCCGCGGTTGCGCTTGCGCTTTTTAACAATCCGCGGCGGGAAAATGATGCGGATAAAAGGTTTTTCCTAAAAGTATCTTTCATCGGGTCGATCTCCTTGCAGGCTGCCGTTTGGGTGGAACGCGCAGCCAATTCTTTTTCTTTTTTGAAAAGCAAAAGCCGCCTAAAATGTTCTTGCGCGGAGAAAAGCTCGCGCAATCAACATTTCAGGCGGCTTTGCCTTATTTCTGCACCCGGCGTTGGATGCCGTATTCTGCCCTGGGAGGCTATTCTATGTTAAGCAGGGTGCGTGCCAGTTTTGAAAAATGATATATTTTCCGATATCGGAGTGGTGTTCAGGCGATCCGGGTGGATTTAGCCTTGCATTTTGCTTCGAACCGAAACAATGCGCGCAAATATTCGCCTAAAAATTGTGCAATGCACCAAAATTAAGCGCATTGGTTGGAGATATAGGCATCAATCAAAGCGGGGTCGAAAACCGCGCCATCAAAAAAACCATCAGGGCCAAGGACAAGGCCGCCCGCACTTGCGCCGACCGCAGTTGCTACAGTCAAAGCGCCCTCCACTTTTGAGTTTGCACCCGGCAAGGCCACGTTAAGCTGCTTTAGTGCGGCGCGATAAATGTCAGGCCTATAGGATTTAAGCGCGAGGTCAGCATTTGCTGCCGAATGTTTGACGTGTCCCCAACGCACCATTTGGGAATACAGCCAAAGCGCATGGCTCTGCCACGGAAATGTTGCGGCGCGGGCAAAAGGCACAAAGAAATCTGTGACATCAAGATCAGAACCATCAGCGTCTTTGAATTTACCGGTGAGCGCAGCTTCAATGATATCGGCTGGGCGGTTCAAATAGGCCGGCAAAGCCAGAAGCCGGGCCAGCTCTGTATGATTCTCCTGAGCGCCGCACCATTTGGCCGCGTGATAAAGCGCCCTTAACAAAGCGGCCAACGTTTGGGACTGTTGATCTGCCCAAATTTTGCTGACGCCGAGCACTTTTTCGGGGCTGGATTTCCAAATTGCGGCTTTGACTGTTGCAATCACACCAATTCCATTTTGTGTGGCGACACTGTTCCAAGGCTCACCCACGCAAAAACCGTCAATATGCCCGGATGCTAAAGCATCAGGCATAAGTGGCGGAGGAACAATCACAATATCGACATCTGCTTCAGGGTTAATGCCGCAGGCGGCAAGCCAATAACGCAGTTCAAAATTATGCACGGAATGAGGATGAACTACTGCAAAGGTTATTTTGCGCGATCTGGGTATCAATTCGTTTTCTATAACCGTTTTCAGCGAAAAACCAACAATTTCAGGGTTCAACACATTGGATTTACAGGCTTTTTGCATAAGCTCATAAAGGCTCTGAGACACTGTTATAGCGTTGCCGCCAAGGCCAAGTGCCATCGGCGCGATGACATTGAACGCCAAGGGCGACAATCCAAGATTAAAAGCAATCGGCATAGGAGCAAGCATATGGGCCACATCAAAGTGCCCGACCGCCATCCTGTCGCGCACATTGGCCCATGAGTTTTCACGCGTCAGGGTTAAGGCAATTTCCTCTTGTTCGGCAAAACCAAGTTCAGCTGCTGCAACCAAAATAGCGCTGTCGGTCAATGGCATAAAAGCTGCTGAAACAGGGTGCAAACTCATGATGTCGTCTCTTTCAGAAAATTCAATATCATAGCTCCAACAACCCCGCTGCCACGATCAGGCCTTGTGCAATGTCGGCAATTGTCCGGTTTTGGTTCATTGCTGTGGTGCGCAGTAAATTATAAGCGGCGGCTTCATCAAGCTGGCGTGATTTCATCAAGAGCCCTTTGGCACGATCAATGATTTTCCGGTTCTCAAGCTCACTTTTGGCTTCGGCCAGCTCACGCGCCATGCGCGAATAAGCATTAAACCGGCTGACAGCCATGTCTAAAATCGGCTTGATCCTGTTTTCGGCCAGACCATTGACGACGTAAGCAGACACACCCGCTTCAATGGCAGCTTCCATGGAAGCCTTGTCAGACCGGTCAACAAACATGGCGATCGGGCGCTGGACTGCGCGTGATAATTGAAACAGATTTTCCAACATATCGCGGTTCGGGTTTTGCAGGTCTATAATAATCACATCGGGCCCAACTTCAGCGATGCGCCGCGCGATGCCGTTTAAATCATGAACAATTGTAACCTGGTTGTGCCCGGATGCGCGCAAACCGGCCTCGATGATTGACGCACGCACGGCGTCTTCATCAACCACCAAAACGGAAAGGAATTCTGCGTTTATAATTGTATTTTCAAACCAAGGTTGCGCTCTTTCCTTTTGTCGGCTGCAAACCTCATGCCAGAATCTTGCAGCCATCAGAAACGTGTCCCAAAGGCGCAAATGTTTCAAATAACCTTGGGCGAAAAATTCGCATTTAGCCTGTTCGAACAAATGTTTTGGGCTACACTTTGACCCGCAAAGTTTGGACCCGCAAAGTTTTGGACCCGTAAAGGTTTGCAGCGGCAAAGATTTAATCCCTATGGCCGTTACTGTGCATTTTTTATGTGCGATACACATCTGGTGCATCATTTATGTGCGTTTTTGGATTTATAGCGCCTTAAGCCGCTGATGTGAAAAGCCCTACACCCTTGGATAATTCGCGATATTTTTACCATTTGTTCATACTTGGCCAAATTGGCACGTCACATGCTTTGTCATGATTGCAACTCCTCCCAAGGGGCTAAACAAAGATGAGGGTGACAATGCTTCAAAGTTTTTCCCGCCGTAACCTTGCCAAACTGGCGCTTGGCTTCACAACTGCGCTGTTTGCTGGCGCTTCGATTAATGTGGCTTTTGCCGAAGGTGACACGATCAAGGTGGGTGTCTTGCATTCACTGTCCGGCACAATGGCAATTTCTGAGACAACACTTAAAGACACCGTCTTGATGATGATCGCGCAGCAAAATGCCAAAGGCGGACTGCTAGGTAAACAGCTTGAGGCGGTTGTGGTGGACCCGGCTTCTGATTGGCCGTTGTTTGCAGAAAAAGCCCGCGAGCTTTTGACGGTCAACAAAGTTGATGTCATGTTCGGCTGCTGGACGTCTGTATCACGCAAATCGGTTTTGCCGGTGATTGAGGAATTGAACGGCCTGCTGTTTTATCCGGTGCAATATGAAGGCGAGGAATCGTCTAAGAACGTATTTTACACCGGTGCCGCGCCAAACCAGCAGGCCATTCCGGCCACGGATTACTTCCTCAATGAGCTGGGCGTGAAGAAGTTTGCGCTGCTCGGCACCGATTATGTTTATCCGCGCACAACAAATAAAATTCTCGAAGCCTATTTGATTTCAAAAGGTATTCCGAAAGAAGATATTTTCGTGAACTACACGCCGTTTGGTCATTCAGATTGGTCAAAAATCGTGGCTGACGTCAAAGCCCTCGGTGCTGATGGCAAGAAAGTTGGCGTGATTTCCACAATCAACGGCGACGCCAATATCGGATTTTATAAAGAACTCGCAGCCGCCGGCATTTCAGCCGATGATATTCCGGTTGTTGCGTTCTCGGTGGGCGAAGAAGAACTCTCCGGCCTCGACACATCCAACCTCGTTGGCCACCTTGCAGCCTGGAACTATTTTCAATCGGCTGAAGCTCCGGTCAATGCTGAGTTTATCAAAACTTGGAAAGCCACAGTCGGCGAAAAACGTGTCACCAACGATCCGATGGAAGCGACATTCATTGGCTTTAACATGTGGGTGAATGCAGTTACCGCGGCAGGCACCACGGAAGTAGATGCTGTATCAAAAGCCATGATCGGTCAAAAAACACCGAACTTGACCGGCACGATTTCGGAAATGCTGCCAAACCACCATTTGACCAAGCCGGTTTTGATCGGCGAAATCAAAGCTGACGGCCAATTTGACATTGTTTCGCAGACCGAACCTGTTCCGGGCGATGCATGGACCGACTTCCTGCCCGAATCCAAAGTGCTCGAATCCGATTGGGCGACACTGGGTTGCGGCATGTACAACACTGAAACCAAAACCTGTGTCCAGTTAAAATCAAACTATTGATTTGAGCCGCACAAAGAGGGGCCGTCCGCGGCCCCTTATTTTCCGTTGTTGGACAGGTTTTTCATGCGCCGCTTTTTGATATTTCTTTTTGCGCTTTTGATATTGAATATGGCGGCGGCGGCTCAAGAAGCAGTTGGCCCGCTGCAATCTGTGTTGCAGTCAAACCGAGCGGCCATAGAGAAAGCGTCCCGCACAACCGTGGATACGGTGATTTCCGCACTCCTGCAAAGTGCCAATCCGGCAGCTGCGGCCTTTCTGGAAAACTGGCGTGACAAGGGCGTGGCGCTGCGCAAGGCTGATGGCTTGTTTGTCTATGCCAAAGACGGCTCAAACGGGTTGGCGCTCACCGATCTTGATACCGGGCAAAGCCTTGGAAACGGAACAAAAGGCGAGTTTGAAATTTTGCGCCCCAATAGCGGTGTTCGTGCGGTTTTATCGGCCGCTCTGGTTCAATTTCAACTCTCAGACCCAAATCCGGCCAAACGGCAAACCGCCTTGGTTGCTATCGAACGCGACGCCAATGAAACCCATCTGGTGCCGCTGCGCGCTTCAATCGAAAACGAAACTGACCCTGCTTTGAAGTCCCGCAAAAGCCGATTAGAGCGCTTGTTGTCTATGGCTTTCGAAAAGGATAAGGCTGCGCGCATTATCGCAATTCAATCCTTTGCGAGCGACACCAGTGTTGATGTCCGCGCTGCGCTCAACCCGCTGATTGCAACCAAATTTGCTTTCGCCAAGGAAATTGCTGACGGCACAAATGTTGCCCGGATTATCAGTATCGGCAACGGCCTTTCCGTTGATGAAGCCTACGACCTTTTAGCGGCAGCCGGTGAAGTACAACTGGCGGTAAGTGCTGCCGACATCAATGCCGCTTTGATTGCCAATAAACAAAATGACCAGATTGCTGGCGTCCCAATTGCCAGCCTTAACACCGGCGCAGCGCGCGAAACCGCCTATATTGCTTTGGCAACCGAAGGCAAAGTGCCACCCTTGATAGACGCTGAACAAAAGCGTGAAGCCGTTGCGGCCTATCAGTTTTATGAAGCCTATATCGAACCTAATGCCGATATCACTAACGCTGCCAAGGGTGCTCTATCTGCAATCAGCCTTCGGCTTGGAACCTATCAAGCGGTGGATTTAACGCTGGATGCGTTGTCACTGGCTTCGATTTATTTTCTTGCAGCTATCGGACTTGCCATCACCTTTGGCGTGATGCGCGTCATTAATATGGCGCATGGCGAGTTCATTATGATTGGCGCCTATACCGGCTATGTGGTGCAGCAATATATCACTGATTATACCGTCTCGATCATTGTCGCGCTGCCGCTGGCGTTTCTGGTGGCAGCCCTTGTTGGTGTTGCGATGGAGCGTCTGGTCATCCGCCATCTGGCGGGCCGCCCGCTTGAAACCCTGCTTGCAACGTTTGGCATTTCAATTGCCCTTCAACAATTGGCCAAAAACATTTTCGGCACGCAGGCCCGGCCACTCACAGCGCCCGATTGGCTCGACGGCGCGTTCATTGCCAACGACATCATTTCAATCAGCTATATCCGTATTGCGATTTTTATTTTGGCGCTAATTTTTCTTGCGTTGCTGTTGCACATTTTGAGCCGCACGCGTTTGGGTCTTGAAGTGCGTGCAGTGACCCAAAACCCGAAAATGGCTGCCTCGATGGGCATTAATACCGACCGTATTAACATGATGACGTTCGCGCTTGGCTCTGGCATTGCCGGCATTGCGGGTGTGGCGATTGGCCTGTTTGCCAAGGTCACCTCCGAGTTGGGGTCTGCCTATATTGTCCAAAGCTTTATGACGGTGGTTGTCGGCGGTGTCGGCAATATTTGGGGCACACTTGCGGGCGCAAGCATGATTGGCGGGTTGCAAAAATTGATCGAGTTTTTCAACCCGTCAAACACGCTTGCCGCGCAAACCTACATGATCATTTTTATCATCATTTTCATTCAATTCAGGCCGAAGGGCATTATCGCCCTTAAAGGCCGCGCGGCGGGAGATTGAATCATGGTCATCGCGCAAACCAGCATTCTGGTTCCCGCAGCACCGAACGCGCACCAGCCCCTTTGGAAACGCAATCTGTCAGTGCTGGTGTTTACCGGCCTTCTCGCGCTGTTCACGATTGCCATCACCATCGCTTCCGAGGGGCTTGGCCTTGGTTTCATATCCACGAGCTTTGTCAAAGTGCTAGGCATGACGCTGTGCCTTTGCCTCGCCGCCATTGCGATGGATTTGGTATGGGGCTATTGCGGGATTTTGTCGCTCGGACATTTTGCGTTTTTTGGCCTTGGCGGCTACATGATTGGCATGTGGTTAATGTATGCCCGCACTGAAGGCATTGTGCTTGCCTCGATGACTGGCGCTGAACTGCCGCCCACCGCAGACGAAATCCGTGATGCAATCGGCACACAAATATTTGGAGTGGTCGGCGGTGCCGAAATCCCTTGGATTTGGGGCTTTGCGGATAGCTTAACTTTGCAACTATTGTTGGTGGTTTTGGTGCCAGGTTTTCTGGCTTTGATATTCGGTTGGCTCGCCTTCCGCAGCCGTGTCACAGGCGTTTATCTTTCTATTTTAACGCAAGCCATGACCTTGGCTTTGTCTCTTTATTTGTTTCAAAACGATAGCGGTCTTCGCGGCAATAATGGCCTATCGGGCCTGCAAAACATTCCAGGTGCAGACTCCATCCCGCAATCAGTGATGTCGGTTTGGTTTTTTT
>JANOPZ010000145.1:0-1543 GCA_031422195.1 Limoniibacter sp. | reverse complement strand
TGCGCATGGGTAACAATCTGAGACAATTGCGGAAAGCCAGCGGTATGACGCTTGAGGACGTGGCGAAACAGGCAGGCACGTCGAATCAGATGGTCGGGATGCTTGAGCGCGGCGACCGTCAATTGACACAAAAGTGGATGGAGCGGTTGGCGCCGGTGCTTGGCGTTTCTCTTCATGAGATGATTGAAACCGTTCCCTTTTCCGAAAATGTTGATTCTTCATCGACAGATTTGCCCATAATGGGTGAAGTGCGCGCCGGGGCGTGGCTGGAAATTGACAGCGATGTGGAGCCTGTTGGGCATATACCGGCCTCGACAGACCAGCGCTATCGCGGTCAACGCCAATACGCCCTCAAAGTAGTTGGCACCTCAATGAACCGCGTGGCCCGCCCTGGTGTTTTTGTCGTGGTAGCTGACTGGACCGATGGTGGTGCCGAACTGAAAGACGGTGATTTGGTAGTGGTGCGCCGCGAACGCGATCACACCTATGAGGTGACTTTGAAGAGGGCAAGAAAGGCCGAAAACACTTGGGAGTTCTGGCCGGAATCAGACGACCCCAAGCATCAGGAACCTATCCGACCATCGCTGGATAATCTTGAATGGACAGTGGCCATTGTTGGAAAAGTTATCGGCAAATACGAGCCGATTTAGCGAATCAGCAAGGCCGCAAGAAATGCGGCAAGAACCAGCGCCACACCTATGCTTGCGGCCAAATAATATGAGCGCGGATTGATTTGTTTGGGCTGATTGTATTCAGCGCAGAGACTTCTCATCTCAGCTTTGCCGATCTCGTTTTTCAGCACTTTCGATTCGTTGTCTCTTCGGCAAAGCAGTTGATCTCGCTCCGATAGCGAGCGGCTCATCTCCACGGCATTGCCATAACTGTTCCACGTCACCCAGCCGACAATCAAGCCTGTCGCAAAGACTGTGATAACTGCAATCTTTTTCAAATTCATGTCCGCCTCCCTGATTTACATAGTTGATGATGCTTATGTTTTCTCGATGCGGTCAACATCCAATTGGTCCGAATAAATAACGCATCAATGTGTCAACTGACGAGTTTTGGCAGTTCTTTGTGAAATTCTTAAAACAACTTGTTTTGTTTTGCTTGACAAGAAAACAACAATCTGTTTTATTCATCTCCGTAAGCAAAGCGGAGGTGTTGCCATGCGACTTCAATCACTCACAGACCCGGACACACGACGGATCAGCGCAAGCCTCATGGCTTCGCAGATGCGTATGGGCTGGTGTTTGGCTGATCTTGAAGCCTTGGTGTCGCGCCCGCAGGGCCGTGTCCCGGCGTTCGAAACAAGAGGAGGCTGTGATGAAGTAGATACTCAAAAGCAACCACTGGAAAACTTAGTAGGGGTGGACACCTCAGAACCGTCCACCTCTTTTCAACCGCGATTCTTGATGCGCGATGCCCTCGAAGTGCTGCGGAGGGCTCCATTGTGACATCAACCCAACTCTCAGTTCACGCCAACGATGGTGGGCTTAAAGTTTCGAGCGAAACCCCAAGCAACAGCGGCGCATTAACCCTTGTC
>JANOPZ010000144.1:0-48180 GCA_031422195.1 Limoniibacter sp. | reverse complement strand
CTCGATGTCGACTCATCGCATCCTGGGGCTGGATTAGGTCCCAAGGGTATGGCTGTTCGCCATTTAAAGCGGTACGTGAGTTGGGTTCAGAACGTCGTGAGACAGTTCGGTCCCTATCTGCCGTGGGTGTAGGAATATTGATAGGATCTGTCCCTAGTACGAGAGGACCGGGATGGACATACCTCTGGTGGACCTGTTGTGGCGCCAGCCGCAGTGCAGGGTAGCTATGTGTGGAAGGGATAACCGCTGAAGGCATCTAAGCGGGAAACCCACCTAAAAACGAGTATTCCCTAAACAGGGCCGTGGAAGACGACCACGTTGATAGGCCGGGTATGGAAGCGCAGTAATGTGTGAAGTTTACCGGTACTAATAGCCCGATCGGCTTGATTATTCTCATTGCCTGTACCCGCTTTGCGGGTTTGCATGGTACAGTTTGCGCAAGTAGACATGTCCAAGAAAAGACAACCAGCTTCTCAACACACAATGCACTTTGCCGACCTCGTGGTTATGGCGGGGTGGCTGCACCCGATCCCATTCCGAACTCGGCCGTGAAACGCCCCAGCGCTGATGGTACTTCATCTTAAGATGCGGGAGAGTAAGTCGCTGCGAGGTCTGCTAAGTGCACTGTGTGGTTTGGGTTAAATCCAGCTTCTCTTTACATTCGCCGCCCAAAATTCTTTTTTGGCGGCTCGTTTCTAGGGCACAATTGCTCAGGTTGACGCGGGGTGGAGCAGCCCGGTAGCTCGTCAGGCTCATAACCTGAAGGTCACAGGTTCAAATCCTGTCCCCGCAACCAAATCCCTTCTTTTTTTAGCTTTTGCTGCAACCGGTCGATCGTTTTTTCGCATAGATTCGCCACGGGTTTTGCGATTTGAGGCTATCTGAAATTAGCTCGATGATCTGCAGTAAAGCCTGTCCAGTTCATATCGGCTAAAAGCCAAGCCCGTCATCCAAACAGTTTACTATTCATCATCACACCGGTATCGAGCGGTATATCCGCGTGGCCAAACACAATTGAGGGCATTGCCAGCAATGCCTCGCCGGCAACAGGCATTAGCAGTTGAAATACGCGATAGCTAAAAAAGTGCGGGTTTGGGGTGCCATGGATGCAAATATGTTTCCAGCCATCTGCGGGCGTAATCACACTCGCTACAGTCACTAAATTGCCATCAATAAATGTGCGAACCGCTAAGCCGTGATTGGCGGCAATCACCAAATTGTCGGTTACAGCCCTCACATAATAGGCTACCGTAAAACGGCGCGGCAAAGATGCAAAAATATTCTGGAACGCCAATCCGTAGGTGACGCTGTTTATCAACACAGTTTCTGAAACACTCGTTCCTGCCACAATTCGCGCAACGAACCATTCAATACCGTAACGCCTACCGTTTGACGCACGGATGCTGTCCAAAAGCGCTTTCACAGTGGGATCAAGTGCTGCCGCCGCACCGCCATAATCGATGCTGTCGTAAATTGATTTGCCCTTTGCGCTTATTACAGTGCCACTTTGTGGTGCAAGGTAACTTGGCGCGCTGAATGAAACCCCCAAGTAACTATTGTTAGAAGCGTTACCGGAAAAACGGCCACTATCTGGCAAAAGATTGACCAGATTGGCTGTTGAAAGGTCAACACCACCTGTTTTTATCAACCCGGTTGCAGGGTCTGCAGTTAACGCATCGCGCCAATTGGTGCCATCGGTAGTGACTTTTAAGCGGAAACTATCGTCACCCTGCAAACCGATTTCAGCCCGGCCGGAATAAGCGTTTTGAAACAGCAACGATGCTGTTTGAGGCGATGCGGCCTTATTCAACTTCACACGGGCGGACGATCCATTATGATCAAACAAAACGGCGTCACTTTTGACTGATAATCTGTTGGTACTGTCAGCCGTCGCATTAATTCCCATGAGGGTCAGACCTTGAAGCAGATTGGTTGCCCAAGGTAGCCAAAACGCACCATCGAAGACTAAAAAGCCCCCATTGGTCCTTAAATGTGCAATAAACCCGGCATTTGGAGCGTAAAACTGCCAGCCGCCATCTTGCCAAGCCGCGATTGCGTTTTGCTGACCAGCCCAAGAACCGCTGGGTGTTGCAGCTACGATGTAGCGCGAACCCTCAACTGGTGTGCTTGGGGCAATAGAAAGGCTGGCCGTTTCTACCGATATATGAACCAGTGCATCCAGCGCTCGCAACGCTTCGTTATGTGTAACATGTTTTTGAGCCTGTGATGGCGCTATGTAAGGCAAATTCAAATTTGTACTTGGCATGTTGGCTCCTGCGATTGAAGCCGAATGATAAACTGCGGTAGCTGCGCGTGGATAAAGTGGCAAAACAAGCTGTGCCAGAAGAAACGTTTATATACCAAATGCGAAAAGTCTCACCCGGTGATGAATGGCTTTACCGACCGGCACGCCGAGCCCATTAAGACGCACAAACAACCGCGTCGCGCGAAACCAGCTTTCGATCATCGTCAGCCGAAAAACCTGCCTAGAATCAATACCTTAACCGGGCGTTCTTCAAAATTGCATGTTTTAGCTCGATCGAACCCGCTCAAGGCAAGCACCACTGCTATTTTGCTCTACTTTGCCTAACGGCTGGGCCCAACAGGCACGTTGCTCAGCTTAATGATTAAAAAAATCTGGTTGCAGGCGGCTCAAAACCATTGGCCCAAATGCCCGCAGTTGAAATGATTTCCTCAAGATACCGCAGAGCGTACGGCGTCAATAATATAGGCTTGCGTTTCTTCTTCAAGATAGGCGTGCATTGGCAATGCTACGACTTCATGGGCAACACGCTCTGAAATCGGCAACCCGTTTCCGGCTACAGGAAAGCGCTTATATGCAATTTGCTGGTGCAATGGTTTAGGGTAATAAATCGCAGTAGGTACGCCTTTGCTTTTACACGCCGCAACAAATGCGTCGCGCTTGGCTGATGGCACTCGAATTGTATATTGGGCCCACGTCGAAACACAGCCGTCCAACACTTGCGGTGTAATTGCTACATCAGAAAGACCAGCTTCATAACGACCAGCCACTATTTGGCGTTTTTCGATTTCCTCGCCAAAGACAGCAAGTTTTTGCAGAAGGACAGCAGCCTGAATGGTATCCAGACGTGAATTTACACCAATACGCACATTATCATATTTGTCGGTCCCCTTACCGTGAACATGAAGCGATCGCATCACGTCGAAATATTCGTCATGAGGCGTGAAAACAGCCCCGCCATCGCCATAGGCCCCAAGCGGTTTTGCTGGAAAAAAACTTGTCGTCGCAAAGTCACCAATGCCGCCCGTAATCCGGCCTTTGTACGTAGCACCGAACCCTTGCGCCGAATCTGAAATCAAGAAAATGCCGGCTTCTTTGCAGAATGATTCAATTGGATCATAGTCGGCCGGCTGCCCAAAAAGGTCCACCGCAATCAATGCCTTGACTTCCAGACCTTCACGTCGCGCTGTATCAATGGCCAGCCCAAGCGTTTTGGGATTTAGATTGTAGGTTGTTTCGTCAATATCAACGAAGATAGGTGTTGCTCCAAGCCAAGCCACAACTTCTGCTGTTGCAGCGAACGTAAAACTCGGACAAATGACGGCATGCCCGGGCCTTAAATTGAGCGCCATCAACGGCAACGCAATGGCATCGGTGCCATTGGCGCAACCCATTGCATTTTTGGCGCCGCAAAAAGCGGCCAGTTTGCCCTCAAGCGCTTTAACCTGCGGCCCCAAAATGTAGCTGCCCTCGTGCACAGCTGCAATAATCGCATCATCCATAGCCTGACCAATATAGGCGCGCTGGGCTTTGAGGTCGATAAACTCTATTTTTGGTACCAGCGTATTAGCAACCGTCACTGAACGATCTCCTGTAAATAATTGGCGTCAACAGTCGTGCCAAGGTTTTCAAGCCCAACACAATCGAAAACACCTTTATTGTTCTACTTGCTTGAAGCGACAATGGCAATTTTGCGCCATTACTGATTCAGCGGCTTCTAGCCGCCTTGGGTACGATTTTGGCATGTTGGGTTAAGGAAATAATGAGCCACGATCTCTGGAAACCAAGCAAGTGATCCAACAGTGATTCAACAGTGATTCAACCAGGCCATTTTGATTTGTGTCTTTTCGGCATAATTGACGATCAAGTTGCGTCACGCTAATCGGATTGCACCGTCGATTGAAGGAAACATATAAGAGTGCCCTACCTTACCACCATTTGGAACGGGCCGTTACTCGCAGTAATTGTGCCGACATATAATGAGCGAAACAATGTTGCTTTCCTCATTGACCGACTGCGAGAGACCCTCGTCGATACTGCCTTTGAAGTCATATTTGTAGACGATAATAGTCCTGACGGCACCCATGCGGCCGTTAAAGCGCTTGCCGTTCAAGATATTCGAGTTCGCTGTCTTAGGAGGGTTGGCCGGCGGGGTTTGGCTGGCGCTTGCATCGAGGGAATTCTGGCCTCCAGCGCACCATTTGTTGCGGTTATGGATGGTGACTTGCAACATGACGAAACATTGTTGCCAAAAATGCTTGCTGAACTTCAAAACGGCGCAGATCTTGTTGTGGGCAGCCGCAATTTGGGCACAAGCCCGTCTGGGGACGGCCTAAATGCTGTACGTCAATGGGGTAGCGATGTTGCAACACAAATGGCCCAGCGCGCTCTAGGCATAAAGCTGTCAGACCCAATGTCGGGTTTTTTTATGGTGCGCCGTGACAAGGTCGAAGCGGTTGCCAGTTCGCTTTCCCGCGAGGGATTTAAGATCCTGCTTGATTTGGTTGCTTCAAGCAAACAGCCATTGAAAACCGTTGAAATTCCTTTTGTCTTTCGGAGCCGAATTGCCGGTGCTTCAAAGCTTGACAGTCTTGTGACACTCCAGTTCCTCGGATTGCTGGTTTCGAAGTTGACGGGTGGGTTGGTACCGTTGCGTTTTTTGATGTTTGCAACCGTTGGCGCTACCGGGCTAATGGTCCATCTGACAGCACTTTACGTGCTCAATGAACGGTCAGGGCTCAATTTTGCGTGGAGTCAATTTGCCGCAACCATGATTGCGATGACTTTTAATTTTGTCCTAAATAATAGTCTGACTTATCGCGATAAAAGGCTGAAAGGCTTTTCGTTTTTCATCGGCTTGCTCAGTTTTTACGCTCTTTGTTCTTTTGGAACACTCGCAAACGTATCGGTCGCTAGCCTCATTCACGGCTACGATGCCAGTATTCCATTGATTGCGGGTCTGGCTGGTGCACTCATGTCGTCGGTATTCAACTATGCGGCCACAAATGCCCTGACGTGGCGCAATGTCTGACATTGTTTTGCGTGTCAGCAACCCAAAGCCTTTAATAATAGGGCTTTTCGGTTTTGCACTCCTATGGATTGTTGCAAGCGCTACAATAGGCCTTGCCGAAGATGAAGCATATTATTGGACCTGGTCCAAAAACCTTCAATGGGGCTATTATGACCATGCCCCCATGGTAGCCTGGTGGGTCAGGGCCGGAACAGCCATTTTCGGTGACACCACACTTGGCGTCAGGTTTATCGCTTCACTTGCAACGCTAACCACAGCGTTTGCAATGTGGCGAACCGTAGCGATCCTTGTGGGCAAAGACCAAGCAAATCTCTGCACTCTGGTTTATTGTGCCCTGCCAATGGTCATAGGCAACGCAGTTGTGATCACGCCGGACGCGCCCGCAATGCTGTTTTGGGCGTTGACAGTGTGGGCAGTTGCCGAGCGACTGGCTTCTGGCAATCGAAATTGGTGGCTGGTTGCCGGTTTTTTTGTCGGCCTTGGCCTGTTGTCAAAATATAGTGTGCTGTTTCTGGGAACGGGCTTGTTGCTCTGCGTAATCACATCGCGCGAGCTTCGAAGTGATCTTCTACGTTGGCAAATTTGGATCGGCGGCATCATTGCCGTTTTGCTGTTTACACCCGTTATTTGGTGGAATGCTAACCATGAGTGGGTATCATTTATGAAGCAGGCGGGGCGCGTTGGCCAAGGCAACGGCTATGATCCCCGGTATTTCCCCGAATTTCTCGGTGCGGCCTTTGTGCTATTTCATCCAGCTGCAGTGATCCTTGGCGGTATTGGATTGGTGCGTTACGCTAGCATGCGAGATTTTGTATTATCGCGCAGCGCACATCTTGCTGTTTCTACCTCTTTGCCATTTTTGGTTTATCTTATTTGGCATGCCCAATTTGCCCGGGTTCAAGGCGGTTGGCCAGCTCCGCTATGCTTTGCTTTTGTGCTGGGACTTGCCACCGTTTTAATGATGCCAAAATATGAGCGACTGTCGAAAAGCATAGTACCGATCGGCGCTTTTTTCGCGCTCGTATTTTTTGCAGCTGCTTTATCACCTATCGGGTATGCAAGAGGGGAAGTTGACAAAACCAACCAATTACGCGGCTGGGATGTCTTCAGTGAAGAGGTCCAAGCGCTTGCAACCCGCGAGAATCTGGCTTGGATAGCGACAAGCAGTTACGCAACCACGGCGCAATTGCGCTGGGCTCTACGCAATAATCCAAATTCTGTTCCCGTTATTCAACTCAATGAGCGAAGCCGATATTCATTTGAAGCTCACGTTGAACCGGCGCTCATCGCTAAGCCAGCCCTGTTTGTCGAACGCGCCCGTTTGGATTTTGCTTTTCTAAGCGAGCGGTTTGATGTGCAGATGCCGCTCAAGACACTAACCCGCGGGATTGGAGGCAAAGCCGGCGAATATCTGGCTATTCGGCTTTCAAGACCAAAAGCGGAGCCACTCAGCCCGTAACGTGCTTACCTGCACCAGCTTCCCAACGACTTTAATTTGCGTTGTCACCTTGTGACATGACGCCATACGTCCCGTAGTTCAATTAATTTGACATCTTGGATATTGGCCAAAACCTTGGCAGTTGCTCACTGTGCGAACTTATGCCATGCCAGAGCACCATATTCAGTGCCAAATTGGCACATGTCAGCCATTATTTGTTTTTTGCTTAACCGGTTGGCTACCGATTCATTGTAGTGTTCGCTCAAATCTTACGCTTTTCTCCCAAATTCGGAACTGGAAATTACTGTGGCAACCAAAATCAAAACCGCTGCATCCAAAGCCTTGTCAGTTAACGAGGCTCCTTCAAAAGTTGAAAATTCAGTGCTTCAAGGCCAGATTCTCGCCCGTCTGAAGTTTGATATTGGCAAAGACCCGGAAGTCGCAAAATCGCATGATTGGCTTCAAGCCAGTATTCTGGCTATTCGCGACCGTGTTATTGATGCTTGGATGGTATCAACCCGCAAAACCTATGAGCAGAAAGGTAAGCGGGTTTATTATCTCAGTTTAGAGTTTCTGATCGGCCGTCTTTTGCGCGATGCGGTGTCTAACCTTGGCTTGATGGATGAACTGCGCGAAGCTTTGGCAGGCCTTGAGGTTAATCTTGATGCGATTGCCGCTTTGGAGCCGGATGCTGCGCTGGGCAATGGTGGCCTTGGCCGCTTGGCGGCATGTTTTATGGAATCCATGGCAACTGTTGATATTCCGGCCTATGGCTACGGTATCCGGTATGTGCACGGGTTGTTCCGCCAGCAAATTGCCGATGGATGGCAGATCGAGTTTCCTGAAACGTGGCTCAACCACGGTAATCCTTGGGAGTTTGAGCGTCAAGAATCGGCCTATGAGGTTGGTTTTGGCGGCGCGGTTGATATGGTTGGAGAAGACAAGGATGGTATGGCGCGCTGCGTTTGGCGTCCGCTCGAAAAGGTCATTGCAACCGCTTTTGATACGCCAATCGTTGGCTGGAAAGCCGACCGTGTGAACACATTGCGCCTCTGGTCAGCAAGCCCAGTTGACCCAATTCGTTTGGATGCCTTTAATGCTGGTGATCATATTGGCGCTTTGCATGATTCGACACGCGCTGAAACTTTAACCCGCGTCTTATATCCTGCAGATGCAACGCCTGCCGGTCAGGAATTGCGGCTTCGCCAAGAATATTTTTTCTGCTCAGCCTCATTGCAAGATATTTTGCGCCGTCATTTGATGCAGTTCGGTGATTTGCGCACCTTGCCAGATAAAGTGGCCATTCAATTGAATGACACACACCCGGCCATTTCGGTTGCCGAGTTGATGCGTTTGCTTGTTGATATTCACCGTATTGATTTTGGCCTTGCTTGGGACCTGACCCGGGCCACCTTTGGCTACACCAACCATACATTGTTGCCGGAAGCGCTTGAAAGCTGGCCAGTGCACCTGATGGAGCGGATGTTACCACGCCATATGCAGTTGATTTATGCAATTAATGGCCAAATTCTGCGTGAAGCCCGCAAAGAAAAAGACTTTAACGACGAGCAAATACGTTCAATTTCACTGATTGATGAAGGTGGCGAGCGCCGCGTTCGTATGGGCAATCTGGCGTTTGTTGGGTCACATTCTATCAATGGCGTATCGGCGCTGCATACTGATTTGATGAAAAAAACGGTATTTTCTGACCTCCATGCGCTTTACCCAAACCGTATCAATAATAAAACAAACGGCATCACACCGCGCCGTTGGTTGATGCAGTGTAACCCTGGCCTTACCAGCCTTTTGCGTGAAACCATTGGCGACGGCTTCATGGACAATGCCGATAAGTTAAAAGACTTAGAGCCATTTGCCAAAGACACGTCATTCCAAAAGGCGTTTATGGCTGTCAAGCACGACAATAAAATCCGTCTTGCTCAATTGGTGCAACGCCGTTTGGGCCTGAAAATTGACCCGAATGCCATGTTTGATGTGCAGATTAAGCGCATTCATGAATATAAGCGCCAGCTTCTCAACGTACTTCATACCGTGGTGCTCTATGATGAAATGCGGGCGCACCCTGAAAAGGACTGGGCACCAAGGGTTAAGATTTTTGCCGGCAAAGCGGCGTCCAGCTACCATAACGCCAAACTTATTATTAAACTGGCCAATGATGTGGCGCGCACAGTTAACTCCGATCCAGCGGTTCGCGGGCTGTTGAAGGTGGCGTTTATCCCCAATTACAACGTGTCATTGGCTGAAGTGATTATTCCGGCAGCTGATTTGTCTGAACAAATTTCAACGGCTGGAATGGAGGCGTCCGGTACCGGTAATATGAAGTTTGCTATGAATGGCGCTTTGACCATTGGCACGCTTGATGGCGCCAATGTGGAGATGAAAGAGCATATCGGTGATGATAACATCATCATTTTCGGCATGACAACGGACCAAGTGGATAAAGCTCGCCGTGACGGTCACAACCCGCGTCAGATCATTGAGAAAACCGCATTATTACGCCAAGCGTTAAGCTCGATTGGTTCGGGCGTGTTTTCGCCTGAAGAGCCAGGCCGGTATGCCGGTATGGTGGCGGGCCTCAACGACCATGACTGGTTTATGGTGGCGGCCGATTATGCTGATTATCACCGTGCGCAAACAGAAGTGGATGCCATTTGGCATAGACCTTCGCTCTGGGCTGAAAAGGCCATCCTGAATACAGCACGCGTTGGATGGTTCTCGTCTGACCGAACAATCCGCGAATACGCCCGTGACATTTGGAACGTAAAAGCACTGGAAAGCTAAAGCGTTTTCGCGCATGGTTGTGACCGGAGGACAATCATGGCCAAACAAAAACAATCTCAGGTGGCTGTAAAGGCCCCTGGTGGATGGTCAATTGATCAAGACGCTATTGCTGCTATTGTTTCCGGAACACACAGCGACCCGTTCTCGGTGCTGGGTCTTCATCAGAGCGGGTCAGTTTTTGTTTCCCGGGCCTTTGTCCATGCTGCAGAAAAGCTAAACGCGTTTACCCTTGATGGCAAAGCCATAGGTGCACTTAACCGTCGTCATAATGATGGTTTTTTTGAAGGCGAAGTTTCGCTCAAACAACGCCAGCCTATTAAATACCATGCCACACGCGGCGCTGACCAATGGTGGGTAACGGACGCTTATTCGTTTAGCCCGGTTCTTGGCCCGATGGATGATTATTACATCTCTGAAGGCACGCATTTGCGCCTGTTTGATAAACTTGGCGCGCATCTCATGACATTTGAAGGTGCAGATGGCGTTCACTTTGCTGTCTGGGCGCCCAATGCCAAACGCGTATCTGTCGTGGGTGATTTTAATGGCTGGGATGGCCGCCGGCATGTCATGAGGCTTCGGCTCGATACCGGCATTTGGGAAACTTTTGTTCCAGATATTCCGGCCGGTACGATTTATAAATATGAGATTGTGTCAAACGATGGCACGGTTCAGCCATTGAAAGCTGATCCCTATGCGTTTCAGTCGGAGTTTCGCCCGAAAACCGCGTCGATTGTGGCCAAGCCTTTTGCCCATGAATGGGGTGATGCTGCGCACCGCAAAAACTGGCTCGGCAATGATCAACGCCGTGTGCCGGTTTCCATCTACGAAGTGCATGCCGGTTCATGGAAGCGTGGGCCGGATGACCGCTTCCTGACTTGGGACGAAATGGCCGATACGCTGATCCCCTATTGTGTGGATATGGGCTTTACCCATATCGAGTTTTTGCCAGTGTCTGAACACCCTTATGATCCGTCATGGGGCTATCAGACCACCGGGCTTTATGCGCCGTCTGCGCGGTTTGGTGAGCCCGAAGGTTTTGCGCGCTTTGTTGATGGTGCGCATCAAGCTGGTTTGGGCGTGATTCTTGATTGGGTGCCAGCGCATTTTCCGGTGGATGCCCATGGTCTCGCCAATTTTGATGGTACTGCGCTTTATGAGCATGCCGATCCGCGCCAAGGCTTCCACCCGGATTGGAACACGGCAATTTATAACTTCGGCCGCAAGGAAGTGATGAGCTTTCTTGTCAACAACGCTCTTTTCTGGTGTGAGCGCTACCATGTTGATGCATTGCGGGTCGATGCGGTCGCCTCGATGCTGTATTTGGATTATAGCCGCAAAGCAGGTGAGTGGGTGCCAAACCAGTTTGGCGGGCGGGAAAACCTCGAGTCGGTCGAGTTTCTCAAACAGATGAATATGGCGGTTTACAGCGTTCACCCAACAGCATTTACAATTGCCGAGGAATCGACAGCTTGGCCTAAGGTCTCTGCGCCCGTGCACGAAGGCGGGCTTGGTTTTGGCTTTAAATGGAATATGGGCTTTATGCATGATACGTTGCAATATCTGCAGCGCGACCCCATCCACCGCGAACACCACCATAGTGAGATGACATTCGGCATGGTTTACGCCTTTACCGAAAACTATGTTCTGCCGCTCAGCCATGATGAGGTGGTCCATGGCAAAGGCTCGCTGCTGAAAAAAATGCCAGGCCCGGACCTTGAGAAATTTGCGACGCTTCGCGCTTATTATGGCTTTATGTGGGGCTACCCCGGCAAGAAACTACTGTTTATGGGCCAAGAACTTGCGCCGTGGACAGAGTGGACAGAAAAGCAGTCACTCGACTGGCATCTTGAAGACACCCACATGCATGGCGGGATGCGGCAACTCGTCAAAGACTTGAACCACGCCTATCGTGATCGGCCCGCATTGCACCAGCGCGATTGTGAGCCTGAGGGTTTTGAATGGCTGATCGGCGACGACGCTAAAAACTCAGTCTTTGCATGGCTCAGAAAAGCGCCCGGGCACGCTCCAATTGCTGTGATTAGCAATTTTACGCCGGTGGAACGTTCGGGCTATAAAGTGCCTTTGCCACACAAAGGCCGATGGAAAGAAATCATCAATACCGATGCTGCCCATTATGGCGGGCAGGGCCGCGGAAATATGGGCGCAGTTAATGTTGTGGATGAAGGCGGCAAACGTTTTGGTGTGTTGACGCTGCCACCGTTGACCACCATCATGCTTGAATATGAGGCGCAATAAATGGCGCATATACATACGTGGTTTTGGGGGAAACTGATATGATGGATCTACGCGGAAACCAGCCACTTGCCCGTGATGCGATGGCCTATGTTCTTGCCGGGGGGCGGGGCAGCCGTTTGATGGAGTTGACCGACAGGCGCGCCAAGCCTGCGGTTTATTTTGGCGGCAAGTCGCGTATTATCGACTTTGCCCTGTCGAATGCACTCAATTCCGGTATCCGCCGTATTGGCGTTGCAACCCAATATAAAGCGCATTCGATGATCCGCCATTTGCAGCGCGGCTGGAACTTTTTGCGACCCGAACGAAATGAAAGTTTCGATATTTTACCGGCTTCTCAACGCGTTTCCGAAACACAATGGTATGAGGGTACGGCCGACGCGGTTTACCAGAACATTGACATCATCGAGAGTTACGGCGTCCAATATATGGTCATTCTTGCGGGCGACCATATTTACAAAATGGACTATGAATTAATGCTGCAACAGCACGTCAATCAAGGCGCTGATGTGACCGTGGGTTGCTTGGAAGTGCCACGTATGGAAGCCACCGGCTTTGGTGTGATGCATGTCGATGAGAACGACCGTATCGTGGCGTTTGTTGAAAAGCCCAAAGACCCGCCTTGCATACCCGGTAACCCTGATATGGCTTTGGCCTCAATGGGGATCTATGTTTTTACCACTAAGTTTCTGATTGAACAATTAAAGCGCGATGCTGCCGAACCCGGCTCAAGCCGCGATTTTGGTAAGGATTTGATCCCGCATATTGTGGCTGGCGGCAAAGCCGTGGCGCACCGTTTTGCCTCATCCTGCGTGCGGGCTTCGATTGAAAACGAGGCCTATTGGCGCGATGTTGGAACGGTAGAGGCCTATTGGCAAGCCAATATCGATCTCACAGATATTTTGCCAGAACTTGACCTTTATGACCGCTCTTGGCCCATTTGGACTTACGCAGAGATTAAGCCGCCGGCAAAGTTTGTGCATAATGAGGATGGCCGCCGTGGTTCGGCGGTATCATCGCTGGTGTCGGGTGATTGCATTATCTCTGGTTCGGAGGTTTATCGCAGCCTGTTGTTTACGGGTGTTTTGTGTTGTTCATATTCGGCGCTGGACGAAGCGGTTGTGCTGCCCGATTGCATTATTGGCCGTGGCGCCCGGCTGAAAAAAGTGGTTGTCGACCGAGGTGTAAAAATTCCGCCGGGCTTGATTGTCGGCGAAGATCCTGAGCTTGATGCAAAGCGGTTCAGGCGCACCGAAAGCGGTATAAGCCTCATTACACAGGATATGCTAATTCGTGCTGGCCTATCGAACGAATAGGATAAAGAGGGCTGACAGGTGAGAATTCTCTCCGTTGCATCGGAAGTTTATCCGTTGATTAAAACCGGGGGCCTCGCCGATGTGGCGGGTGCTTTGCCGACGGCATTGAAGCCGCATCATTGCGATGTTACCACATTTTTGCCGGGCTATCGGCAAGTCAAAGCTAAACTTGCGCAATTGAACTCGACCCAAGAGCGTGTTGTGCATGACTTTGGTGATTTATTTGGTTCGCCAGCACGACTGGTCGCACATAATCTTGGTGAAATTCCACTGGTTATTCTGGATTGTCCTGGTTTGTTTGACCGTGAGGGCGGCCCTTATGGCGACGCAAATGGCAAGGATTGGGCTGATAATTGGACCCGTTTTGCGGCTTTTTCGGCTGCTGCCGCTGCCTATGGTTGTGGGCGAGCGGGCTCTGCTGCGTTTGATGTTATTCACGCCCATGACTGGCAGGCGGGATTGGTTCCCGCTTATGTTGCGCATAGCCGTGGCGCGCGACCTGCAACTTTGATGACAATACATAATATGGCATTTCAGGGTCAATTTTCCCCGAGTATTTTTCCGGCGCTTGGGCTTCCACAAACAGCCATGAGTGTTGATGGAATTGAATATTATGGCGATGTTGGTTTTTTAAAAGCCGGCATACAATATGCCAACGCCATTACCACCGTTAGCCCGACCTATGCCGAGGAAATTACAACGCCGGAATTTGGTATGGGTTTAGACGGACTGATCCGTGCGCGGGGTGTGGATGTTCATGGCATCGTCAACGGGATCGACACAAGCGTTTGGAATCCGGGTACAGACACGCATTTGGTGTCGCATTATTCGGCTTCAACAGTTGAAAGACGCTCTCCAAATAAGCTTGCTTTGCAGGCGCGCTTCGGCTTAGCCCCAACGTCCGGCCCGTTGTTTGCTGTCGTCAGCAGAATAACATGGCAAAAGGGCATGGATTTGCTGAGCGCCAACGCCGACTTGATTGTATCGTTGGGTGGCTCATTGGTCGTATTGGGTGCCGGGGATGCTATACTGGAAGCTGAGTTGCAGGCTGCTGCCGCACGCCATCCGGGTAAGATCGGTGTAATTATCGGCTATGATGAAGGCTTGTCGCATCTCATCCAAGCAGGAGCAGATGCGCTGTTGGTGCCGTCCCGCTTTGAACCATGCGGTCTAACGCAACTTTGCGCCCTGAGATACGGTGCCATTCCTGTCGTCGCGCGTACGGGTGGTTTGGCAGATACGGTGGTTGATCTCAACCATGCCTCGCAAACGGCAAAAAGTGCAACCGGGGTGCAATTTTACCCGATTACGCGTGATCAATTTGGCCGGGCCATTCGCCGGACTGTTGACGCCTACAATGATCGTGCGCAGTGGCTGATTTTACAGAAGCGTGGCTTGGCTGCCGATGTGTCGTGGGAGAACAGTGCCGCTCTTTATGCCAAGCTCTACCGCGATATTGCGGCAAGCGAATCGAGCCGCATTGCAATATGAGCGACGTTAAGCTTGGCGTTGAATTTGTTGGGAAAAATGTTCGATTTTCGATTTATTCATCGACAGTATCGCAAATCTGGCTTTGCCTCTTTGATAAGACCGGTGTGATTGAAACGGCGCGCATCGAGATGATGCGCAATGGTGACATTTTCAGCATTTTGGTTCCGGATCTAAAGCCGGGCCAGCTGTACGCTTATCGCGCTGACGGGCCCTACGACCCAGATCATGGGCTGTTTCATGACCCTGCAAAATTGCTGGCCGACCCTTACGCAACACGGTTTGACGGGCCATGGAAATACAATTCGCTATTATCGGCACCGCGCGCCGAGAACACCGACACTGCCCCGCTGGTTCCAAAAGCGGTATTGGAAAAACCGACCCGCAAAAAACCGAAACCAGCTTTGTTCCAAGCTGGCGGGCTGATCTATGAGGCAAACGTCCGCGCCCTGACCATGTTGCACCCTGATGTGGCTGAAATTGATCGCGGAACGGTGCGGGCTTTGGCGCATCCGGCAATCATTGCACATCTAACCAAAATTGGTGTTGACGCTATTGAATTAATGCCCGTCACCGCATGGATTGACGAGCGGCACTTAGCACCACTAGGGCTGACCAATGCGTGGGGGTATAACCCCGTTTCTATGATGGCGGTTGACGCGCGCCTTTGCCCCAACGGCATTGCCGATTTGCGCTTTGCCACCGACGCTTTGCGCAAGGCTGGAATTGGGGTGATTTTAGATCTGGTATTCAACCATACCGGAGAAAGCCACCGGTTCGGCCCGGTGATTTCAATGCGCGGCATTGATAACCATGCCTATTATCGTCACGTGCCGGGGCAGGCAGGGTTGCTGATTAATGACGCAGGGACCGGCAACACGTTGCAATGTGACCATTTAATCGTATGCCGACTTATCATTGATAGTTTACGCCATTTTGTATTGGCAGCAGGCGTCGATGGCTTCAGGTTTGATCTGGCGCCGATTTTAGGACGAACTGCATCTGGCTTTAATGCCCATGCCGCTTTGCTGGCTGAAATGCAAAACGATGATGTGTTGGCCGACCGGGTATTGATTGCAGAACCGTGGGATATTGGCCCCGGCGGCTATCAGCTCGGAAATTTTCCAGAAAAATTTCTGGAATGGAATGATAGAGCGCGGGACGACTTGCGGTGTTTCTGGCGCGGGGATGCTTGGAAGCTTGGTGCACTTGCAACACGCATTGCAGGTTCAGCCGATATTTTCTGCCGTAATGAGGCCGAAAATACCAGAAGCGTCAATTTTTTAGCGGCGCATGATGGCTTCACGTTGGCCGATATGGTGGCCTATAATTTCAAGCATAATGATGCCAATGGTGAGCAAAACCGCGATGGCCATAATGACAACCACTCTTGGAACAATGGTGCTGAGGGTATGACAAGCGATCCCGCTATTTTGGCTGCGCGCAAAGCCGATATCATGGCATTGCTGTCCACGCTGTTTGTCACCCGTGGCACCATTATGTTGACTGCCGGCGACGAATTTGGCCGCACGCAGCACGGCAATAATAATGCTTATGCACAAGATAATGCCGATTTTTGGGTGGACTGGACAAGTCGTGATGTGGAATTGGAAAACCACGTAGCGGCGCTGGCGAAGCTCCGGCGCAACAATCGGCTGCTGCAGTCACAAAAACATTTAGCTGGCAAATCAAATGGTGGGTTACCGGATGTCACTTGGTTGCGGTATGACGGACTTTTGATGCAAGCTGCCGATTGGGATGCACAGGATGCCGCAACGTTGATGATGATATTGGCTGACGCGGGTGACTCAGAAATTGGCCGACTGGCGATACTTTTCAACCGTACCCGCGAAACGATCAATTTCAATTTACCGGGCCGTAACGGATTTGGTTGGCGTGACGGGCTGACCCAGAAGGAAAGTGGCGCAACCATAGATGTTGCGCCACGATCTGTGATTGTTGCCGAAGAATTCTAATCAGAGAAGAATTCTAATCAGCGAAGAATTCTAAGCAGAGGAATAGTTTTAAGCGGAATAAGCCCGCGCTGTTTGTTTTTGATGGCCAAGACCTTCAACGGTCAATTCCATCACATCGCCCGGCTGCAAAAAGCGTTGCGGTTTCATCCCCATGCCTACGCCAGCGGGTGTGCCGGTGGTGATGATGTCGCCGGGAACAAGCCGCATGAACCGGCTCATATAAGAGATGATTTCAGCCACAGAAAAAATCATATCGGCTGTCGTAGAATCCTGCACGGTAACGCCGTTGAGTTTAAGCGAAAGTTGCAAATCTTGCGGGTTTGGCACTTCGTCCGCGGTCACTAAATAAGGCCCGATTGGGCCAAAAGTTGGGGCAGATTTGCCTTTGATCCATTGACCACCGCGTTCAATTTGAAATTCGCGCTCGGATAAATCATTGATCACGCAATAGCCAGCCACATGGGCTAGCGCGTCTTTTTCAGAAACATGTTCGCATGCCGCACCAATGATAACACCAAGTTCCACTTCCCAATCGGCTTTTAGCGAGTTTTTGGGAATGGTCACATCATCGTTTGGGCCGTGAATGGTGCTGGCAGCTTTCGAAAACAGCACAGGTTCTGACGGCGCTTGCATACCAGATTCTGCGGCGTGCTTGGCGTAGTTGAGCCCGATGCAATAAAAATTAGGTACGGTTGCAAGGCACGACCCATAACGGCGTACAGGATCGATGATATCCAATCGCTCGGGCCGAAGTTTGCGAATTTTATCGAGGGCTTTAAGGCTAACGGCTTCGCCCGCTAAAATCGGGACATGGCCTGAAAGGTCGCGATAAGTGCCATCTGAAGCGATGATGGCTGTTTTTTCTTTGCCCTTCGGCCCGATACGGCACAAACGCATACTCAATCTCCCAATGGTTGTCACTTGATCTAGCGGCAAATTTGGCGAAGGGCAAACAAGCAGATGCCGTTTTAAGGCCATTCAGTGCATTTGATTTGAGAATAGAGTTTTCTCCAAGGTTAAGGAGTATTTTGTTTGGAAGCCGATTTTATCATTGTGGGATCAGGTTCTGCCGGCGCTGCTTTGGCTTATCGCTTGAGCGAGAGCGGCAAGCATTCGGTTATTATTATCGAAACGGGCGGCACAGACTTTGGCCCGTTCATACAGATGCCTGCCGCCTTATCATTCCCGATGAACATGAAGCGCTATGATTGGGGCTTAACAACTGAACCTGAGCCGGGCTTAAACAATCGCGTTTTGGTAACGCCGCGTGGGCGGGTGATTGGCGGTTCGTCATCAATTAACGGCATGGTCTATGTGCGCGGCCATTCAGCAGATTTTGATTATTGGGAAAGCCAAGGCGCAAAAGGTTGGGGCGAAAAAGGCGTGCAGAAATATTTCCAGCGGATGGAAAACTGGCATGGCGGCGATGAGGTGAAAGATGCCGCTTCGCGTGCGTTGCGCGGAACTACGGGCCCGATGCATGTGACACGCGGCAAAAGGATCAACCCGCTTTATAAAGCCTTTATCAAGGCAGGTTCTGAGGCGGGGTATAAGTTAACGGACGATTACAATGGCATAGAGCAAGAGGGCTTTGGCGCGCTGGAAATGACTGTCCATAATGGCCGTCGTTGGTCGGTTGCCAATGCTTATTTACGGCCCGCACTGCGCCGCCCGAATTGCCAAATTGTAAATGCTTTGGCGCGCCGCGTGGTGTTTGATGGCAAAAAAGCCATTGGGGTTGAAGTCAAACGTCGGGGCCAAATTGAGGTCATCACAGCAAAACGCGAAGTGATTTTATCAGCGTCCTCTATCAATTCGCCCAAAATTTTACTGGCGTCGGGCATTGGCCCTTCAGCTGAATTGCAGGCTTTGGGAATTCCTGTGATTGCAGACCGCGCTGGCGTCGGCAAGAATTTGCAAGACCATCTCGAAGTTTATGTGCAGGCCAAAAGTCTTCAACCCATTACGCTTTACAAGCATTGGAACATTTTTTCAAAAGCGTGGATCGGCGCCAATTGGCTGTTTTTGAAACGCGGCCTTGGCACAACCAATCATTTTGAAGCGGGTGCTTTTTTCAAATCGCACCCCAATGTGCCTTACCCGGATGTGCAGTTTCATTTCATTCCATTTGCGGTGCGCTATGATGGAAAGGCTGCGGCAACGGGACATGGGTTTCAAATCCACACCGGGCCGATGCGATCAAAAGCACGCGGGTCGGTGACTTTAAGGTCAAATGATCCGGAAGCTCCGCCAAAAATCATGTTCAATTATATGAGCCATGAAGATGATTTTGCCGAGTTCCGTTCTGCCATCCGCGCGGCAGTTACAGTGTTTCACCAACCGGCACTGAAGGCTTTTACCGGTGATATGATCCAACCGCTTCCATCCGAAATGGATGATGCTGGCTTGGACGCATTTATCCGCGAACATGCCGAAAGCGCCTATCACCCATGCGGCACGTGCCGGATGGGTGCGGCGGATGATCCGCTCGCGGTGGTTGACCCTGAATTGCGTGTAATTGGTGTGACAGGTTTGCGGGTTGCAGACTCGTCAATTTTCCCGCGCGTGACCTATGGCAATTTGAACGCCCCGTCGATTATGACGGGCGAGAAGGCAGCGGATTTAGTATTGGGATTGGGTTAGCATATCTTTACCAATCCATGTGAACTTAGTGGGTTTGGCTTACCCCACTAACACGTGCCTTCAGTTCATCGGAATATCATTCTCAGCTTTACCCGCCTGATAGTTAGCCGACAAAACATCATAGGCTTTGAGCAACCCTGCAATTTGCGCCGCCCTTTCAGTACCCGCATTTTTGCGGATTGAATGCGCGCTCCAGAAAGCATTATCATGGGCATAGCCGCCGGGTTCCAGTTTGAAGACTTCTTTCAAAATTTTCAAATCATGCGGGATCGAAAACGCATCACGGCTATCTTCGTGGCTGAAAAAATACCAGAAATTATCAAAGCCTGCCCATGTGATAGCCGACATACATAGTGAACACGGCTCATGCGTTGAAATAAAATACATGTCTTTGGCCGTTGGGCGCATGGAAGCTGGCAGTTCATGAAATCGTTTCAGCAAATGCATTTCGCCGTGCCATAAAGGATTTTCAAGCTCGTTATTGGTTTCAGCAAGAACCAAAGACAGGTCTGATTTCAGAACCAAGGCCGCACCAAAAATTTTGTTACCAGCGGCAACTCCTTGGCGCGTGAGTGGCAAGACATCGTACTCTATGATATCTAAAAAACGGCTTGCCAGTTCAGATTGCATGATCGGCAGCTCCGTTAGGAAGATAAATTGTAAAGGGTGTTTCGTATATGTGTTCGTCAAGGTTTGTGCCATCGCCGCCGCGATCCACCACGATAAAATCTTGGGTTTCACCAATAGACGTTAAGACGCCATGCCATTGGTTGCGGGGGTAATTGACGCCTTGATTGCCACTGGCAAGAAACACTTCGGGTGTTGTCGGGCCATCGTCGCTATCATGGGCGACAATTACCAACCATGGTTGGCTATTCAGGGGATAAAAGGCTTGGCTGCCAAACGGATGACGCTCGACCAAAGATAGCTTCAACGGCATTTCGTAGGGCCTGCTATGAAAAAGTGACACCAAAACACGGGCATTTGGGCCAGCGGTTTCGATCGTTGCAAGGTCGTGAAAGCGAGTCGTCTTGCCGCCATTGATCGGGTAATGTTTTGCGCCAGCCATCTCAATTACTTCGCCATAGGCTTTGAAATTTGCGCGGGTCAGTGGCTTTGCAATGATGGTTTTCATGGGCGCTTTGAGCCTAAATGTGGCAAACGGTTGACGTCTTTATAAAGTAAATAGCGGAACGGGCCGGGGCCACCTGCATAGCAGGCTTGCGGGCAAAATGCGCGCAGCCACATGAAATCGCCTGCTTCAACTTCCACCCAATCATTGTTCAAACGATAAACAGCTTTGCCTTCCAATACATAAAGCCCGTGTTCCATGACATGGGTTTCAGCAAACGGGATAACGCCGCCCGGCTGTAATGTTACGATATTCACATGCATATCATGGCGTAAATCATCGGGTTCGACAAAGCGCGTGGTGCCCCAAACGCCATTGGTATCGGGCATAGTGTTCAGCTTCGTTGACTGATCTGACGTAACAAACGCTTCCGGTGGCTCAATGCCCGCCGCATGCTCATAGCGCTTGCGCACCCAATGAAATTTTGCGGGTTTAGGGTGCGTGTTTTTCACGGTGTAACTTAAGCCCGCTGGTAAATAAGCATACCCGCCGCCGGGCAGCAAATGGGTTGTGCCACCAAAATTCAGCTCCAACGCGCCTTCCACCACGAAGATCACGCACTCCGCTTGAACGTCATTTTCGGGTATGTCTGAGCCGCCCCCTTGCGACACTTCCATAATTATCTGGCTGAAGGTTTCAGCAAAACCTGACAAGGGCCGCGCTAAGACCCAGCCGCGCGTATTTTCCCAATGTGGAAAAGCGCTCGTGACGATGTCGCTCATGACGCCTTTGGGGATGACAGCATAGGCTTCTGTGAAAATCGCGCGGCCGGTGAGCAGCTGCGTTTGCGGCGGCAGGCCTCCATTTGGAGCATAGTAATGACCGCTCATATTACTCTTCACCAAACAAAGATTTCAAACGGTACAAAGCGATTTTTTCAACCTCGGCTTCGGCTGTGGTGCGTTCGGCCTCCATCGAATTTTGCAGGCGGGCTTCAAATGCGTTCAAAATTTCGCCCTTGGTTTTGCTTTTAACGGCCATAATGAACGGAAAACCAAAAATATCTTTATAGGTATCATTCAGCGTTTCAAAATAGCCACGCTCATCATCGGTTAGCGCATCCAAACCGGCAGAGGCCTGTTCAAGCGTTGAGTCTAAGGTCAAGCGTTTGGCTGCAGCGAGTTTACCGGCAAGATCAGGATGGGCGTTAAGGACGCCGAGGCGTTCAGCATCAGAACCGGCACGGAAACTGGCGCACATGGCGTTATGGAGTTCTGCAGCATCGGTTGCCGCTGCGCCTTGTGAATAACTCCTCGCTGCGACCCAAGGCGAATGTTCAAACACGCCGCCGAAACGTTCCATAAACGCATCTTGATCTAACGCTGTTAAGTTCGGCTGCATTGGAACCGGAGCCTCAAGCATTGGACGCGGAGCCTCAATCAATAAATGATGTGGATGGTGTTGATGCCAGTGTTTGGCAATATCTTGCCGGGTGGCAAACCAAACACCGTCATGCTCGCGGGCGTAATCCATGAAGCGTTGCAGCGCTGCTGCGCGACCCGGGCGGCCCACGAGACGGCAGTGCAGGCCAATTGACATCATTTTAGCCTGGCCAGCTTGGCCTTCGGCGTAAAGCGTGTCGAATGTGTCTTTCAAATAGGCGTAAAATTGCTCGCCCGAATTAAAGCCTTGCGGCGTTGCAAAACGCATATCGTTGCAATCAAGCGTGTAAGGTACGATCAACTGTGGTTTGCTGGAAATTTCGACCCAATAGGGTAAATCGTCGGCATAAGAATCTGCAATATAACCTAATACGCCTTCTTCTGCCGCCAGCCGGACCGTGTTCATCGAGCAGCGGCCAGTGTACCAGCCGCGTGGGGGTGAGCCGATAATGGCCTCATGGCGGGCGATGGATTGTTGAATTTGCGCCCGCTCTTCATCCTCGGGCATGTCTTTATGCTCAACCCATTTGAGGCCATGGCTGGCTATTTCCCAACCGGCGTCAATCATCGCTCGGGTTTGATCGGGTGAACGCTCGAGAGCTGTGGTGACACCAAAAACCGTGACCGGAATTTGCGCGGCGGTCAACATACGATGCAGCCGCCAGAACCCGGCGCGCGCACCATATTCGTAAATGCTCTCCATGTTCCAATGGCGTTGGCCAACCCAAGCTTGCGCGCCAACGATTTCCGATAAAAACGCTTCGGATGCAGCATCGCCATGGAGAATATTATTCTCGCCGCCCTCTTCATAATTTACCACAAATTGCAGAGCGATGCGAGCATGGCCCGAGCCATCGACATCCGGCCATTTGGCATCTGGCGGGGTGGCACCGTGGCCAAGCATATTGCGGGGGTAATCTGTCATCTCAAGCCATTCCTGATTTGGGTTGAGCATAGACTTTTGCAGCCCTGTTTGAAAAGCATTATGCGTGAAGATGGTTTCCATTGCGGGCAAGGATGTTGAGCCTTACACCAAAACCAAATCAGGAGGGCATTATGGCAGGAAAACTCACCACCCATGTTTTGGATACCGCGCTTGGAAAACCCGCTGCGGGCATGCGCATTGTGCTTTACCGGCACGATGACGACAGGGTGGAGTTTCTCAAAGAAGTGATCACCAATGCCGACGGCCGCGTCGATGGCCCGCTGCTTGAAGGCGTTTCATTGAAGGCAGGGATGTATGAATTGGAGTTTCACGCCGGAAGCTATTTGCGCGGGCTTGGCGGCGAATTGCCGGAGACGCTGTTTTTGGATGTCATCCCGATCCGGTTTGGCGTGGGGGATGCCAAAGCGCATTACCATGTGCCGTTGCTGATTTCACCGTTTGGGTATTCGACGTATCGGGGGAGTTAGTGGGGGGGATTGTCACCCTAATGTTAATAGGAAACATTAATATTTGAAGCTAAAATTCGCAACACGATCCGCATTGAATTACTCGATACCTCTGGGCTTGAGTTTTACCCCCACCCTCTATCCCTCTCCACAAGTGGGAGGGGGACTTTGACATTTCGCTTTATACTTCAATCTCAATATCAAGCGAAAAATTCAAAGTAAAAAATGCGATGCTTGACCCCCCCTCCACCTTGTGGGGGGATAGAGGGTGGGGGTAAATTCAGCCGCAATCTTCGGAGATTAACTGCGCAAATCCACCACGGCACAATTCCCATTATCACTGCCGAAGGCCAGTCTAGCACCCGTCTTATCCCAGCCAAGCGCTGAGATTGCAGCCGTGCCAGCGCGGCGGAGAACCACCTCGCGGGCATCGGAAAAGCGCACCAGCAAAATCATGCCGTCATTATAGCCGATTGCTACCAAATCTTCCTGCGGGTGGCATGCGACTACCATCACCATGGCATCGCCGCGCGTGCCCAGTTCCAAAGGCGCTTTGCCCATCGGGCCGTCTTTGGCGAGGAACGGCCAAACGATGGCCGCCGGTGCGCCGGAGGTGGCAAGGTAGCGGCCCTTCATGCTCCATGACAGTGATTTGGTTTTAGCAGGATAACCACTCATCCGCAAATCGCGTTTATCTGCCAGCCGCCAGCCGTGCAGCGCATTTTCTTGCATGGTGGAAATGACATATTCGCCATCGGGCGACACTGTTGCGCTCAGATGAGCGCCCTTCCATGGCAAAATATGCGTGCCGCTTTTGGTGCCGGGGAAATGCAGGCTGACGCCATCATAATGAGAGCAGGCAATGCGCAGACCCTTGGGGAAAAACGCAAGGCCCTCTACTGTGCGGCCATGGGCGACTTCGTGGATTTGGGCGATATTTTTTCCTTGGGCTTCACGAACGTAAGCATTTTTGCCAATCGCCCAGCCCAAAGCGCCATTGGGGCCGGAGGCAATTTGCGCGATCCATTTTGAACCGTGCGAAGATAACGTCTGGCTGGCCAAATCAAGACCGGTCAGCATAACCTTGCCGTCTTCGCCGCCGGTCAGCAAACGCTTGCCATCGTGGGTTAATGTGATGCTTGCCAAGCCTTGATGGATGCCGGCTTGGCGATGCGTACCATCGAGCACATGCAACGCACCATCAACGGTGGCAAACATTGGCACATCATCGACGAAGCCGGCAAACAGGGTGTGTTCGCCAAGATCAAGCGGGGCAATGGTCGGCATGGCTCAAGCTGCGCAGGCGTTAAAGCCGGCGGTAATACGGTCGGTGTCGAGATTGCGGCCGATAAACACGAGGCGGCTCTCACGCTTCTCGCTGTCTTTCCACGCGCGCTGATGGTCGCCTTCAACAATCATATGCACGCCTTGCACAACGTAACGGTCGTCGTCATCGGCAAATGCGATAATGCCTTTGAGGCGTAAAATATCATTGCCATCGGTTTGGGTGATGTCGTTGATCCATTCCAAGAACTTTTCACCCATCATCTCGCCGCCGCGCAGTGAAATCGATTTTACCGAGAGATCGTGGATGGCAGCAACTTCACCGTGATGATGATGATCATCATGTGAATGATGGTCATGTGAATGATCATGGCCACAATTCTCATCATGCACATGGTTCGGGTCGTCATGATCGTGATCATGGTGATGATCATGGCCTTCCAGAAAATGCGGGTCGTTTTCGAGAATGCGGTTCAAATCAAACGCGCCTTGGTTGAGCACTTGGTCGAGCGCAATTGCGGAACGCTGCGTGCGGTGAATGCGGGCGGTCGGGTTAATCGAGCGGATCGTGCGCTCCAAAAGATTAAGTTCAGCGGGCGTAACGAGATCAGTTTTGTTCAATAAAACCACGTCGGCAAAGGCCAGTTGCTCGGCCGCCTCTTTGCTATCTTTCAACCGCAAGGGCAAATGCTTGGCGTCTGCTACAGCCACCACGGCATCTAATTTTGTTTTGGCGCGCACTTCGTCGTCCATGAAAAATGTTTGTGCCACCGGGGCGGGGTCGGCCAAACCTGTTGTTTCAATGATGATCGCATCAAACCGGCCGGGGCGGCGCATCAAGCCTTCCACCACGCGGATTAAATCGCCGCGCACCGTGCAGCAGACGCAGCCATTGTTCATCTCATAGATTTCTTCGTCGCTCTCGACAATCAAATCATTGTCAATGCCAATTTCGCCAAACTCGTTGACGATGACGGCATAGCGCTTGCCGTGCTGCTCAGACAAAATGCGGTTGAGCAAAGTGGTTTTGCCTGCGCCAAGATAACCGGTGAGAACCGTAACGGGAACGGGGATAAAGTTTGCAGCGTTCTCAGCTTCAGCAGCCATAATTTGTATCTCTGGTTTATGTGTTTGATGGCTATATAGCGATGAACTTGGCGTATTGCAGCGGGTAAAATGCCAGTGAATTAGAAAAAGATCGTCTGGCAACTTGGCAATTTAATCAGCTGGCCTATGTCGGGGATATGAACCTTTTTACCCAAACCGCAGATTTTACCCCAACGCGCCATGCCGCTTTGCAGCGCTTGGCTGTTTTTGTGCCAAATGCCGGTTCGAAATATGCTGATAAACGAAATTTTGATTTCGGGGTAGACAACCGCTCAAACATTTCAGCACTGTCACCGCATATTCGCCATCGGTTGGTTTCTGAGCATCAAGTCTGCGCGGAAGTATTGAAAGTTTTTGCGCCTTCAACGGCTGAAAAATTCATTCAGGAAGTGTTTTGGCGGACCTATTGGAAAGGCTGGCTGGAAATGCGGCCCCAGCTTTGGTCGCGGTATAATACTGAATTGGGCGAGGCATTGACCCAAATCGAACGGAATTCCGGTTTGCGCAAGGCCTATGACCGGGCGATTGCGGGCAATACCGGCCATGACGCCTTTGACCACTGGGCGCAAGAATTAGTTGAGACCGGCTATTTGCACAACCACGCCCGCATGTGGTTTGCATCGATCTGGATTTTCACATTGCGGCTGCCATGGCAGCTTGGGGCTGACTTTTTTTACAGGCATCTGATGGACGGCGATCCGGCCTCCAACACCCTCTCTTGGCGTTGGGTGGCGGGCTTGCAAACACGCGGCAAAACCTATCTGGCGCGCAGTTCCAACATTGCTGAGTACACCGAGGCGCGTTTTAGGCCGGAAGGTTTGGCGCGTGAAGCCAACCCGCTTGAATGGGATAATCCGCCAGCTGCGTCGCAAATTCAGTACCGTGGCGCTCCTAGCGGTGCCAAATCATTGCTGTTGGTGACTGAAGAAGACTGCGCACCTGAAGTTCCGAAGGGTGCCGCCGGTTTTATCACTTGGCAATTGACCCATGAGCGGGCAACACTGCCGGTTGGCGAGACGGTGCATGCGTTTGCAACCGGTGCCTTGGCTGATGCCAGCGAAAGGCTTGCAAAGACAGTGCCCGGGCACGGTGCGTTTGAGGGTCTGGATGCTATTGAAAATTTGATTACAACAGCTCAAACATTAGATGTAAAAGAGCTCGTTACCATGCACGCAGCAGTCGGGCCGGTCGCTGATGCACTTAAAGCGCTGGAACAGGCCGCAAAGCCGCACGGTATTGTGATCCGATCGATCGTTAGGCAATGGGACAGGCTGGCTTGGCCGCATGCATCGCGCGGGTTTTTCAATTTGAAAGAAAATATTCCCGAGTTACTGCGGATGAACCATTTGCTGTGATTGGCCTTGCCACTTCATTGTGACAGCGGGTTGTGACAATCTTACCCTCTGTCAGTATTTGAGGTTTGGACTATGAGCAAAGATCTTGATGAAGCGCTGGAATTAACGCCTGAAGACAATGCCAAAAAGGCGCGTAAGGCCGAATTGAAAGCTGCCGAAAAAGCAAAAAAACAAGCTAAAGAAAGCAAAAAAGCCCAGCGCAAAATTGAAAAGCAACAACGCAAAGCGGCAGCCCTAGACGTTAAGTCTGCGAGCGAAGATCAAAAATCACCCGGGGAGAGTGTTGTAGCGGTCAATAACGTATCTCAGTCAATGAGCCTTGGCGCAAAGCTACAGGCGGTTGCACGTTTGGCGCGCAGCAATTTAGCGGCAAGCCTGCTTAAGCACGGGCTTTATGCGGGCCAAGAGCAGGTTTTATTTATGCTGCACGAGCATGGCCCGCTTGCGCTGGCTGAACTGGCCGAAAAACTGGATGTACGCGCTCCCACAATTACTAAAACCGTCACCCGAATGGAAGCTCAGAGTTTTCTGGCGCGCGCAGTCTCGCGTGATGACGCTCGATCCATCATTATTGCGCTGACGCCGGAAGGACGCCGTGTGATGGAAATTGGTCGCCAGATTGCGAAAGACACTGAGGCTGTAATTTTTTCCAGTTTAACCAATGCTGATCATGAAAGCCTGATCAAAACCCTTGATCGAGTCCTTTTGAATATCAAAAGCCGATAATCTAGACATATCGCCTGCTGCGACACCTTGCGACTTACCCTCAAAACCAATTAAACTGTTTAGAGTGGCCAAGGTTTGAGGAATGCCGGTTGTCTCGTAAAATCAAATTATCCGACATTGCCGAAGCCCTTGGCGTATCGACAGCCACCGTGTCGTTGGCGTTGCGTGACAGCGGGCTGGTTGCTTCCTCCACCCGTGAGCGCATTAAAGATTATGCCCGCGAAATGGGCTATATTTACAACCGGCGCGCAGCCAGTTTGCGCACCTCCAAATCTGGCTTGGTTGGCGTTTTGGTTCAAGATATCATCAATCCGTTTTACGCAGAAATTCTGCATGCCATTGAGATTGAGCTCGAACGCTCGGGCCATACATTTTTGCTTTCCAACCATAATGACGATTTGGAGAAGCAACGCCGCGGCCTTGAAACCTTGTTGCAGCTTGGCGCCGACGGTGTGATTATTTCGCCCGCAATCGGCACACCGGCATCTGAAATCGAAATGTGCGAGAAAAACGGCATGCCGTGCGTGCTGATCGCTCGAACTGTGGATGGTGTCAAAGTGCCGTCATTGCGCGGCGATGATGCGTTTGGAATTGGCTTGGCGACCAATCATCTGATCGCGCTTGGCCATCGCCGTATTGCGTTTATCGGCGGCACAGATGAGACGTCGACGGGTCGCGAACGTTACCGCGGGTATAGCGTGGCCATGAAAACTGCAGGACTACCAACACGCGCAGATTGGCGCATTGAAGGCCCGCGCACGAAACGTGCTGGGTTTGATGCCACTCCCGAATTTCTGAACCTGCCCGAAAAACCCACCGCCGCCGTGTGTTGGAATGATCTTGTGGCAATCGGCCTGATGAGCGGCCTTGCACGGGCCGGCTTGACACCCGGGCAGGAAATTTCGGTGACCGGTTATGATGATCTGGCTGAAGCTGATATTGCCATGCCGTCACTGACTACGGTCTGGAACGGCCAATCTGTGGTGGGTGAGCGTGCGGCTAAGGTTCTTGTCAGTCGCATTCGTGGCTCAGAACCAGTAAAGCCATTTGAGATGATCCGGCCTATACTTCGGGAACGTGATTCGACGGGTATAAATAGGCAGGGTTAGATTATGGTTTTGAATTTGTCGTCTATTCCAGTGCTCGTACCGGGCAAACTGCACACACATGCTGCATCCCGCATCGGTGCAACCTTTGAGCGTATCACAATTGAAAGCGGTGATGCGTCGCTGATAAACGCTCATCAGCGCGACCTTATTCAAGGTATTGGTTCTTATGCGAAGATCGATGCGGCTTTCATTGACGCCTTGCCGAATTTGAAAATTATCGCGAACTTCGGTGTCGGTTATGATGGCGTCGATGCGGATTACGCCGCTAGAAAAGGCATCATCGTTACGCACACACCAAATGTGCTCGATGAAGAAGTGGCCGATACTACGCTTGGGCTTTTATTGAACACGCTTCGCCAGTTTAATGCAGCAGAAAATTATTTGCGGGCCGGGCATTGGGCAAAAAATGGTCCTTACCCGCTCACACCTTTGACATTGCGCGGCCGCAAAATTGGCATTTTCGGGATGGGCCGCATTGGCAAAGCGGTTGCGAGGCGCTTGGAAGGTTTTGGCGTTTCTATTGCCTATCATAACCGTAAGGCTGACGCAGGTATAACTTACCCCTATTTTGACAGCCTTATCGATTTGGCGACTTCGGTGGATACGCTGATTTCAATTGCACCATCGACGGCCGCAACCCACAAAATTGTGGGGCGTAAGGTTTTTGAAGCCTTGGGGCCAAACGGCGTGTTCATCAATATCGGCCGCGGTACGACGGTGGATGAAGACGATTTGATTGCAGCACTCACCAATCACACAATTGCCGCTGCCGGTCTTGATGTTTTCTATGATGAGCCACGTATTCCGCAGGCCCTGATTGATCTGCCGAACACGTGTTTATTGCCGCATGTGGGTTCAGCGTCGGTTGCCACCCGCATCGCGATGGCTGATCTGGTGGTTGATAATTTGATCAGTTATTTTACCCAAGGAACGGTGATCACGCCAGTGCCGGAATGCCAGAGTTTCGCAAAACGAGCTTGATCTATTACTCTGCCGCTGGGGCGTTGCTGTCTTGTGGTTGGCTATAAAGGCCCAAGCGTTTTTTAGCATGCGCGCGTGCAGCATCGCCGAAGCTTTTGAAAATTGCGTTTGATGGCGTGTCGGATGCAAACCAATACTCAGGGTGCCATTGCACACCTACGGCAAAGGCTTTTGCACCAATCACTGACACCGCTTCAATTGTGCCATCGTCAGCAACAGCTTCGACTTGTAAGCCATTGGCCAGTCGGTCGATGGCTTGGCGATGAACCGAGTTGACGGCCACAGGCCCCGCGCCCAAAACCTCGGCGAGGCAGGAGCCTTCTTTAACGTGAACCGGATGCCGGATTGCAAAGCGTTCTGCCTGAATTTCGCTGACAGCGGCGCGGTGGTCCATGCGGCCTGATTGCTCTTGAATTTCAGTGGCGAGCGAACCGCCGAGTGCAACGTTCAATTCTTGAATACCCCGGCAAATGGCCAGTACCGGCACGCCCTTGGCAAGCGCCAAACGGATCATTGGCAAGCTGGTTGAATCTCGCGCATGATCATAGGGCTCGTGCGCTTGACTTGGTTCAGAACCATAGAGGGCAGGGTGAACATTAGAGCGCGAACCGGTAACCAGCAGGCCGTCAACGCCAGACAAAATACCATCCATATCAACGGCTTGTCCAAACGAGGCAATGATCAAAGGGGTAACATGCGCACCGCGAATGGCTGCATCAAGATATTGCGCAGGGGCGGCATGCCACGTGTAGTTTTCAAATGTTTTAACGTCAGAGGTTACAGCAATCAAAGGCGACAGCATTTTGGCGTTCCGGCTTAAATGGTATTGGCGACGTTTTGCGCTTGCCTCATGTCTTTTTCAAGAGGCCATATAAATTGCCTAAAGTCTTTTAAGACCATTTAATTTTTTTAACTTTTTGAAATACCGGCTATTGCGCATCTTGTTCTAATGACTGCTTGCGCTAAGTTGCCGTCTATGGTGCAACTTGAACATGCGATTTTGTTTCAAAACGCATGGCCTCATTTCATCTAACGTCCAAACCATTGGGCGCTGTTCTGGATCCACTACGGGAGGAAACTACATGGATCGTCGTTCATTTATCACCAAAGCCGGTGTCACCGGTGTTGGCGCAGTTGCGGCAACAGCACTTGCTGCGCCAGCAATTGCACAATCAATGCCAAAAATTACGTGGCGTTGCACGTCATCATTTCCAAAATCACTCGACACTATTTTTGGCGCTGCCCAAACAATGGCAAAGTTTGTGAAAGACGCGACCGGCGGCAACTTTGAAATACAGGTTTTTGCAGCAGGTGAGCTGGTTCCAGGCCTTGAGGCTGCATCCGCTGTTTCAGCTGGCACCGTAGAAATGTGCCACACCGCGTCTTATTATTACTGGGGCAAAGATGCGACCTATGCTTTGGGCACCGCTATTCCATTCGGCCTCAACGCGCGCCAGCAAAACGCTTGGTACTATTACGGCGGCGGTATGGAATTGATGAATGAGTTCTATGCGACGCAGGGCCTTTATTCGTTGCCATGCGGTAACACCGGCGCACAAATGGGCGGTTGGTATCGTAAAGAGATCAACACGCTGGCTGATATGCAAGGCCTTAAAATGCGTATTGGTGGCATGGGCGGCAAAATCATCGAGAGACTTGGCGTTGTTCCGCAGCAAATTCCAGGTGGCGAGATTTATGCTGCACTCGAAAAAGGCACTATTGATGCTGCTGAGTGGGTTGGCCCCTATGATGACAACAAACTTGGCTTTGCCAAAGTGGCCAAGTATTATTACTACCCAGGTTGGTGGGAAGGTGGCCCGGTTCTGAATTCCATGTTTAATTTGGCAAAATGGAACGAACTTCCTGCTGAATATAAAGCCATTTTGGATTCTGCCTGCCGTGCAGCAAACGCCGATATGCTTGCCAACTATGACAGCAAAAACCCAATGGCTTTGAAAGAAGTTGTTGCCGGTGGAGCGGTGTTGCGGCCGTTCAGCCAGGAAATCCTTGCTGCCGCTTATGAGGCATCAACAGCTGTTTACGCTGAAATCAGCGCAGCCAACCCAACGTTCAAGAAAATCTATGATCACCAGTTGGCGTTTAAGAAAGACGCTTATCTGTGGGCACAGCTTTCAGAATACACATTCGACACATTCATGATGATCCAGCAGCGCGCCAATAAGCTGTAAGTTTAAGTCTGATTGCAATTGAAAACCCGGTTGGCAACAGCCGGGTTTTTTGTTGGTCTAAGCCAATTGGGCTTGGACCTTTTTTGGCAGGCTTTTGAGCATGAAATTATATGAGGCGCGCAACCTTGCATACAGCTCGTCATCGGGCATTTCGCTATAGACAACCATGGCCCAAGATGCGTGGCAGTAAGGGGCTTTATGCGCCACGCCACTTTCGATCAGCATTTGCGCAGCTTCAATATCCGTGCACTTAAACGATACGCAGCCCCGCAAAATGTTGACGATGGCAAACACCTTGCCACCGATTTTCCAAACATCGTGTTCAGGACCAAATGAATTAACTGAGGTTACCGCAACAAGCGTTCTGCAAAAATCATTGATGTGTAGGGCGCTCAATTTTTTACCTATGGATTGGGCACAGGCACAACTGGAGGAAGACCAAGTGCAGGAAGCCCCATGCTAGGAGCGCCTTCAAGGCCGCCGCCCAAGGCAGGCAGATCGATTTGAATGTTGTTCAAATCTTGCAGGACCGGTTTATCGAGGAAATAAGTTACCAGTTCTGGAAATGCCACCAATAAGCCAACAAGGATCAGCTGCAAAACAATCCAAGGAATTGCGCCCCAATAAATATCACTGCTTTTCACCTCTTTGGGCGCTATGCCGCGCAAATAAAACAAAGCGAAGCCGAAAGGCGGGTGCATGAAGCTGGTTTGCATATTGGCGCACAGCAGCACGCCAAACCAGATCAGGTTGATATCGAGGGCAACCGCAGCTGGAGCCAGAAGCGGCACGATGATGAAGGCAATCTCGAAAAAATCGAGAAAAAATGCGATCACGAAAACAAAAACCATGGTAAAAACCAAGAAACCGACCTGGCCACCGGGCAAGCCAGTCAGCATCTCTTCAATCCAAATACTGCCGCCAACACCCTGAAACACCAGGCTGAAAACCCGGGCGCCCATCAAGATAAACACCACCATTGCGGTGAGTTTCATGGTGGATTCCATGCCTTGATAGACCAAATTCCATGTCAGGCGGCGGGCAAGCGCAGCAATAATCATCGCGCCAACAACGCCCATGGCACCAGCTTCTGTCGGTGTTGCAAGGCCCATAAAAATGGTGCCAAGCACAACGCCAATCAGCGCTAATGATGGCACCATGCCGCGCGCGCATTTCCAAAACAGGTCCCAGCCGCGCAATGTGCGGGCTTCTGGCGGCAATGCGGGCACATATTCGGGGTGGAAAATTGAAAGGATGAACACCCAGCCGGCAAACAGCAAAACTTGCACAATGCTGGCGCCGGTCGCACCAATATACATGTCACCGGGCGATTGGCCCAAAGCATCGGCCAAAACAATCAACACAAGTGATGGGGGGATGAGCTGGGTTATGGTGCCTGAAGCAGCAATAACACCTGTGGCATGGCGGATATTATAGCCATATCTCATCATCATCGGCAGCGATATTAGGCCAATTGCAATAACCGATGCTGCCACAGTGCCAGTAATGGCACCCAGTATGGCACCAACAATGATTACTGCATAGGAAAGCCCGCCGCGCACATTGCCGAACAGTTGGCCGAACCCTTCAAGCAGGTCTTCGGCAAGGCCGCAACGCTCGAGGATAACGCCCATAAAGGTGAAAAACGGAATTGCCAACAGAAGTTCATTGGAAAGAACCGAATAGAGCTGAAAGGTTAAATTACCCAAGAACTCTGGCTGAATAACACCCAGTTCAATAGCGAAGAACCCAAAAAACAGGCCGACAGCAGCCAAAGAGAATGCCGCAGGATAACCGATAATCATAAAGATTATCAAACCGACAAACATCATCGGCGCTAAATAGTGAATGATAAACTGGGTCATTGCAGCGGCTTCTCATAGGCAAACTCACGAACATAAGATCCGGTGAGTGCAAGGTAACATTTGATGATTTCAGCCAAGCCTTGAAGACCAAGAAGGAAAAACCCGATTGGCACCATTAATTTGACCGGCCAGCGTATAAGGCCGCCTGAATTGAGCGAGCCTTCGCCTGTGTTCCAAGCATCCATGAACCAAGGCCATGTAAAGTAGACCATCAACACACACATGGGCAGCAGGAAGAAAATGCCGCCGAGAAAGTCAATCCATGTACGGGTTTTTTCAGCAACCGAGCCATAAAGCAGATCAACACGGACATGCTCATTGACTTTCAATGTCCAAGCGCCGCCAAGCATGACCATGCCAGTGAACATATACCATTGCGCTTCAGACAGTGTGTTTGAGTTTTGGCGGTAAATGTCAAAAATAGCGCCGAACACACCGCCGCCTTCTGGTCCCGCTAAATAAAGCAACCCGTTTACAGAATAACGAAAGAGGGCATTGAACGCCGATACCATTGACGCAGCCAAAACCAAATAAATAGCCGCGTAGGATACTAACCGGCTGATGCGGTCAATAACTTTGGTAAATGCTATAAGCATAGGCTCCCCTCCCCAAGGTCCACATCTTAACCCTAGGCTGAAAAATTCTTGGCTGCGAGCAGTAAATGAGCCAAGTCAGAGTTTTGTAGGCTTAGTTCGAAACCAAAAAAACTGGGTTTATTGAACGGCCGGTTATTTGATTGTTCAAAGCAGGTTTGCCGCGCAATTTTAATTCGATTTTTTGCGATTTTTGTAAGCCTTATTGCTTTGTTGAATAGCCTGAACTTTCGAACCCCAAAGGACTTTGCGCCGCGCATTTTTAAGCGCAACATAGAGTGAACCAGTTGATTTTTGGCCGCAGGGAGACGGACTATGACGCTGCGAAATGTAACACTTGGCGATAAATTTGATCTTGGCGCCAAGGACATTTATTTGTCAGGCACGCAGGCCATTGTCAGAATGCTGCTGATGCAGCACGCACGGGACAGAGCGGCAGGGTTGAACACTGCGGGTTTTGTGTCTGGTTATCGCGGCTCGCCACTGGGCGGCCTTGACCAGCAACTCTGGCGGGCTCGCAAAGAATTGGGCGAGGCGGGAGTTGTGTTTCAACCGGGCCTCAACGAAGAGCTTGCAGCAACTGCGGTTTGGGGCACACAGCAGGCCGGGCTTTACTCGCCTTCAAAATACGATGGCGTATTTGGCATGTGGTATGGCAAAGGCCCCGGTGTTGACCGCTCCGGCGACGTGTTTCGCCATGCCAATTTAGCTGGCACAGCAAAAAACGGCGGTGTGCTTGCGCTGATGGGTGATGACCATAATGCGGAATCTTCCACCAATGCGCACCAGACCGAATTTTTGTTTCTGGATGTGATGATGCCAATTTTGAACCCGGCGGGTGTTCAGGAAATTTTGGATTATGGCCAAATTGGCTATGCTTTATCCCGTTATTCTTCCACTTGGGTAGCATTCAAATGCGTCAAAGATAATATCGAGTCGACCGCTTCGGTGGATGCATCGATGGGCCGTGTTCAAATTAAATTGCCCGAATTGGTGTTTCCGGACGGCGGGATTAACATCCGTGCGGAACTTGATTTTTTAGGCCAAGAGGCGCGGTTGCATGAGCATAAGCGGGCAGCGGCGTCGGCGTTTGTTGCGCTGAATAATCTGAACCAGATTATTTATTCCGGCGGTGCGAATGCCAAATTGGGCATTGTCACCATCGGAAAAAGTTACCTCGACACACGCCAGGCGCTGGATGATTTGGGCATTGATGAGGCACGGGCACGCGACCTTGGAATTAGACTGTTTAAGGTCGGCTGCGCTTGGCCGTTTGACGCACAGCATTTTGTTGAATTCACGCGCGGGTTAGAGACCGTGATTGTTGTTGAAGAAAAGCGCACGCTTCTCGAAGTGCAGCTGAAAGAGCATCTTTATGGCACTGCCAACCAGCCTTTAATTGTGGGCAAACGCGATGAGCGCGGCGAATGGTTGTTTCCTGTTAAAGGCTCGCTTGACCCCAATAACATTGCCATTGGCATTGGCGAGCGGGTTCTAAAATATATCGGGGCTTCAGAAGAAATCGTTGCCCGCGTGCACCGCCTGAAGCAATATCAAGCGCAGCTTGCAGATTCAGTCAGTGTGGCAACACGTACCCCGTATTTTTGTTCCGGCTGTCCGCATAATTCATCAACCAAAGTGCCGGAAGGCTCACGCGCGGCTGCCGGTATTGGTTGCCATTTTATGGCGTTATGGATGGACCGCGATACCCATGGTTTTACCCAAATGGGCGGCGAAGGTGCGCAATGGGTCGGTGAAGCGCCATTTACTGAAACCGGACATATTTTTCAGAATTTAGGGGATGGCACCTATAACCATTCTGGTAGCTTGGCTATCCGGTTTGCACTGTCATCCAAAGCCAATATTACTTATAAAATTCTCTATAATGACGCCGTGGCAATGACGGGCGGCCAGCCACACGAAGGGTCTTTGAAAGTCGACGAGATTGCCCGTCAGGTGCGCGCCGAAGGCGTTGAGCGGATCGCGATTGTGACAGATGATGTGGAGAAGTATGCCGGTGTGGCAGAATTCCCAGCGCACACAACCGTTCATGGCCGCGACGGTTTGGAAATTGTGCAGCTTGAACTTCGAGACGTTACAGGCGTAAGCGTTTTGATTTTTGATCAAACGTGTGCAGCGGAAAAGCGCCGGCGCCGTAAACGCGGAACGTTTCCTGATCCGGATAAACGGATCATTATCAATGAGTTGGTGTGTGAGGGCTGCGGTGATTGCGGCGTTGCATCCAATTGTGTCTCTGTACAGCCGGTTGAAACCGAGTTTGGCCGCAAGCGCAAAATTGACCAGACCAGCTGCAACAAGGACTTTTCCTGCGTCAATGGATTTTGCCCGTCGTTTGTTACTGTACATGGCGCAAAGTTGAAAAAAGCGGAAGGCTTGAAAGACGTAAGCAGTGCTTTGGATGATGTGCCAGAGCCCAAATCTTTCAATCTCGACAACGGCTGGGCGGCTGTGATTAACGGGGTTGGTGGCACAGGCATTGTTACTATAGCCTCAATACTCGGCATGGCTGCGCACCTTGAGGGCAAGGGCTGCGGGATGATTGATATGGCCGGTTTGGCGCAGAAAGGTGGCGCTGTGTTCAGCCATATGCGTATTGCAAAAGCGCCTGCTGACATCAGTGCCATCCGCGTTTCCGCGGGCAAAGCGGACTTAATTTTGGGCTGCGATTTGGTCGTGTCGGGTGCTAAAACTGTATTGGCAGCGGCGCGCGAAAACCATACTTTATTTGTGGCCAATACCGCTGAAATTATGCCGGGGGATTTTACGCGTGATGCTGATTATTCATTGCCGGTTGAACGATTAAAACGCGCCATTGGCAAGGCTGCAGGGGCAGGGCATGCCCATTTCTTTGATGCAACCGAAACCACTCGGGCTTTATTTGGCAATACGGTTGCCGCCAATATGTTTATGCTGGGATACGCATTTCAACATGGTGGCGTGCCGCTGTCAGCAACAGCGGTCGAACAGGCTATCGTGCTGAATGGTGAAGCAGTAAAAATGAATGTTGATGCGTTTCAATGGGGACGCCGCGCCGCGCACGACCCTGAATATGTCCGGGCAATGGTGGCTAAAGCCCAAAATCCTAAACCGCCAATGGCAACGTCACTTGACGACATCATCTCCGCGCGGACAGCGTTTTTAACCGATTACCAAAATGCAGCGTACGCGGCGCGTTATGTTCAAATGCTAGCGGAAATAAAGGCAGCTGAAGCAAAAACAGTCCCCGGATCAACGGCACTAACTGAAACAGCAGCGCGCAGCTTGTTTAAGGTGATGGCCATTAAAGATGAATATGAAGTTGCGCGGCTTTATACCAATGGTGCGTTTGCAGCCCAGTTGAATGAAACGTTTTCGTCGTTTGACCGGTTAGAATTCCATTTGGCACCGCCAGCCTTTTCGCCAAAGAATGCAAAGGGGCAGATGGTAAAACGCCGTTTTGGGCCGTGGATGCTTAAGGCCTTTGGTATGTTGGCACAGTTCAAGGGTGTCCGCGGCACCGCCTTAGACATTTTTGGTTACAGTGCGGAACGCCGGATGGAACGCGGCTTAATTGCAGCTTTTGAAGGCGATTTGGAATTTGCCGCTGAAAATCTAAAGGTTGAAAACCTGGCCGATGTAAAAGCGTTTTTGGCACTGCCGATGAACATTCGCGGCTATGGTCACGTTAAGCACGCCAATGTTGAAAAAACACGATTGTTACGTGCCGACTTGATGGCGAAAATAAAAGCACAAAAACCAGTTTTTGCTATCGCCGCAGAATAGTGAGGCACACCAAAGGCTCCGTTTAACTCTTTATTTGCCATAAGTTTTGCTGTTGGTGGCAATTGAATAAAGTTTTAAGCTTCGCGCGTGTATTGGGTCGTATGGGGAGTTTCCCTTAAGGCGAAGCATTGTGGAAAAAAATAAAAAATTGGCCGGTAAAAATTCTACCGACGGCGCAATAAGAGCGTCTTTCATAGCCTCACTTTTCGAAAATCCTGGAAGTGTGATTGTTGGCGGTTTCATTCAAGCCTTCGCGGCTTTGTTGGCTTATGGCGAGACAGAATCATTGCTTTACATCGCGCTGATGATGGCAATTATGATCTGCGCATTTTGGCGCTATTCAATTGTGCTGAAATTTCATCGGCTTAAGCCAGATCTGCTTGATCCGTTGGAAGCGACACACTGGGATAATAGTCAGTTTGTCGCATTGATCGCCGGCGCAATTCTTGTGGGTACTTTTGGTTTTTTTGGTGTTTATGTTGCACCCGGCGAATTTACGCAGTTGGCGTCTACGATTATCGTCATGGCGACGGCTTCAACAGTGCTCGGCAAATATTATGGCTCCAGCCGCCATACTGTCGGGGCGCTCGTTTGTCTTGCAGTCCCTTACCTGGGCGGACTTTTGTTTCGGGGCGATCCTCATCATATCTTAATGGCGGGATTATCTGTGCCATTTGTTCTTATGATTTCGAGTTTGGCTCAGACGCTGCGCAATACTTTGTTTGAATCGACCCGCGGCCGCATGATGCTTGCCGAAATTGCAGACAAATTTAACGCTGCGCTCAATAACATGCCACATGGGTTGTTGATGATTGACGAAGCGCGCCGGATAGAAGTGGCAAACAAGCAGTTTTTCAAAATTCTGGGGTTCGATCCTAAAATCAAGATCGATGGCCGTTCACTGGACATTGTTTTCACAATGGCACGCCGCAGCGGCCTGTTTGCCACACGCGAAGAAGCCGAAATTGCCTCACGCAAGATTACCATGATGGTCGCTCGTGAAAGTGGTGGCACGACTAAATTGACGTTAAGTGATGGCCGCTCATTGCAAATCGTGACTAAAAAGCGATCGAAAGGCGGGGCTGTTTTGGTTATTGAAGATATTACAGCGCGCGTGGAAGCTGAAACTAAAATTGAGCGTATGGCCCGATTTGACGAACTCACCAACCTGCAAAACCGCGCTTTCTTCAAAGAAAACGTCGAACGTGTTTTGAATTCTGAAAAAGTGATGCGGAAAGGTATTTGCGCACTGTATGCCATTGATGTCGATGAGTTTAAAAGCATCAACGACACTTACGGCCATGTCACTGGTGATAATCTGCTGCGGATGCTGGCTGCCAATCTGAGCACCCTTGGTAAGCGTAATTTATTTGTGTGCCGTCATGGCGGCGACGAGTTTTCAGTTTTTGCCTATCATCTCACGGACAGTGCGGCTGCTGAAGCCCTAGCACAGCGTATCGCAGATATTCTAAACGTCCGCTATGATTTGCCAAATTGTCGCTATATTGCCGCCGTTTCCATTGGTTATGCGACCACAAATTCTGAAGCGATGGATTTTCAATCGCTTATGATCCGTTCAGATTTGGCACTTTACGCGCGTAAAGCTGACAAGCGGGTGCCGTATCGCGCCTACGAAGAGGAAATGGATCGTCTTCAACGTGAGCGCCTCCAATTAAAAAGCGATTTGGGCAGTGCTATCCGTGACGGAGCACTGCATCTGGTCTATCAGCCGGTCGTGGACATGAATAAAATGAGAATGACATCCTGCGAAGCTTTGGTGCGTTGGAATCATCCGACCTTGGGATTTGTATCCCCCAGTGTTTTTGTACCGCTTGCAGAAGAAATGGGTATTATCAGCGATATGACGCGTTTTGTGGTTGCTCAAGCATGCCGTGCTTGCGCCACTTGGCCGGACACAATTAGTGTTTCAGTCAATCTGTCTGCGATTGACTTTGAGCGCGCGCATCTTGCCGCAGAAATCAAAGATGCTTTGAAGCAGGCTGGCCTTAGCCCGTCGCGGCTTGAAGTGGAAATCACGGAAACTGCCGCAATAAAGGGCCAAGCACGCGTGACAGCCACGCTTGAAGTGCTCAGGGCCCACGGCGTTCGTGTTGCTTTGGATGATTTTGGTGTTGGTTACTCAGGCCTCAGTCATTTGCATTCCTTGCCATTAGACCGGGTTAAAATCGACCGGTCGTTTATTATGGCCGTTAATGACAACGAACGGTCGTTAAAATTGTTAAGTTCAGTGATCAGTATGGCACAAGCTCTGGACCTTAGGGTGACGGTTGAGGGCATAGAGGACGTTGAGACATTGGAGCGCGTCATGGAATGCGGGCCGGTTGAGAAGGTGCAAGGTTATGTGTTTGGTCGCCATCTATCAGCCGAACAAATTGGCGAGCTGGCAAACTTTGCATACCCAGCGGTTCGTTCATCGTTAGAAAAAATAGGTTAAAGATTTATACAAGTAAGTAACTCTTCATTTTCCTGTTACAATCTGTTATTAGGAAAAATATAGATCAATTTTTAATGGAATTTTGAGTTTTTGACCTTTGCAAGTCTATGCTGCTCAAGTTTATATCGAGTTCCAAGATCATCAAATTTGTTGAATTTAACCTTAACAAATAGTTATTGGCTGCGCCGATACTTTTCTCGTTTCCCAATTAGCAAAGCCTGTTAGGGGGAAACTCAGCGGTGAGAAAGCCAAATTGAATAGTTATAATATACTTGAGAAAACGGCCCATAGTGGTTTGATTGAACGCCTGTTGCGTACACTAGACGATATTGAGTATCGCCGTGTTGCTACCGGCGAAGAACTTGAAGCTGTTATTCGGTTACGCGAAAGGGCTTATCGTTCGCATAATGTCTATGTTCGGACTGATCAGCCGATGACTGACCCGCAAGATTTGGACCCGCGCTTTTTCACCTTTGGTGTTTATTGGCGAGAACAGCTGCTTTCAACTCTGCGATTGCATATTGTCACCAGTGACAATCCAGTCTGCAATTCGAGGGATTATTACCCCGATGTTTTGAATCCGCTGATTGATCAAGGGTTATCGTTCATGGACCCGACTCGATTTGCAATTGAACCCGGCGCTGATCAAGATGTGCCGGGGCTGCCTTTGATCACGCTCAGGCTCGGTTTTGTCGCTGCAAAGCACTTTGAAGCTGATTATTGTTTGTCGATGATCAAAGAAACCCATACGGCGTTTTATAGAAAGGTCTTTCGGTCCACGCAAATGACCCCTTTCTTAAGTTTTGGTGCGGTTCATGCGCGCTATGCATTGTTCAGCTCACCAAAGAGTATGGAAGACCCTATTTGTATGCGTTATCCTATTTTCAGATCATTGAGAAAAGAACGTGAACTCTTGTTTGACGTCCCGCGACACGGGCAGCCGCGGGTTCTCAATGTGAAACCAACAGCGCGATTGGCAACCGATACGGCAGGACGCCAATTGCAGTTTATGACAGCGTCTTAGCCTTCCAGCGGTTTTTGTTTGTCGATAATACTGCGTGCAGAATACACGCACCATTGCCCCTTTCAGCGTGATTGTCTATGCCAGCCTCTAGACTGGCAAAAGGGTTCAAAAATATGGCAGATAAAGGGAAATCCAGCCCATTGGAAACCGGCGCTCCGATGGACTACAAACAAGCTGACCAAACTTACACTTGGTTTTTGTCCGGAGCTAAATACACGACCATTTTCTGTGTTGCTTTGTTGGCGGCGATGGCTTTTGGTTTTTTTGCGGGCGGCTGGTTTTCTGGTACCATTCTTTTCATAATTCTTTTTGGGGCAGGCGCGATTATTCTATAAATTCAAATCAGGCCAATTGGGCATTGCCCTTGGTTTTTTTTGAACTAGCTTGCTGACTATAGTGCCTTTTGGGGGAAGTTTCGTGGCGCAAACCATATTTATTGCAAAAGAGAGCCATGCTGCTGAAAAGCGCGTGGCGGGGTCACCTGAGACGGTGAAAAAGCTGGCAGCGCGGGGCTTTTCCATAATCGTTGAAAAGGGTGCAGGCGTTGATTCGGGCATTTCTGATGCGGCCTTTGCTGACATGGGCGCAAAGATTGGTATTGCAGCTGATGCTGGAAAAGCTGACATCGTTTTACGTGTGCGCCGCCCGAATGCTGCTGAAACCAAAACGATGAAACCCGGCACGGCTGTGTTTGCATCGATGGATCCGTATGGCAGTGAAGGCGATGTGGCCACCATGGCAAAGGCTGGTGTTTCAGCGTTTGCGATGGAATTCATGCCGCGTATTACGCGCGCGCAGTCTATGGATATTCTGTCGAGCCAAGCCAATTTGGCAGGGTATCGCGCGGTGATCGATGGCGCTGAACAATTTGGTCGCGCTCTTCCAATGATGATGACCGCCGCTGGCACAGTGCCTGCTGCAAAAGTCTTTATCATGGGCGTCGGTGTTGCGGGCCTCCAAGCCATTGCTACGGCGCGTCGATTGGGCGCGATAGTAACTGCAACCGATGTTCGCCCTGCCACCAAAGAGCAAGTTGAGTCACTTGGCGCGAAATTTTTGGCCGTTGAAGACGATGAGTTTAAGCAAGCACAAACTGCTGGCGGCTACGCCAAGGAAATGTCCAAAGAATATCAAGCCAAACAAGCTGAATTAACGGCAGCTCACATTGCCAAGCAAGATATTGTAATTACAACCGCACTCATTCCCGGCCGTCCAGCCCCGCGCCTTGTGACCAAGGATATGGTTGCCGCAATGAAACCCGGTTCAGTGCTTGTTGATTTGGCAGTTGAACGTGGCGGAAACGTTGAAGGCGCAAAACTTGGCCAGATTGTTGAAGTTGGCGGCGTGAAAATTGTTGGCTACGAAAACGTGCCTGGCCGTATTGCTGCCAGTGCGTCTCTGCTTTTTGCCAAAAACCTTTTCACCTATTTGGAAACTATGATTTCCAAAGAAAACATGTTTGCCATTCCAATGGATGATGAGTTGGTGACAGCGACGTTGCTTACCCATGGCGGTAGAATTGTGCATCCGAATTTTGCAGTGGCAATTGCACCAATGGCCGAACCCGCAAAAGTTGCGCCGGTTAAAAAAACTGTTTCCGCAAAAGTGCCTGCTAAATCTGCGGGGGACAAGCCGGCTCAAATTAAAAAACCGGCTGATGTAAAACCGGCTGTCGTAAAACCTGCCGTCAAAAAGGCCGCGCCTAAAGGAGCAAAATCATGAGCCAAGTGGCAAATCTGATCCCTGCGCCGGTTGAACTCGATATCGCTGCGCTTGATATGATGGTGACGCATTCAGCGGCAACCGGCATCAACCCTTTTGTATTTCTAATTTCGATCTTTGTATTGGCAATTTTCGTTGGTTATTATGTTGTCTGGCAGGTGACACCCGCCTTGCACACGCCTTTGATGGCGGTAACGAATGCTATTTCCTCGGTGATCGTGGTTGGTGCACTGCTTGCCGTTGGCGCTGATGCTGCAGGCTTTGCGTCTTCGGCTTTTGGTTTCATTGCTTTGATTTTAGCGTCAGTAAATATTTTTGGCGGGTTTTTGGTAACCCATCGCATGCTCGCCATGTATAAGAAAAAAGAGAAGTGAGGCCGGTTTTATGAGCGTCAATATCGCCGCATTTCTTTATCTCGTGTCTGGTGTGCTTTTTATTATGGCTCTGCGCGGTCTATCGCATCCGTCATCGAGCCGGCAGGGCAACATGTATGGCATGGTCGGCATGGGCATTGCCATTATCACCACTTTATTTTTAGCCGCGCCATCATTTGGCGGTTGGTTGTTAATCTTGCTGGGATTGGCAATCGGTGGTGGCGGAGGTGCCTATATCGCCCGCACCATTCCTATGACATCAATGCCGCAGCTTGTGGCCGCGTTTCACTCGTTGGTTGGCTTGGCAGCCGTTATGGTGGCGGCAGCAGCGCTGTATTCTCCTGCTGCCTTTGGTATTTTAGAGCCCGAAGGCATTCCTGCTCAAGCGTTGGTTGAAATGGCGTTAGGTGTTGCTATCGGAGCGATCACTTTTACCGGCTCCATTATAGCGTTTTTGAAACTTGACGGGCGCATGTCGGGCTCGCCCATCATGCTGCCATCGCGCCATTTGATCAATATTGCTCTGGCCGCTGCGCTTGTTGTGTTTATCGGCATCTTTATGACAACTGAAAGCCTGACTGCGTTTTGGGTTATCGTACTGATCTCATTTGCGCTGGGCGTATTGCTGATCGTGCCGATTGGCGGCGCGGATATGCCAGTGGTTGTATCAATGCTCAATTCATATTCGGGCTGGGCAGCCGCCGGTATCGGCTTTACGCTCGGTAATTTAGCGTTGATTATCACCGGCGCTTTGGTTGGTTCATCAGGCGCAATCCTGTCCTATATTATGTGCAAAGGCATGAATCGCTCGTTTATCTCGGTGATTTTAGGCGGCTTTGGCGGTGAAGCTGCAGCGGCAGCGTCGGGTGATTCTGCACCAAAACCAGTTAAACTTGGTTCTGCTGATGATGCAGCGTTCCTGATGGCCAATGCCTCTAAAGTGATCATTGTGCCGGGGTATGGCATGGCCGTGAGTCAGGCGCAGCATGCATTGCGTGAAATGACTGATGTGTTGAAAAAGGCTGGCGTTGAAGTGAAATACGCTATCCACCCTGTGGCGGGCCGTATGCCCGGTCATATGAACGTGCTGCTCGCTGAAGCCAATGTGCCTTATGATGATGTGTTTGAACTTGAAGACATTAATTCTGAATTTGCGCAGGCAGATGTCGCCTATGTTATCGGTGCCAATGACGTGACCAACCCATCAGCGCGTGACGATAAAACGTCGCCAATTTACGGCATGCCGATTTTAGATGTCGATAAAGCCAAAACGTGTTTGTTTGTGAAACGGTCACTGGCATCGGGTTATGCCGGTATCGATAATACCTTGTTTTACAAAGACGGCACAATGATGCTGCTGGGCGACGCCAAAAAAATGACAGAACAAATTGTAAAAGCGCTCAATCATTAAATTTGCAATATATTACGATGAAAGCCCGCTAAAACTTGATGTTTGAGCGGGCTTTTTGGTTTGGAAAAATTATGAGTTCAACCGCTTTGGGTGCGGGCCAACCCGGCAATTGCCGGCCGATAACTGCCATTCAATGCCGCGGCACGGGAATAAGAAGCGCGCGCGCGCTTCAAGTCGCCTTTGCGCTCATAGACAAGAGCTTGATTGGCCCAGCCTTCAGCTGATTTTGGGTCCAGCCGCAATGCTGTATTAAAATCTTCGAGCGCAATATCATCCGTGTTTTTGGCAAGATATGACAGCCCGCGGCCATTATAAGGCTCAGGAGAATTGGGTTGTAACGTAATTGCGGTTGTAAAATCTTCAATTGCCAAATCGTGTTTGCCGGCCAATTGGCGAATAAGGGCACGGTTGTGAAATGCCCGGGGGTCCGTTGTTGACAGTGAAATCGCTTTGTCAAAATCCCGCTCGGCTTCAGCGGTTTGGCCATTTACGCGGTACAAGTTGCCACGTCCAATATAAGCGATGTCATAATTCGGGTTCAGTTTAAGTGATCGGTTGTAATCGGCCAGGGCAGCAGGGCGGTCGCCAAGGTAACGCAGGATCAAACCGCGATTGGCGTAGGCCTGATAGAAATTGGGATTGAGTTGTAGTGCTGTATTAAAATCATTGAGTGCGTTTTCGTAAGACCCACCCTTGCCATAGGCGGCACCGCGCACATTATACGTATCTGGGTTGTTGGGCTCACGCGCAATAACGTCGCTCAAAGAAGAAATATTTTCCGATGAGCCTTGAGCACGATCAATGGAGATGGCTTCAGAGATATTGCCCGTCCCGGTACAGCCGCTCAACAGGACAGTAAACGCCGCAAGTGTGACTGCAAGTGAAGCACGCATTTTTGGCATCGCCCCGTTGTTTGCCACTTTCATCCAACCATCCCCTGAGCCAAGACTTCGCTCTATCGTATCATGAATTCACTTAAACAAAAAAGCGGCGGCAACATGGCCACCGCTCTTTGAAATAAAAGGCAAAATGCCCTAATCTTTACCGTGGTGCCGGTGTTGCCATTGCAGCACGGCCGCCAAGCAGACCTTCACGCTGTGCGCGTTTACGGGCCAATTTACGGCCACGACGCACAGCTTCCGCTTTTTCGCGTGCGCGCTTCACTGAAGGCTTTTCAAAATGGTCGCGCATTTTCATTTCGCGGAAAATACCTTCGCGCTGCAGTTTTTTCTTGAGGGCGCGCAGCGCCTGGTCAACATTATTGTCGCGAACGAGAACTTGCACGGGTCTTTACTGCCTTTCAAATCGGTTTTTCAAGCCGAGTGTTTTGTGATTTTGGGCCAATCATATAGTGCCCAGCGGTGTTTTCACCGAAAGCTTGCCGTGCGATTAGCAAAGGCCATGCCTTTTGTCCAGCGCAGAAGCAGCTTGTTGCGCTAAATTCCATCAATTTTGAATCGATCCCGCTAGCGCCTCACGGCGAAAGTCCGTAATTGAATGTCGGACCCTTCGAAATCAAAACTGAATTGGTTGATTTGCGCTATATTGGCGAAAACAGAACGAATTCATGTCGCGCGGCAAGCACTTGTATTGCTGCGTTTTTGATAGCAACAGCTTACAAACAAATGCGCAATTGTCTGCGAAACGAAAGATGCGGCGATGAAGAAATATTCGGTGTTTGCCCTTGCCCGTGAAACAATGCGCCAACACAAAGGTTGGGATGCGCATTGGGCTTCGCCTGAGCCGAAAGCCGAATATGATGTGATCATCGTTGGCGGCGGCGGGCATGGTTTGGCGACTGCTTATTATCTTGCCAAAGAGCACGGTATTACCAATATAGCAGTCCTTGAAAAAGGCTGGATCGGCGGCGGCAATACGGGCCGTAACACCACAATTATTCGCTCAAATTATCTTTACGACGAATCCGCTGGGCTTTACGACCATGCGGTGAAATTGTGGGAAGGCCTTTCCCAAGACATCAACTATAACGTCATGTACTCCCCGCGCGGCGTTATGATGCTCGCGCATAATGTGCATGATGTTCAGGTTTCCAAACGCCATATCCATGCCAACCGTTTGAATGGCATCGATAACCGCTGGTTGACGCCCGAAGAAGCCAAGGAAATTTGCCCGCCGCTGAATATTTCATCGACGGCGCGTTACCCTGTTGTTGGCGCGGCGTTTCAACAGCGCGGCGGCACCGCCCGCCATGATGCTGTGGCGTGGGGCTATGCGCGCGCTGCATCAGACCGCGGCGTTCATATCATCCAGAACTGTGCGGTAACCGGCGTTCGCCGTTCCGGCAATGGCCATATTACCGGTGTTGAAACCACCCGCGGCTTCATCGGCGCGAAGAAAGTTGGCGTAGTGGCCGCCGGCCATACATCCGTCATTATGGAAATGGCAGGCGTGCGCATGCCGCTGGAAAGTTACCCGTTGCAAGCGCTGGTGTCTGAGCCGGTTAAACCGTGTTTCCCATGTGTGGTAATGTCCAACACGGTGCACGCTTATATCTCGCAATCTGATAAAGGCGAATTGGTAATCGGCGCGGGCACCGACCAATATACGTCCTATTCGCAGACGGGCGGCCTCCATATTATCAACCACACGTTGGATGCGATTTGTGAGATGTTCCCAATGTTTACGCGGATGAAAATGCTGCGGACATGGGGCGGCATTGTGGATGTGACGCCCGACCGCTCTCCGATTTTGGCCAAAACTCCGGTGCCGGGGCTGTATGTCAATTGCGGCTGGGGAACCGGCGGATTTAAGGCAACGCCGGGTTCAGGCCATGTGTTTGCCCATACGATTGCCAATGATAACCCGCATCCGCTCAATGCCGGTTACACGTTGGAGCGGTTTAGAACAGGGCGGTTGATTGATGAGGCGGCGGCGGCGGCTGTGGCGCATTAACACTATGAAAGTTGCGCTCATTCTTGCAACACTGCTTGGCGCTTCCGCGCCTGCACTCTCTGATGAGCGTTCACTGTTTTATATGCCAAATGACAATGACTTTCGCCATCAAACCATTGCCAAGGGGCCAAACGAGCAAAAATGGCCTTTTACTGAAACAAGCGGCCAGATCGCGT
>JANOPZ010000143.1:0-16716 GCA_031422195.1 Limoniibacter sp. | reverse complement strand
CAATCACCGACGGCATGAGCCGCTTTTCAACTTCATCCAAATCAAGGTGTGTTGCTTGCCCGTTTTTAGGGCAAGGCATGTCCCCTGAAACCAGTTTGACCGCCAGAAGCTCAATACGTTCGACCGTGTCACCGTTAATGCGCCATGGGTCAGGTGAAAGTTCAGCAAGTGTCACAGGTTTTTGGCCATGCCATGGGTCTGACATGGTGCAAGTCAGGGGGTCCAAAGCAGCAAGAGAGGCGTTCTTCTCCACTAATAAATCGCATGCAATCGCCCGCTGCAAGCTATTGTCTTTGCCGTCACCAGCACCCCGCGGAACCCTTGCCAACGCAATCACCAAATCCGTCAGCAACCGTCCAACAGGCGCAACGCCAAACACATGCAGCCCATCGCGGATTTGCAGTTCTTTCAAGTCGCACAAATGCGCGTCAAGACGCTCAAGTTTGTCGGTTTCTGCTTCACCACCAGAAAGCCCCATATCCAAGTCCAAACCTGAGACCTGCATTAGGTCTGCAATTTGGCGTGACAGTATTTTGAGGCGACGCGGATCGCTGCCAGCCGCTTGATAATATTCATCCACCAGCGCTTCCAAATCACGCATCGGGCCGTGGCTTTCAGCGCGTGTCAGAGGCGGCGTCAGATGATCAATAATGACCGCTGCACTGCGCCGTTTGGCTTGCGTACCCTCTCCCGGATCATTGACAATAAACGGATAAATATGCGGAACCGGCCCCAAAATGGCTTCAGGATAACAGCTCGGTGATAGCGCCAAAGCTTTTCCGGGCAGCCATTCCAGATTGCCATGCTTGCCCATATGGACAATGGCCTGCACATTAAATTCATTGCGCAAAAACGCATAGGTTGCGAAATAATGATGCGGTGGAACCAAGTCTGGCGAATGATAGCTTTCAGCCGGGTTGATGTTGTAACCGCGCGCAGGTTGAATACCAACCATCACATTTCCAAATCGGGTCAAAGGTAAAGCAAATGCACCGTCAATAAAAAACGGGTCGGCTTCGGGCATGCCCCATCGGACAGTCACTTCATCGCGTATCTGAGCTGGCAGTGACTGAAAAAACGTATTATAAGTCTTCAACAAAAGTCGCTGAGAAACCACGCGGTTTGCATGATTGGCGTTGGTGACACCGGCACGCAAAACTTCCATTAGACCGTCGCCGGATTGCGGCGCATCGCCAACATTGTAGCAGTGTGCCGCGAGCGCTTTTAGAACCTCCACCGTGCCAGCCGGCGTATCAAGGCCAACACCATTGGCGAGCCGGCCGTCTTTATTAGGGTAATTGGCCAGCAAAATTGCCACGTGCTTTTTGGCATTTGGCGTGTGTCGCAAGCTGGCCCAGTTTGCTGCCAACTTTGCGACAAAGACGCAGCGCTCAATATCCGGCTGGTGCGTTAGAATATCACATTCCACGGCTTCATCAAAAGCAGCTGCCGCTTTGAACGAAATTGCACGCGTGAAAATACGGCCGTCCACTTCAGGCAAAGCCACATTCATAATCAAATCTTTTGAAGACAGACCTTGCGCGCTGGCCGACCAAACCTCACGAGCGGTGCCCGCTAAAGCCACTTGCAACACTGGCGCACGTGTTGCATCCAAGGCCGTTGCCACCCTTTCTACACCCGGAGCTGAAACTGAAAACGCAGTCGCATTGATGATCACATCTGGCGGCACCATTTCAAACACATGCTCTAAAGTTGCCGCTGCAACCGCGTCGCGCAGGCTTGGCACATAAAGCGGAACTGGCGTTAAACCTTCATCATGAAGCGCAGTGCAAAGGGCTGCAATCGCCGCCGTTTGCCCGGATTGAACCAGCGCACGATAAAACAAGATGGCGGCCTTTGGGCGCGTGTCAATTCTTAGTTCTTCGATAGAGGAATTCCATAAACCCGCTTTTGGCAGTGGCGCCGCAACCGCATCGCTGGGGTTTTCACCGCTCACTAAGGCTGCACAATGGTCGAGAAACAGGCCTGCATTTGCTTCGCCGCCTTCCACCAGACAGGCCCAAAGCGCCATTGCAACATTCGGCGTCACAGTGGAAAAACGCTGCAAACTCGGGTCGGGTTTATCGTCACCCGGCAACACTACCAGCGCGATATTCCACTCCAAGGCCATCGCGTAAAGCGCTTGTAAGCCATAAGGCCAATAACCCTCGCCACCAAGGCACCGTACGATAATGACTTTTGCAAATCGCGCAGTGCGCTCAATATAGGCGTCGACCGACATAGGATGTGCCAGCCGCATGATGTTGGCAATTCGTAAAATGATCTGCCGGTTCTCGCTCCGGTGCGCAGCGGCCAAGCAGGCAATCTCAGTATCTGCCGCTGTCAGAACGATTACATTTGCGGGCGTTTGGCCAAGATCAATAGCCTCGCCATTTTCCGCAATTGATCCGCGAGTGGCAAGCAGGAGGTGCATTATACGGCGGCCAAAATATCCGCCCGGATAGCATCTTCATTCATATCATGGTGCTCGCCAATAACGACAAAACGACTTTCCCTTGTTTCACCGGCCTGCCAGTCACGATCAAAATACGACGAAATGCGCGGGCCAACGGCCTGTACCACCAGACGCATCGGCTTGCCCGGCACATTAGCAAACCCTTTGAAGCGCAAAATATCATGTTTGCTGATCACCGCCTTCATGCGCTCTTCAAAACCCTTCACATCATCAATCGGGCCGGTTGACGCGATAAAACTTTCAAATTCATCGTGATCATGGTCGTGGTCAGCGCCTTCATGCTCAATTTCATGGTGGGAGCGCCGGTTGTGAATTTGATCTTCAGTCGCGGCATCAAGGCCCAAAAGGACCGAATTTGGCACCGATGCCTTTGCGCTTTCCACCATCGTCACCTTTCGGCTCATACGGGCAGAAACATCGGCTTTAACCCGCATCATGGCAGCAGCATCCAACAAATCTGCCTTCGATAAAATAATCAAATCAGCCGCCGTAATCTGGTCTTCAAATAACTCTTCGATCGGGTTATCATGATCCAATGAGGGATCTGCCGCCCGCTGCGCATCAACCGCATTATGGTCATCTGCAAAACGTCCATCTGCAACCGCTGCGGCGTCAACAACGGTTACCACGCCATCAACCGTAACGCGGGCTTTTACCTCTGGCCAATTAAAGGCAGCAACCAGAGGCTGCGGCAGCGCAAGCCCGGATGTTTCAATGATGATATGGTCGATACGGTCTGCTCGATCGAGCAATTTCGCCATTGCCGGCAAAAAATCATCGGCCACCGTGCAACAAATGCAGCCATTGTTCAGTTCGATAATGTCTTCATCTCTGCAGGCCTCAATACCGCAGCCCTTGAGAATACCGCCATCAACGCCAAGATCGCCAAACTCATTGATAATAAGCGCAATGCGCTTACCGTTGGCATTTTCAATTATATTGCGAATAAGCGTGGTTTTGCCTGAGCCCAGAAAACCTGTGATCACGGTAGCAGAAATTTTCGTCAAATTCATGAGTTTACCCTTTAAGTTTGATCGGAAGGCCAGCTGCTATGAAATGCACGTGGCCGGCCTCTGCGGCGATCATTTGATGGAGCCGGCCCGTATGGTCGCGAAACGAACGGGCCAGCGCATTTTCGGGCACAATGCCAAGCCCAACTTCGTTTGAAACCAGAACCACCGGATGGTCAGCGCTGCGCAAAACGCCCAGCAACACGTGAAAAGCTGACGGAATATCATATTCCGCGATCAACAAATTGGTGAGCCACAAGGTCAGGCAATCAACCAGAACGGCATTATTTTTGCCGCGCTGGGAATGCAGGGCATCAGCCAATTTCAGCGGCGCATCAATCGTTTGCCACCCTGTTCGGCGAGATTGATGTTCTGATATGCGGGTTTGCATTTCCGCATCAAAAGCCTGCGCCGTGGCGACATAGACCTTCGGCAAGCCGGTCGCCTCGATGAGGCGCTCAGCATAGGTGGATTTGCCGGACCGTGCGCCGCCTAAAACAAATGTAACCCTGTTCATGCTCAGGCCTGCGCTTTTGCCAAACGGTCGTTGGCCATGCCGAGGCCAAAAGCCAAACTCAACCACATGATCAAAGACGCCGTCAGCGCAGCAACAGCGTATTCTGCCGCATACAGCGCAGGCACAGCCGTTGCAATATCGGTTGGTTGCGGTGCACCAAACAGGTGCGGCACAGCAATCAAAAGCAAACCGCCAAGTTTGAAAACAATGCTGTTTTTAAGTGCAATAACCGCCAACCCGGCTGCCGACATCCCTACTGTTGCGACCCACCAGATTTGCCGGGCATGAAGTTCTGCTGCTGGAAAACCCGGCAGTTCCGGGGGCAAGCCAATGGCTGGCAAAAAGTGCAATGTCAGCCAGCCGCAAGCACCCCAGATCAACGCGCTTGACAGCGTAACGGGCTTACCGATCAGAGTGCTAAAGCCCATAAGCAACAAGGCAAACCCGCTGCCGGTTACCAAATTTGCGAGCAACGTTCCACTAATCCGCGATAAGCCGAGCGGGCCAAGTTCTTCGCCATGTCCATGCGCAAACGCCGGTGTGATCAATGATAATCCTGATTTAACAGCGCTGTGTTGAGGTGTGGCTGGCTGCTCGCCTTCAAAGGCCTCAGCTGCAATAATGAGTGTAATGACGCGCCATTGCTGAACGGCGGTCATTAATAATCCTGAAAAAAGGCCAACAAAAAGTGTGGCGAGAAGGGCTCGCGTGATCATCTGATTTTCCTCATATTTGCTTAGTGGCAGGGAAAGCCATTGGCATGGCGCACATCATGGGCGGTGTCGTGAATGGTTGCAGAATTGGCTAACCCAACCCCGAACACCAAGAACCCGCCCAGCAAAAGCGCAGAGAAACCAAGAATTAAACGATCAGAAACGGAAAGAACTTTTCCGGTGGAAACAGTATTCGCAGCCATATCAACCTCCGTGAACGGCAACTGCACGGGATGCGCCGTGCACGCCGGGTTTTCACCCTATTGAATGGCAGGTCTCCTGGCTCACGGCGCACAAAACGGTTGCCCATTCTGCAACTTTTTCCACCTTCCCGGTTTTTGGCCAGTGGCTGGTGCTTTGCAACACCTTGGAAAAGGTCTCGCCGCCCTACAGTCGCGGGGTCGGCCGCGGTTGACATCCCCGTTCGGGTCAATGTCGCCGCGTTCCCTCTTGGCCCATCTGGTTCTCACCGTCAGGGACCATTCAAGTGCTATCAGTTAAGAACCTTTGCAACTCCGAAGTCAATCTGCCTTGCGACGACAAACCCCTTAAAGGCGTCAGTAAGCGCTTTACTCTTCCAACGATAAAGCAACTTGGGAATTGGCTATTGCCCGAGAGCCATTGACACTCAAATCCACCGGTTTGCTTCAAATTCCTGAAAAAATAGTATCAAGCCAATCGGTATCGAGTAATTCAGCGAGTTCATTGGCAATTTCATCTAAGGCCGCATCTGCTAGAGCGCGGGATTCTCCAACTGAAGCACCGACATGGGCAGCAAGCATTGTGCCGCCGTGCAAATAAGTGCCCCAAACCTTGCCGCTTAGTGAGCGCGCACCATCAGCTCGGCCATCGATCAGCGCCGTTGGGCGGGCACAGTCCACGCCCGTGGTTTCACCCAAATGGATTTCATAGCCCGTTACATTTTCACTCAGTGCTGGCGCATGCGCCACGACCTCCCGCACCGTTTTTTCAGCAGCCATAATCGTTTCAACGTCAAGCAACCCAAGGCCTGCAACCGTGGACGGCGCGCCTTCCAATCCCATAGGGTCCGCTATTGTTTTACCGAGAATTTGATAACCGCCGCAAATGCCAATGATTTCTGCCCCCTTGGCATGAAGTGCATAGATATCGCTGTCCCAGCCATTCATTTTAAGTTCAAACAAGTCAGCAATCGTGGCCTTGGATCCCGGCAAGACCACCATCTCTGCATTCATTGGCAATCGTTCGCCGCTGCGGATAAACCGCACATCAAAGGCCGGATCATGCACCAAAGGATCAAGATCATCAAAATTTGCAATCCGGCTATAGACCGGCACGGCTACAATTTTTGCATCCGTATTGGTTTGCGGCATTGCCAACCGCTCTAATGCCACGGAGTCTTCAGCGGGCAATTTTGCTGCCGCTTTTAACCAAGGCACCACGCCCAGTGAAGGCCAACCCGTATGTGTCGTGACTATTTTCAGACCTTCATCAAACAAGCTGACATCACCGCGAAACTTATTGATGATATAGCCGCTGATCATGGCCGCATCTTCAGCCTGTAAAATCACTTTGGTGCCCACCAGCGAAGCAATTACGCCGCCCCGGTCAATATCGCCAACCAAAACCACTGGCACATTCGCAGCCCGCGCAAAGCCCATATTGGCAATATCGCCGGCGCGAAGATTTACCTCAGCCGGTGAGCCTGCGCCTTCAACGATAATAACGTCATAGTCTGCCTTCAGCTTGTTAAAGCTATCAAGCACAGCACCCAAAAGCTGCGGCTTTAACCGTTGGTAGTCGCGGCCTTTAGCGCTGCCAAACACTTTGCCTTGCACCACAATCTGGCTGCCAGTTGCACTTTGCGGCTTGAGTAAAACCGGGTTCATATGCACTGTCGGCGCAACACCGCATGCAAGCGCTTGCAACCATTGCGCACGGCCGATTTCGCCAAAAGCACCGGTTTCTGGAATGAGCGCAACGGCAGCATTGTTCGACATGTTTTGAGGCTTAAACGGCGCAACTCTTAAGCCGCGATTTCGGGCAAGACGGCACAGCCCGGCAACCAGCACGGTTTTACCAACATCAGACCCAGTCCCTTGCAGCATAATCGCACGCGCCATGACAAAAGCTGGTACTGTGCAAAAGCACTGTTGCGCAAGCTGCAAAAACAAATAGCATTTGATGATTATATGAACGAACGTTCAAATAAGGTGCAAGATGCAACTGACGCAAACACAAACTGCAATTATTGCCACAGCAAAAGCGTTCGCTGATGCTGAAATAGCACCGTATGCGTTGAAATGGGATTTAGATCGGCACTTTCCCAACGCCACTATGCGGTCACTCGGTGCGCTTGGCTTTGGCGCAATGGTGGTTCGGGAAGAGTGCGGCGGTAGCGGCCTTACACGGCATGATTCGGTTTTGATTTACGAAGAACTCGCCAAAGCCTGCCCGTCATTTTCGGCGTTTCTCTCAATTCATAACATGATTGCTTGGATGGTTGACCGTTTTGGTACAACTGATCAACGCGCGCGCTTTTTGCCAAAGCTTATTTCAATGGAAGCACTCGGATCCTATTGCTTGACAGAGCCCGGTTCAGGCTCCGATGCCGCCGCGCTTAAAACCCGTGCCATCAAAGACGCCAGATACTATCTGCTCGACGGGACCAAGCAGTTCATTTCTGGTGCTGGCGACAGCGACATTTATGTCGTCATGGCGCGCACCGGCGGCGAAGGGTCCAAAGGGGTTTCTGCAATCATTGTTGAAGCTGGCACGCCCGGCCTGTCTTTTGGGGCCAATGAAAAGAAAATGGGCTGGAACAACCAATCCACCCGCCAAGTGATTTTCGACAAGTGCAAAGTGCCCGTTGAAAACCTGCTTGGCGCGGAAGGCGATGGTTTCAAACTGGCAATGGCAGGCCTTGATGGCGGCCGACTGAACATTGCAGCCTGCTCGCTTGGCGGGGCCGATGCGGCGCTTGCAAAAGCGTTGAGCTACGCCAGCGAACGAACAGCCTTTGGCCAAAAAATTGATGCGTTTCAAAATACCCAATTCAAACTGGCTGATATGGAAACCGAACTTAGTGCTGCACGGGCGCTGCTCTACGTCGCTGCACAAAAGCTGGATGACAATGCCCCCGACGCAGGTAAATGGTCGGCGATGGCCAAACGGTTTGTGACCGATACAGGGTCAAAAATTGCCAATGACGCCTTACAAATTTTTGGCGGCTACGGTTATTTGCATGATTACGGCATTGAAAAAATAATGCGGGATCTGCGCGTGCACCAAATTCTAGAAGGCACCAACGAAATTATGCGTGTGATCATCGCGCGCCATATGATTCAAAACGGGAGAGCTTAAATGGCCAATATTGCCTTTATCGGCCTTGGCAACATGGGCTTGCCCATGGCCGCTAATCTTGCCAAAGCGGGCCACAAAGTAACCGGCTATGATTTGTCGACAGCCAACCTCGATGCCGCTGCATCCCTAGGCATTGCGCCTGCCCCGTCGCTGGAAGTTGCAATCCAAGGCGCAACAATTATTATGACGATGCTGCCTGCTGGTGCGCACGTGTTGTCTGTTTATCGGGCCATTGCAGAGCAACTCCAACCTGAAACATTGCTGATCGACAGCTCCACAATTGACGTGGAAAGCGCGCGCGCTGCCCATAACATTGCAGCAAATGCCAACTGCCTTTCCATTGACGCGCCAGTGTCCGGTGGCACTGGCGGCGCGATTGCCGGCACACTAACATTTATGGCGGGCGGTTCTGCGGAAGCGTTTCAAGCTGCAGAAGCCGCTCTTGTCGTTATGGGCAAACGCATTGTGCATTGCGGGGACGCAGGCTCTGGCCAAGCCGCCAAAATTTGCAACAATATGTTACTTGGAATTTCAATGATCGGTGTTTGCGAGGCATTTGCCCTTGGCGAAAAACTGGGGCTTAGCCACCAGGCGTTGTTTGACGTCGCGTCCACTTCATCCGGCCAGTGCTGGTCGCTCAATACCTATTGCCCGGTGCCGGGGCCGGTGCCCAATTCGCCTGCCAATCGTGATTATCAGGCGGGTTTTGCGGCCAATCTTATGCTCAAAGATTTATCGCTCGCTGTGGATGCAGCACAAAGCACCGGGCTGAAATCGCCTTTGGGATGCCTTGCACAAGCCTTGTACGCCGAGTTTGCGGGCGCCGGAAATGGAACCACTGATTTCTCCGCCATTATAAAAATGCTGCGGGCCTCAAAATAACTGAATAAATCGCCCAAATTTACCAAGCCTTAAGCGCTTGATAACCGCGTGGTAACCCTATCGCGTTATTTTCAATTTCGGCGGGGGATTAACCGCCCGAGCGCTTCGGGTTATTGTATTGCGTACCGGAGCCTCCCTCTTTCAGTGCTGTGTGTTTGGCTCTGGTTGGCTGGCGTAAAACAGCAAAACCCCGTTTCAGAAATGAAACGGGGTTTTTTGTTTATTGGCCGGTTAGAATCTCACAATCATCCACCGAACTGCGTGCGCAGCAAGCTCATAAACCCAGCTTTGCGGCGTTCAGTTTTGGTGGTCACAGTCGCATTCCAGATAATTCTAACGCCATTAGTATTGTTGAAAACGTAAAGCATGGGTTGGTCCATCGTTAAATTTGAGGCTGACATCATTGGATGTTGCATATGCAATGTCTGCACCCAAACACGGCCACACCAAGGCGACGTTGCGCCGCACAATGTCGTATAATGAACAAAGCGCCGGAATGCGACTTATTCGGCACGCCGGCGCTTCAAACCCGCATTTATTGTTAACCAATAGTTAAGCCGTAAACTCAAGCTGTCAGGTCTCGATACGCCAAATCCAGTGCTTTGCGGGCGCGGGTCATCGCCATATCAATGGTGTCGCGTGTCCAAATCAGCGGCGGCGACATAATCATAGTGGAACCAACAGCACGCATCATCAAACCATTGGCAATAGCATGGTCGCGCACAGCCATACCGCCGCCCTCAAAGCGCTCTTTGGTTTGCTTGTTTTTAACAAGCTCAATGGCGCCGAGCAGGCCGAATGAACGCACTTCACCCACCATCGGGTGGTCGGCAATCACGTCTTTGAGTGCCTCTGCCAAATATGGACCGGTATCTTCGCGCACGTTTTCAATCATGTTTTCGCGCTCAATGATCTCAAGGTTTTTGAGCGCAACGGCACACGCTACCGGATGGCCAGCATAGGTATAACCGTGCGCAAACTCGCCGCCTTTTTCTACAAGCACTTTTGCCACGCGGTCAGATACCAGCAAAGCGGATAATGGCTGATAGCCAGATGTCAGCGCCTTGGCTGTTGTCATTGTATCAGCTTCAATGCCCAAAGACTGCGCGCCGAACCATTCGCCGGTGCGGCCATAACCGGTGATTACTTCGTCGAGCATCACCAAAATATCGTATTTTTTGCAGATACGCTGAATTTCCGGCCAATAGCTCATCGGCGGTATTTTGACGCCGCCTGCGCCTTGAATAGGCTCACCGATAAAGGCCGCCACATTTTCGGGACCAGCTGCTAAAATCTCATCTTCAACGGCCTTGGCCGCGCGAATACCGAAATCATGGTCGCTTTCGCCCTCGTGTTTCAATTCGAACGCATAGGGGCACATCACATGGCGAATGCCCGGCACTGCGCCGTTTAACTGCGCATGCATACCTGCCATGCCGCCCAGCGAAACACCGGTGATGGTTGAGCCGTGATAGGCCATATTTCGTGAAATTATAATTTGTTTTTTAGGCTGGCCCATCAGCACCCAATAATGCCGCACCAAACGCAGTGCTGTGTCATTAGATTCCGAACCGGACGATCCAAAGAAACACTGGTTGATGTTAGCGGGCGCAATTTCAGCAAGCTTTTTGGCCAGCAAAGTTGGCGTAGGTGTCGTGCAGCGGAAGAAGTTGTTGTAGTATGGCAATTCGCGCATTTGTTCTGCGGCGGCGTCGGCTAACTCGTGCTGGCCATAACCAATGTTCACACACCAGAGACCCGCCATAGCATCCAGAATCTGATTGCCGTCAGTATCATAAATAAATGCGCCATCGGCACGGGAAATGACGCGGGTTCCTGCTTGGCGCAGGTCTTTGTGGTCGGTAAACGGATGCAGATGATGCGCAGCATCCATGACCTGCAACTGTTCAGTGGAATAATTACGATAAGCCATTTGAGGCTCCTTTGATCAAAATGAAATAAGAACGGGTCACCCCGTATGCTCAGAACAAACGATCAAAAATGCGGGCTGTACCCGATGCGCGCGCACAACATCAGCAGCATGGTATGGATAGTAAGTGTGGTTGGTTGAAGCGCCATCCGCCAAGACTATCTCAACTTCGATTGATCGAAAAGCCCTTCTTCAGTTCTTACCCCTCATTTCCAAAAACTTTGCGTCAATTTGTCAAACCCTTGAGCGATTCCGGTTTCGCGCAGCATTCGTTCTATCTTGAAGCCATTGGGTGCATCGGATTTACCCACGAAAGGAAAATGATAATGAAGATCGCGATTGCAACAGTGACGTTGGCGTTGGCCATGATGGTTTCAAACGCCGTGCTGGCTGAAACAGCCAAACCGCAAAAACCCGCAAATCAAAATGTTGATTTGACGACAACACAATCTGTTAATGGAAGCCCGGCTGTTGGTAAAAGCCCAGACTGTAATTTGGCTGGCGCAAAATTCAAATTTGCTAGCGTCTGCATCCAATCGCCTACTGGCCTCTATCCTGAAAATGCTTTGTCCGGCATGAACCTTGGATACTAAAGGCTAAATGACCCCGGTTATCCTCCCAAAACCGGCGAAGGCCACGTTGCCCTCGAACAGCGTGGCCGCTCTTTTCTTGCTGCATGATAGTGTTTAGGATCAATTATGGAATTTGCGGGCAACCTTGATCTTATTTTCCGGGGTGGTGTCATCAGCCTTTGCGCGCTGATGCTGTTTCAGCTTGCCAGCTTGCGACCGGTACGCGCAGCTTCTGTTATTGGCACTATCTTTGTTGTTTCAGCGGCACTTTACACCGTGAAAGGCATTCCGGGTTTGGAAAGCGCAATTGGGCTTCCCGCCTATTTGGCAATTCAGTTTCCAGGCTTCATTTTGGTGGCTTTTTTCTGGATGTTTGTGCGCGCACTTGTGCTCGACAATTACCGACCGGGTAGGCTTGATGCCGCTGCCATCGCATTTAACGCCGCTACTTTCGTGCCCGTTTGTGTCATTGTTGGCGACCTGAGCAGTGTTACTAAAATCGGGCATCTTATCGTCTCACTGGCTTTGATTGCAGATGCGCTACGCGTAACGTTACTCACGCGGAAAGATGATCTCGTTGAAAGCCGTCGCTCTTTGGCCAAAGCGATGATCTGCATCATCCCTGCCGTCGCCATTGTTATCGCGGCGTTTGTCGTTTTGGAGACGATGCAATTAACGCAAACCGTTGCACCTGCCCTGCAAAGCGGAGTGATTTTTGCAACAATTTTTGCATTTACTGCTGCCATTGGCACATTGCGGGACAATTTGGTTGCATCACCAATTGCCATAATCAGACCGGCTGATGATAGCGCGCTCGCGCCCGCTGACAGGCTGGAACTCAGCCGCTTGCGCACAATGATGGCACATGGTGTTTATCTGGAGGCAAATCTTTCTATTGGCTCGCTGGCGGCAAAAATGAATATGCCGGAGCACCGTTTGCGCCGATTGATCAACAACCACTTAGGCCACCGCAATTTTGCTGCCTTCATCAATGATCAGCGCATTGAAGAGGCCAAACGGCGTCTGGGCAATGGCAAACTTGCCCGCGAACAGATCACCGGATTGGCATTCGATTTGGGCTTTGCATCGCTTGCACCATTTAACCGCGCATTCCGTGACCGTGTCGGCATGAGCCCGAGCGAGTACCGCACAAAAGCCCTCTTGATGGCGATTGCCCATGATGGGCATCCGCTGCATAGTTAGGGTTTTTGAGCGATGACCAAATGGCCGTGCTGTGGCTCGCCTTCATCGGTGCGTACAACAATCACTTCGCTGTGCAAAAGAGTAAGCCCCGCTGCTGTCAGCGTGGCTGCGATATAACTCAATTTATGATGAAAGCGCTGATGCGGGCCAACTTTCCAATCGCGCCCCGCAAATATTTCATCGCTCAGTGTTTCGGTGGAAAACACAAATACGCCGTCGGGTGTTAATCCCTTTGACACCGCTTCAAACATTGGCTCAAGAGAACCAAGATATGGCAATACATCGGTAGCCGTAATCAAATCAAATGGGTCTTCATCCCAGCCGGCCATAAAAGCCACAGCTTCGCCCAGATAAAGATCATTATAACAATCGCGCTCGTCGGCTAAACTTAGAATAGCCTCAGATAAATCCACGCCCAAAACAAGGTCGGTACGCGAACACATGGCCTCTCCGGTAAGGCCAGTCCCGCAGCCCAAATCCAACATACGCGGAAAATGTTTGAGGTTCAGTGCAGTCAATCTGTCTGGCACCATCAGCGGCACAGCATACCCGAGTTGCTCTACTAAAATATCATCAAACACATCGGCATGCTGATCAAACAAGGTTGCTACATACGCGGGCGGTGCCCCATCGGGTTGCGGGCCTTGGCCGATGGACGCGAGTCTGATTGCGACGCCGCCAAAATCATCGGGATCCAATTCCAAGCATTCACGATAGGCTTTTGCTGCCAATCCGATTTTGCCTGCTTTTTCGTTCTTGAGACCGCGATTATAAGCTCGGGTCAACTTTTCGTCATCGATGGGCATTTTTTCAACCTAAACTGTAACAGAATTACAACGTTAGACCTGTTCCAACCACATAAACATATGCAAAACTATCAATACCATCGCTCTTTTGCGCATTCGCGTCGTATTCGGAACAGATTCAGTTTCATTTGCGTTGAAACTTATTTTGGGGTTGGATTGATTTCACCTGTCAATGGGATAGGCTTGAAAAATCGCGCCTCAATTTGAGGGGTTGAATGTGCGTAATTGGTTCTGGGGTGGTCGGGCCCTTGGGATCAACAACAATAGACCCGGCAAACTCGGAGGTTCCATAATGAAGAAGCTTTTCGCTTCAACTGTTTTCGCTGCCGGTCTTTTTGCGATGGCCGGTTCTGCCAATGCCGCTGAATGTGGCACTGTAACAATTGCCAACATGAACTGGGCTTCGGCCGAAGTTTTGGCCAATATCGACAAAATGGTTCTTGAAGCCGGTTATGGCTGCACGGCCGAATTGGTTGCTGGTGACACCACACCAACACTTACATCCATGATTGAAAAAGGCGAGCCAGACGTTGCGCCGGAAGCTTGGATCAACTCCTTGCGTACCCAGCTTGATGCCGGTGTTGCTGAAGGCCGTTTGTTTTATGCCTCAGAATCTTTGAATGAAGGCGGCGTAGAAGGCTGGTGGATTCCAAAATACATGCAGGATGCCAACCCGCAGCTGAAATCAATTGCCGATGTTCTGGCAAACCCGCAGCTTTTCCCGTCACCAGATGACGCTGCAAAAGGCGGACTTCACAACTGCCCAGAAGGTTGGGGTTGCCGTTTGATCACGACCAACCTTTTCAACGCCTACGGCTTTGCCGACAAAGGCTGGACAACGGTTGAGACCGGTTCTGCTGCTGGCCTCGATGGTTCAATTGCAAAAGCCTATGAAGCCAAAGCTCCTTGGGTTGGTTACTATTGGGCACCAACTGCAATGCTCGGTAAATATGAAATGGTCAGACTTGACCATGGCGTTGAGCATGACAAAGCCGAATGGGACCGTTGCACCTCATTGGCCGATTGCAAAGATCCAAAAATCAATGCGTGGTCAAAGTCTGAAGTGTTCACTGTTGTAACCAAGCGTTTCCAAGAGGCCGGCGGCCCTGCTTATGATTATCTTGCTGCCCGCAACTGGGACAACAACACCGTTGGCAAACTCCTTGCTTGGATGGCAGACAATCAGGCAACCGGCGCTGACGGCGCAAAGCACTTCCTCAAAGAAAATGCTGATGTTTGGACAAAATGGGTTTCTCCGGAAGCCGCAGAAAAAATTAAAGCATCTGTAATGTAATATTCTGGAAATGGCGGGTGAAAATCATCCGCCATTTTTCTTATCAGGCGGCAAATAACTGCCAATAAGATCACACGTTTTTTAAGCACAGCGGGGGCGCACTATGGAATGGCTGAATAAGTTTCCAACTATGAATGATGAAAGTCTGACGGCCTTGAAAAAAGCCATCGACGCTTCCTTCAAAGACTTCACCCGTTCTTACGGCCCCACATTAGAATGGCTTTTAGAGCCCGTGCGATGGTTCATGTTGAACATGGAACGGCTCATGCTCAACACGCCTTGGCCAGTTGTGTTGTTGGTTTTTGCAGCAATTGCATGGTTTGCCAGCCGCTCTTGGCAAATCACAGTAGGCGTTGCCGTCACCCTTCTTTTGATCGGCTATTTCGGCATGTGGGAAGATAGCATGCGCACCATTGCCATGACTGTGGTGGCGACGCTTCTTGCCATTGTTGTTGGCATTCCGATCGGCATTGCAATGGCACGCTCAAACCGTGTGCAATCGGTTTTCAACCCGATCCTTGACGTTATGCAGACCATGCCGAGTTTCGTTTACCTCATTCCAGTGGTCATGCTGCTTGGAATTGGCCGCGTGCCGGGGCTCATCGCGGTGATGATCTATGCCATCCCGCCGATTATCCGCCTTACCAATTTGGGTATCCGCCTTGTTGACCGTGATGTGCTGGAAGCCGCCGATGCGTTTGGTTCTTCCAACTGGCAGCGCCTCAAAAATGTGCAAATGCCGCTCGCCCTCCCAACCATTATGGCTGGCGTTAACCAAACCATTATGATGGCGTTGGCGATGGTTGTAGTTGCCTCTATGATTGGCGTTCAGGGCCTCGGCCTGCCAGTTTTGAAAGCCATTTCCAACCAGTATTTTACACTCGGCATTTTCAACGGTCTTGCCATCGTTGGCATTGCTATCATATTTGACCGCACCAGCCAGGCTTACGGAAAACGTCTGCAAAAACACTTGGAGACCGTTCATGGTTGATGCCCAAAAAACTGCTAGCCCGACAATCGATATTCGCAGCCTTTACAAGATTTTCGGCACCAATCCGGGGTCATTTACGGAGGCCGTTAAAGGCGGCATGACAAAAAAGGAATTAAATGAGAAGCACCACCACGTGCTTGGCCTGCGCGACATTAATATTTCAATGCCCGGCGGCGGCATCACCGTTGTTATGGGCCTATCCGGTTCAGGAAAATCAACGCTGATCCGCCACATTAATCGGCTGATTGACCCCACAATGGGCGAGGTCATGGTTGGCGGCACGGACGTCACTAAAATGAATGCGGATGAATTACGGGAATTCCGGCGCCACAAAACAGCCATGGTATTTCAAAAATTTGCCTTGCTGCCGCACCGAACCGTTTTGGATAACACGGTTTATGGCCTTGAAGTGCAAGGCTTGCCGCGCGACAAGCAAGAGGTTGAAGCCCGCCGCTGGATTTCGAGGGTTGGCCTGTCTGGCTTTGAAAACCACTATCCAAATCAGCTTTCGGGCGGCATGCAACAGCGCGTTGGCCTAGCCCGCGCGCTCACCAATGATGCGCCAATTTTATTGATGGACGAGGCGTTTTCTGCGCTTGACCCGCTGATCCGTATGGACATGCAGTCGGTTTTGCTTGGCCTCCAAAAAGAGATCAAGAAGACAGTTGTTTTCATTACGCATGATTTGGATGAAGCATTGCGGCTAGGCGATAAAATTGCGATTTTGCGCGATGGTGAAGTGGTGCAGCAAGGCACAGGTCAAGAGATTGTTTTGAAACCTGCCGACCAATACATCGCCAATTTCGTGCATGAAGTAAACCGTGGTCGCGTCATTTTGGTCGAAACCATTATGGCGACCACCGATAAGCCTGACGCAAATGCAATTTCAATTAAACAAGGAACTTTACTTGAAGAAGCAGCGAAGCTGATGACAGAAGCGAGCGTGATGTCGGCAACAATTACCGGCGACAACGGCAAAC
>JANOPZ010000142.1:0-15061 GCA_031422195.1 Limoniibacter sp. | reverse complement strand
GCGACCTGTCAAGGCGGCTGCCAGCAGGTAAAAGCGGCGATGAATTTGACCGCCTGGCATTAAGCTTAAACAGCCTGCTCGATCGGATTGAAACTTTGAATAGCGGTGTTCGTGACATTTCAAACAACGTGGCACATGACCTGAAAACACCATTAGCACGTTTACAAGCTCGAACTGAAAACGCGTTGGCTGGGAAAAAAGACGCAAAATACTTGAAGGCAACACTGCAAAGCAACCTTCAAGAAACTGAAGCGTTAATTCGAACTTTCAATGCCATCCTAACCATCTCAAAACTAGAATCTGGAAGCGTTTTGGCCAATCGGGACATTATTGAGCTGGATCCAATTTTATCAGATGTCGTGGAACTCATGGAACCAGCAGCTGAAGCCCAAAGCGTTGCGCTTGTGTTTGTCGCAAATCAACCCGTTGCATTGGCTGTAAACCGCGAATTGATTGCCCAAGCAGTTTTGAACCTAATCGAAAACGCACTTAACCACGCAGGACCTGACAACCAAAAAATCGAGGTTGCGCTCACACTGGCGACAAACAATAAAATTGCCATCTCTGTAACTGATGAAGGTGTGGGCATTCCAAAGCATTTAAGAAAGACCGCAATGGAACGCTTTATGCGTCTTGATGTCAGCCGTTCAAGTAGCGGTACCGGGCTGGGTTTAAGTTTGGTCAAAGCAATTGCCGAAGCCCATGGTGGCTGGCTTGAATTAAGCGATAATGAGCCAGGCCTAAAAGCTGTGATATACCTGCCAAAACCCGGCACTTAGGCTAAGCAGCTAAAGCTTTGTGTTGTTGCTCAACTAAACTGTCTGGTAAAAAGAAGTGCACCACGGTGCCTTTACCCAATTGCGAAGAAATTTTCAGCCGCCCGCCCTGCAACTCGATCAACGAGCGTGATATCGCAAGACCAAGCCCGGAGCCCGGATGATGTCGGGTCGACGCATCGGCAACTTGGGTAAATGGATTGCCCAGTTTGCAAAGCGACTCTTTGGGAATTCCGCAACCATTGTCAGCAATTGTAATGCGAAGAGCATGGTTCACTTTTTTGGCCCGCACTCTAATCCAGCCGTTTTGTGCGGTAAACTTTTGCGCGTTGGATAAAAGATTGATCAATATCTGCTTCGTTGCTCTTTTATCTGCAGAAACAAACGCAGCGCTTTCTGCTTCGATATCGATTTTAATGGCTTTTTCCTCAGCCATTACTTCTATGTAATGCAGTGTTTCTTTCACAGTTTCAGCAATATTAAACTGCTCAATTGACAGCCGGTAGTATCCAGCGTCGATTTTTGACATTTCCAAGATGTCATTGATGAAGCCCAGAAGATAAGCCCCGCTTTCGTGAATATCATTGGCATATTCTTTATAGCGATCCGAGCCCAGTGGGCCAAATAAGCCGCGCTGCATGAGTTCAGAAAATCCAATTATGGCATTAAGCGGTGTGCGCAATTCGTGTGACATATTCGCAAGAAACTGAGACTTGGCAAGATTGGCTTCCTCAGCACGTTCTTTCTCCATCATATAACGGACATTGACGTCGACCAATTGCTCAGTGCGGTCTTTTTCGGTGCGGCGAAGAGCATTGAGATCATCCAACATTGATTTCAGCCGGATTTCATTTTCCTTCATTCGCTTTTCGTTGCGTTTGAGTTGGGTGATTTCAATGCTCACCGATACTGTGCTTCCATCTGTCAATTTCTTTTCGTTTACACGAATCCAACGACCATCTTTCAGTTCACGCTCAAACTCTTGTACGCCTTCAGCGTCGCGGTCGCTTAACATGCGCATCTCCGAAACAATTGGCATCATTTGTGCGTTTAATTCGCTGCGTGAAACGCCCGGTTTTGCAATTTTGGCGTCAAGGCCCAACATGTCGCTGTAACGCGAATTGCACATCACCAGTTTGTTGTTTGCATCCCATAAAACAAAAGCTTCTGAAATACTTTCAACAGTTGTTCCGAGGCGAAAGTCAGCCTGGCGAGATTGCGTCGCCAAGCGGTGTTGTTCAGTAACATCAACTGCAATGCCAATAACACCGCGTTCAGAGGCTAAGGGGTCAATTGCTTGGGCTCTCAGACGCACGTGCAGATATTGCCCTTCAAGATTTCGCAGGCGTACAACTTCATCAAGTTCTGAAATCTCATTGGAAACAAACCGGCGCGCAAAGTCTAAAAACCGGTTATCATCAGGGTGAATTATGTGGCTGATTTGATGAAGCGAAAACGCTACTTCAAGTTGCGGTAGCCCGAGAAGAGCGCACATTGATGGTGACCAGTGCATCGTGCCGGTCGATAAATCCCAATCCCAGAGGCCGCAACGCCCGCTGGTAAGTGCCGTTTCCCTGCGCAGTCTTTCGCTCTGGCCCACTAAAATCTGGTTTTTAGTTTTGTTAATTTGAGCAAAATACCCGTACAGTAAAATGAGTAAGACTGCGGCAGTGATTATGAAAACGCTGATTGTTACTTTTACTTCATTGCGCCAGTTTGTCATAGCGGCATCAAGATTTATCAAACCCAATATCGGCCCATTAGATGTGTTAAGCCGATATCCTAACCATGATGAACCTGAAATCGAAAGGTTCACAGTATCCTGTCCCGCCAAGTCACTCAGTGCTTGTGCATTTTGCCCAAAAAGCGTTGTGATTGTTTGGCCCGCCAGCACACTTGGAAATTGCGCATTTTCTGGCAGCGCTAAGTCTTCTGAAAAAGGTAGAACATAAACTTTTTTAGTAATCCCAGTGACCAACTTAACTGACAGGCTTGCGGCATCAACATCGTCGCCAATGCCCTTTTTATTAAGCGAACTAAAATGATGCACTGCCATCACCATCGACGATTTTGCAGCATCTTGTGTCAAACGTTGTTTTTGAATCAAATCACCGGCGCGGATAGCAGCCAAAACACCCAAGAATAAAACCAACAGCACCGGAATAGAGAACCGGAACAGCTTCTCCATTCCAGCTTCAAAATTGAAATTTGGTGCCGAGGCCAACCGGCCGGCCCATTGCTTTGTCAAACGAACCCCAAAAAAGCTGGCAACAAAACGCTCACTCGCCGCAGACGCTGCGTCGATTTTGGCCATGATCTGGCACCTCGGATGTTATCGTTAAGTTCAAGCTCACCAGCCCGAATCATCCACAATGAATCACCGTGGATTCGCCATGTCTAGTAGATCACCGACAAATATTTACACTTTCTTAAATCTCACCCTAGGATACGTCGGGTGATATCGGCCAAATCACGCGAAATGCCAGCCATTCTAGAGATTTTAGCAATTGAGTTTCGCAGCTTTTCTCGCGAATTGGCTTCTAAAGCGCGCCAAGATCGGACTGAAGTCATTATGCGTGCCGCAACTTGAGGGTTTTGGCTATCAAGCGCAATAATTTCATCAGCAAAAAACTCATAGGCCATACCGTCGATACGGTGAAACCCAGTCGGGTTAGCCATAGCGAATGTACCCAATAGAGAACGCACGCGATTGGGATTGCCCCGATCATAGATCGGGTCAGCCATTGCAACCTTCACGCGGGCAAGCGCACTATGACCTGGCATTGAGGCAATAAGCCCAAGCCATTTATCAAGCACCAGCGCGTTGCCTTCAAAACGTTTCCGAAATCCGGCCATAACGTCATGCGTCTGCGCATTATCGGGAAAATGAGCTGCCATGACGCCAATTGCAGCCAGGCCATCGGTCATATTGGTTGCTGTCCTGTAAGCATCAAATGCCCGCTGCGGCTTTGCATCGGCTAAACATTCCATCTCCAAAATACCGTTAGCAATAGCCCGTGCGCCTGCTTGTAGTGCATCGGGCACAAAGTCAGACTTAGGTCGAAATTCCAAAGAAGATGCGCCTGACAATGCCATCTCTTCAGCAATTGTGGCCATCCATTTTTGGCGAGCCTCATGGATAGCAAATACATCGACATCCACTGCCATATCGCGCGCAATTTCATTTTCCGTTGGTACAGCCAATGCCAAGGCTCGAAAGTGCGGGTCAAGTCGCGGATCTATAGCCATTTCACATTTCAATGCTTTAAGATCGTCAAAGGCAACGGCATTATCGCCGTTTTGCAAAGCGCGCGAAAACTCGGTCAGCATTTTCAATTCCAAGGCGTTGAGCGCTTGCCAGCGGCTAACCAAATCGGTGTCGTGCTGTGCCAAAAACAACTGCTGAGCGGCATTAATTTGGCCTGTTCGTTTCACCGGTGCTGAAAGCCCACGCAATGCCGAAAGTACTGGCTCAGAACGAACACTGCTGAATGTGAAGATCTGCTCAGGTTGCTTAAGCTGCATCACACTATTAGACACTTCGCCGCCCGTTACACTTTCAAACGTCAAATCATCACCGTTCGGCCCTACCAACCCAAACGTCACAGGAATATACATTGGCAATTTCAGCGGCTGTCCCGGTGTTGCATTTAGCGTTTGCCGTAACGTGACAGCAAACGTTTGTGCTTCAGCATTATAGTGTGTTTCGACATCAAGTGTGGGTGTGCCGGCTTGCTGATACCACAAGAAAAACTGAGACAAATCTGCGCCTGAAACATCCTCAAAGCATTGTAAAAACTGCTCAACTGTTGCCGCTTCGCCATCATGGCGGGCAAGATATGTTTTCAGCCCTGCTCTAAAGTCGGCTTCGCCCAAAATGGTTTGCAACATGCGCACCACTTCAGAACCTTTTTCATAAACAGTTGCCGTGTAGAAATTATTGATCTCGACATATTCTGAAGGGCGTACGGGGTGAGCAAGCGGCCCACTATCTTCGGGAAATTGCTGCGCTTGAAGCAACCTGATTTCCGAAATGCGTTTCACCGGTTTTGACCGCATATCTGCTGAAAACTCATGATCACGAAATACGGTCAGCCCTTCTTTTAGACACAGCTGAAACCAGTCACGGCAAGTGATCCGGTTACCCGTCCAATTGTGAAAATATTCATGGGCAATAATGGCCTCAATGTTTGCGTAATCAGCATCGGTAGCTGTATCAGGGTCAGCTAAAACATAGCGGTCGTTGAAAATATTCAGGCCCTTATTTTCCATCGCGCCCATGTTAAAATCCGAAACGGCAACAATGTTAAAAACATCAAGATCATACTCGCAGCCATATTTTTCTTCGTCCCAACGCATGGAGCGTTTGAGCGAATCCATGGCATAACCGGTCAAATGCTCTTTGCCGTGTTCGGTATATATGCCCAATGAAACATCGCGACCGGAGCGGGTTACGAAACGGTCGCTACTCAGCCCTAAATCACCTGCAACAAGCGCAAATAAATAGGCTGGCTTCGGCCACGGATCGTGCCAAATCGCAAAGTGTTCACCATTTTCAAGTTCGCCGGTTTCAACAGCATTACCGTTGGCAAGTAACACGGGTGCAGCCGCTTTATTTGCTTCCAATCTCACTGTAAACACGCTCATCACATCAGGCCGGTCGGGATAATAGGTTATGCGGCGAAATCCTTCCGCTTCGCATTGTGTGCACCAATTGCCACTGGATTGATAAAGCCCGGAAAGGGCGGTGTTACCAGCAGGGTCAAGTTTGGTGATAATTTCAAGCACAAAATCATGAGGTGCCGCGGGCATCTTAAACTGATCCGGCGTGACAAGATAAGTTGCTTGGCACATTGCTTGGCCATCAACTGTAACACTGACGAAAGATAAACCATCTCCGTCAAGCACCAACGGTTCAATGATGTCAGCGTTCGGCTTGCGTCTGATGTGCAGTTTTGACGTGACGAACGTTTCATGACTTTTCAGTGCAAACCGCATTTGCACCGACACAATATCAAATGGATAAGGTTTATAGTCTGCAAGGCGAAATGGGGTATCAATTTTCATATATCTTACTCAAAATCTTTGTTTGAGAACTAGAGTGCCTTACCGCAAACGGCAAGTTTGCATATTTTTGCCTGGACTAATTTTGCTACGCAATCGATGATTACGCCAAATGCTTGCACTCAATCCAAAGCCGCTTCGTGGCATCGCCCTTAAAGTCAGCTCGGTCATCGCTTTTACATTCATGGCCGCCTTGATCAAGGCTGCGGGCAAAGTGCCCCCGGGCGAGATCGTTTTTTTCCGTTCGTTTTTTGCCATTATTCCAATCAGCGGCTATCTGCTGTTGACCGGTACTTTGACCACAGCGCTTAAAACCAAAGATCCGTTTGGTCACATTTGGCGCGGCTTTATCGGTGTGAGTGCCATGGGTTTTGGCTTTTATGCAATCACGCGGCTACCGCTACCCGAGGTGACTGCGCTGGGATATGCCTCTCCATTATTCGTGGTTTTGCTGAGTGCTATTTTTCTCAAAGAAAAAGTGCGGATTTATCGATGGACCGCCGTGCTCGTGGGACTTGTGGGCGTCATCATCATTCTTTGGCCACGGCTTACGTTTTTTGAAAGCCCGCTGGGCATTGAGGAAACGTACGGCGCTTTAGCGACAATTGTCGGAGCTTTTCTAGCCGCAATCGCTATGTTAATTGTGCGGCGGTTGGTAAAAACCGAAGAAACCCAAACCATTGTTCTTTTCTTTTCCATTTCAGCCAGTCTATTTGCATTGCTGACTATTCCATTTGGTTGGGTGGCACTTAATCAGCAGCAAATAATGGCGCTTATTGCCGCCGGCATGATAGGCGGTGTCGCCCAAATCTTGTTGACTGAAAGTTATCGCCATGCGGAAGCATCTGTGTTGGCCCCGTTTGAATATGCTTCTATATTGCTTGCTATTGTTATCGGTTATTTCGCGTTTGCTGAAACGCCAAATGCCTACACGATTGTAGGCAGCGCATTTGTTGTAGCGGCTGGCATCTTCATCATTTTGCGCGAGCGCACTTTGGGGCTAAAACGAGGGCAAGCTAAGGCCGCTGTGCCTCCTCAGGGTTGATGTTGGCCCTGTTAAAATCCGTTTCATTTTGTGGCGCAGCTCGCTTGGTAATACGCCAAAGCGGAAATATCAAATAAACCAGATATCCAAAACCAAGCCAAACAAACAGCGCACGGAAACCGTATGCGTCAATGGCAAAACCAGCGACAAACGGCCCGGAAATAGTGCCAATGCCATAGATCACGAGCATGGTGCTTGCCAGGCTCACATGGGTTCCAGCGCTTGCATGATCATTGGCGTGCGACACATTAAGCCCATAGCTGGGATGCAAAGTGGCACCAAAACAAAAATACAAAATCACCAAAGCAGATGGCGCAATTGGCATCCAAACGGCAGTGATGATTGAAAGGACTAAACCGCAGCCTCCAATCATGGCCATCACCCAACGCCGGTCAATCCGGTCTGACAAGCGCCCAATTGGAAATTGCAACACCATTCCGCCAATGGTGCCGCACATCATCATAGTGGCGATGCCCGAGCCGGAATAGCCGTTTATATCCAAATAAAGCACTGCAAAACTAACCCAAGTGCCAAACAAAATACCAGAAACCACATTACCCACCACCGCAGCAGGAGAGTTTTTGTAGACGCCGGCAAAATTAATTCTGACGCTCGTTGGCAGTGTGGGCGGTGCTATGCCAGACAGCTTTATCGGTAAAATAGCGCCCAAAAAAAATACCGCGCCAAGAAAAAACAGTGTGGGTTCCATTGGGCTTGAAAGTGGCAATGAATATTGCCCACAAATCAATCCGAACAGGCAAAACATCATATACCAGGAAAATACCAATCCACGGTCGTTATTATTTGTTTTTTCATTCAGCCAGCCCTCGAGTATTGAATAGGTTCCAGCCGCACAAAGGCCCGTTAATCCACGAAAAATTGCCCAACTTAATGGGTGAACAAAACTGCCGATCAACACCAACGACACACTCAGCACGACTAAGAGAAAAACAAACGTTCGCACCGGCCCGAACCGTTTTACAATTCGGGGTACAAAAACGCAGCCAATCGTAAACGCTAACGCATAGGCTGTACCAATCAACCCGATTGTCGACGCAGACCATCCTTCCGCGTTTGCGCGAAGCGGCACCACCAAGTTTCCAATCCCGATGGCCGCAACCATGAACAACGCTGAAAACATCAATGGCAAAACAGGACGAATCGAAGCAAGCATAAGCCGGGCGACCTTTCGCGTTCAAATTGCGCCCTTGGCGAGAGTTGCGATATTCGCCTTGCGACGCTTTTAGGCGTTGCACGGTTTTAAGTGTTGGAAGGTTTTAAGCGTTGGAAGGTTTTAAGCGTTGGAAGGTTTTAAGCGTTGAAAGACCCGTTTTTCAACCGCATTTTCAGCGACAGCCAATCAGCCCATGCCAGCCTTTTGTGCGCCGGATTACGGAGCAGATAGGCAGGGTGCAGTGTTGGTAACGCAGGCACAGTGCCCAGCCCCTGTGAGTTATACTCAGTCCAACTGCCGCGCAATTGCATGATACCGGCTTGCGTTCCCAGCAGTGTTTTTGCTGACACACCACCAATGAACACAAGTATCTCTGGTTTTGCCAGCTCAATCTGCCGTTGGATAAACGGCAAACACTGCGCAGTCTCTTCAGCCGTTGGCGGACGGTTGCCCGGCGGGCGCCAATAAATCGTGTTGGCAATATAAACAGAACTCCGGTCAAGGCCGACGGCTTTCAGCATTAAATCCAGAAGCTGGCCCGATTTGCCGACAAATGGTTTACCTTGAATATCTTCGTCGCGTCCCGGAGCTTCGCCAACCAGCATCACACGTGAGCCGGGAACACCATCTGAAAACACAACTTGTGTTGCTGTCTTTTTGAGGCCGCAGCCATCATAAGCTTCAACCATTGCCTTAAGCTCATCAAGCGTTTTTGCTTGTGAAACCTGAACGTCCGGCATTGCAACCGCCGCCGGTTTCGGCACGCTGGGTGAAGCGGCAATTTCCGTTTTTTCTTTTATCGCCGCCAACCGGTTCACCGGTTCGTCCAGCAACGGCGTATCAACGCCCGCCTCCAAATAAAAGCGCACAATATCTGCAGCATTGAGTTGATCAGGTTTAGTCATAGGTCTGAGTTAGCGCCAAATGGAATGATCGCCAAGAACCAATTGAATTACGGCTTGAAACGCCGCATTGCACCCTTGCGATAGCCGTTTATTATGGCAAAGACGCAACTGAGATTGTGCGCCGAAAAGCGCTGCTGGAGATACTTTAATGGCCGATGTAGAACTGGAACCACGCGAAAGCATGGAATTTGATGTTGTGATTGTTGGCGGTGGCCCGGCTGGTCTGTCTGCCGCTATTCGTCTCAAACAAATCAACGCAGATCTCTCTGTTGTCGTTCTTGAAAAAGGCTCCGACATCGGCGCGCATATTTTGTCAGGTGCAGTGGTTGACCCTGTTGCAATTGATGATTTGCTGCCCGGCTGGCGCAATGAAAAAGATCATCCGTTCCGCACACCTGTCAAAGCGGATCACTTTATGGTGCTTGGGCCCGCAGGTTCTGTTCGGCTTCCAAATTTCGCAATGCCGCCCCTCATGAACAACCATGGCAATTTTATTGTCTCACTTGGCGAAGTCTCCAAATGGCTTAGCACCAAAGCCGAAGAACTCGGTGTTGAAATCTACCCCGGATTTGCCGCAGCCGAAGTTTTGATCAACGATGAAGGTGCAGTTTACGGCGTTGCCACCGGTGATATGGGCATTGGCCGTGACGGCAAACCGACATCTAATTTTGCGCGCGGCATGGAACTGCATGGCAAATATGTGATGTTCGGCGAAGGCGCACGCGGCTCACTCACCAAACAAATGATTGCCCGTTATAAACTCGATGAAGGCCGCGAGCCGCAAAAATTCGGCATCGGGCTCAAAGAACTCTGGGAAATTGATCCCGCCAAATCAAAACCCGGCCTGGTGCAACATTCTTTCGGTTGGCCGCTGGATATGACAACCGGTGGCGGATCGTTCCTTTATCATCTTGAAGGCAACAAGGTCGCGGTCGGCTTCGTCATGCACTTAAATTACAAAAATCCGTATTTATCACCATTTGATGAATTCCAGCGGTTCAAAACCCACCCTGCTATTTCTGACGTTTTTGAAGGTGGCACACGCCTGTCATATGGTGCCCGCGCTATCACCGAAGGCGGCTACCAATCCGTGCCGCAGCTCGCATTTCCAGGAGGCGCTTTGATTGGGTGTTCGGCCGGGTTCGTCAATGTGCCACGCATCAAAGGAAGCCACAACGCCATGCTGTCAGGCATGCAAGCCGCCGAGCACGCCGCCGCCGCTTTAGCCGAAGGCCGCGCCAACGATACACTTGATGGCTATGAGAACAGCTGGCGCGCGAGCCGTATTGGTAAAGATCTCAAACGCGTCCGTAATGTGAAACCACTCTGGTCTAAACTTGGCACCATAGGCGGTGTTGCCCTTGGTGGCCTTGATATGTGGATCAACACCCTGACAGGCGGTTGGTCGCCATTCGGCACCATGAGCCACGGCAAAACCGATGCCGCTTCTTTGCAGCCCGCCGCCAAGTTCAAGCCGATTGATTATCCAAAGCCTGACGGCAAAATTTCGTTCGACAAATTGTCTTCGGTGTTTTTGTCCAGCACCAACCACGCCGAAAACCAGCCGATGCATTTACAGCTGAAAAACGCTGAATTACAAAAATCATCCGAGTTGGCGCTGTTTGCCGGGCCTTCAACCCGTTATTGCCCCGCGGGCGTTTATGAATGGGTCGATGCCAAAGGCAATGCCATCCCTTCGATTGACATGACCAAATCGCCTGAAGGCGCAAGGTTTGTCATCAACGCCCAAAACTGCGTCCATTGTAAAACCTGCGACATCAAAGACCCCAACCAAAACATCAATTGGATGGTGCCGCAAGGCGGCGAAGGCCCGGTCTATGGCGGGATGTGATGGGGCGGTATCGAGGCGGCGTTACTGAAACGCCGTCTCGTTAAACGAGCGCAGCTTCCGGCTATGCAAACGCTCCATTGGCATTTGGCCGAGTTTTTCGAGCGCGCGGATGCCGATTTGCAAATGTTGGGCGACTTGGCGCTTGTAAAACTCAGAAGCCATGCCCGGCAGTTTTAGTTCACCGTGCAGTGGCTTGTCTGAAACGCAGAGCAAAGTTCCATACGGCACTCGGAAGCGATAGCCATTGGCGGCAATTGTCGCCGATTCCATATCGAGCGCCACCGCGCGGCTCTGCGACAGCCGTTTCACCGGCCCTGTCTGCTCGCGCAGCTCCCAAATGCGGTTGTCAATGGTTGCCACAGTGCCGGTGCGCATAATACGCTTGAGTTCATAGCCAGATAAGCCGGTGATTTCAGCCACGGCTTCTTCAAGTGCAACCTGCACTTCTGCAAGCGCAGGAATAGGTATCCAAATCGGCAAATCCGCATCCAGCACATGGTCTTCGCGCACATAGGCATGGGCCAAAACATAATCGCCAAGACTTTGCGTGTTACGAAGGCCCGCGCAATGGCCGAGCATGAGCCACGCATCAGGGCGCAGCACGGCCACATGGTCGGTGATGGTTTTGGCGTTGGATGGCCCCACACCAATATTGATCATGGTAATGCCGGCGGAGCCTTTGCGGGCAAGATGATAACCCGGCATTTGCGGCAAGCGTGCAACGGGTGTGCCCTCGGAGGGTTCGCTCTGGCCGGCATATGTAATGCAATTGCCCGGTTCGACAAAATGCGTGTAACCGCCGCCGCCCTCAGCCATCAAATTACGTGCAAACGCAATAAACTCATCGATATAAAACTGGTAGTTTGTAAACAGCACGAAGTTCTGAAATTCGTCTGCCCGTGTCGCGGTGTAATGCTGTAACCGCGCCAATGAATAATCGGTCCGTGGCGCGGTAAACTGCGCAAGCGGCCGGACCCCTTCGGTCTCAACATCGATTTCGCCGTTGACAATATCGTCATTCATCACGTTCAAATCAGGAACGTCGAAAATGTCGCGCAATGGCCGCCCGATGCGGTCGGAGAAGTTGGCGTCTACATGGGTGTCTGCCAAAACGGCAAAATGGATCGGTATCGGCAAATCTGATTCAGAAACTTCAAACGCTACACCGTGGTTTGCTGAAAGAAGCTGCAATTGCTTGGTCAAATAATGCTTAAACAAATCAGGCCTTGTTATTGTCGCTGAATACGTGCCTGGAGATGTAACGTGGCCATAGGCCAGCCGGCCGTCAATCCGGTCAAAGCGTGTTGTTTGAATGGTTATTTGCGGATAGCAAGCGCGATAGCGGCCTTGGGTTTCTGGCTTTACCGATAATTCGGCGAGGGCACTGCGCAAGAAGCCAGTGTTGCGGTCATAGAGGGCACGTAATGCTGCTACCGCTTCATCGGGCTTTTCAAAGGATTTGGCTTGGAAGGGCTCCGGTGTCCGGAGCGTGTTTTCAATTTGTATGTCGCTCATGACTTCCCATAGCGATGAATTGTGACAGGCGCGAGGGGTCAAAAATATTTTTTGATCAGGTATTGCGCTCAAGGCTGACAATCAACACCAAGCCTACACCCGAAAATTTCGGACCGTTCTCAGCCTTCATCATTGTGACAGCCAAAACCGGACCAGTCATCATAACAACCAGCAGTGAAACGCGAATTGCGGCGGCTGACACTGAGGCAGTGTTTTTGATCATTTTGGTCATAGTGATATTCCTCAATGAAACGAACGGTTACAGGCAGGGTGAAATTGGCTAGAGCAGGTTTTTGAGTTCGGGCGGGTTGATTTTTCGGCTTGAACAATGTTGGCAAAACCAATCCCGAACAGCATCGAAGCCAAACAAATTAGCGTGAATTTTTGCAGTGTCATCATCAGCTCCCCGTCGATGCATGTACAATAGCGGGCTGACACTGAACCGGTTATGAGGCGTGCGTTTATGTCAGGTTCAGTTTAATGAACGCGTACTGACTGGAAAGCTTCAATTAGGCGGCCTATCTTGGCAAAATCGCAGTCAGAGATTCTCGCTATGACCCAACCCATCGATCTTTATTATTGGCCAACGCCAAATGGCTGGAAAATCACAATCATGCTCGAAGAGCTGGGCGTGCCCTACGATGTGAAGTATATTAACATTGGCAAAGGCGAGCAGTTTGAGACGTCGTTTTTGGCAATTTCACCCAACAACCGTATGCCAGCCATTGTTGATCATGTTGGCCCGGGTGGTCTGCCAATTTCGGTTTTCGAGTCAGGCGCAATTTTGCAATATCTTGGCCGTAAATTTGGCCAGTTTTATTCGAGCGATGAACGTGTGCGTGTTGAGGTTGAACAATGGTTATTTTGGCAGATGGGCGGCCTTGGGCCGATGGCGGGGCAGGCGCATCATTTTCGCCAGTATGCACCAGAAAAAATTGAGTATGGCATCAACCGCTACACCAATGAGGTCAACCGGCTTTATGGCGTGATAAACAAGCGATTGGCAGACCGCGCGTTTTTGGCTGGCGAATACTCAATTGCTGATATGGCTTGCGTTGGCTGGGTGGTTCCGCATGAACGCCAAGGCCAAAACTTGGATGACTTCCCCAATTTGAAACGCTGGTTTAATGCATTAAAATCCCGACCTGCCGTGGAACGCGGTCTCGCGGTAGGCAAAAACATGCGATCAGCGGTGCCGTTGGCTGATGATAAAGAGGCGCAGGCGATATTGTTCGGGCAAAAAGCGCGCTGAGTAAGCACGCTGAGTCATCATGGTAAAGAAAAAGGCCGACACTTTCTGCATCGGCCTTACCATAAAACAAAGCAGTCTTTGGATTACATTTTTGTCCAGGTTTGCGTGCGGCAAAGAATGCCAAGCACGCAGCCCTTCATTTTCATGGAAGAGCCGGCAATGGAGGCAGAACCCGAATATGTTTTGTCATTGGCAGGGTCGGTGATTGAGCCTTTATATTTTTCACCGGTGCCGGTCATTTTGCCAATTTGCTTGCCGGCATGTTTGCCGGTTTTAAGCGTTACACAATATGAGCCGCCGCAATTAGATATGGCAGCGGTTTCGCCACCTTGTGTTTTCCAGTTGCCTTCAATGGGCTCTGCTGCCCAAGCAGACGATAGGCCAAAAGCAAAGACGGTGGCAGTTGCCAAAAGTGTTTTACGAAGCATTTTCAATTCCTCTCCCTATCGAGCGGAGACTTCCTGCCGCTCTTATTTCTCTGTGTAGCGGTTTTTCGGGCAACTGAAAAGTGCTCACCTTACGTCAAGGGAAAGCGGAGCCTTAGCTGCAAGTTATTTTTCTGATCAAATTAAAATGCATTTGAATCAATCAATTTGGGCCGTTCGCCAATGATGGTGCATAAACTGCTAAAACGAACCCGTAAATCAGAAGTAAAATTCTGCATAAGACATTGAAATTGCTTATGTTAGAGCGTTACCGGGATGTGAACTTTACGAAGTCAAAACCTTTCGTTGGCCCGCCGTTAAGCATCCCTTTTAAGCCTAGTTTCAATTCTTGGCTGCATTCTCATCTTCAAGAAACGGGGCACTGTTCGGACAAACAGCAAGCTTTGCAACAGAAAAAACAGGGGACTAAAAATGGCACGCATCGAATTCACAGAAACATTTGGTAACGGCGCAGCGATTGAAGCAGAAGTATTGTTTGAGCTAGGCATGATGTATGCGACAGGCCGCGATTGCGAGATGGATTACACAATTGCGCACAAATGGTTCAATGTCGCAGCGATCAAAGGCTCAGAACGCGCTGCTGAAATGCGCCAAGAACTGTCGGCTTCCATGTCAAAATTTGAAATTGCTCGGGCGCTGCGCTCCGCCCGTGAATGGATGACACTTCACTGATAAAATTTATCAACGTCTGCAGCGACAGACGCTGATATTGCAAAATGCGGACAAATCAGGGCGACGCTAACCGAAATGTAGAACCGCGTTGAGGGGCCGAAAGAGCTTCCGGCGCGGTTTACTTTTGTGAAAATTGGAACACCCGCCGGTCAATCTCGATAAAAAGCGCCATCATTGCAACCGTTACTATCAATAGGCCCAACGCATTTATCAGCACTTGGTTCAACCCAAGCGCACCAACATCGATAAACGGATAAGGGTAAAGCCCCGTAAAACCGCCGCGAAGCGCTCAGATTTTCCGCGATCAAAGCGATGATAGTTCCAACGCTTTTTTACATTATTTACGTGTTTGCACGCGGC
>JANOPZ010000141.1:0-14080 GCA_031422195.1 Limoniibacter sp. | reverse complement strand
GGCAAGGCAAACCAGAATTGCCGGAACGGGTTGCGGCTTGAAACTTGCAACGCAAGATAAAGATTACCGCTACCGCCTATCAGAATTTTATCTTCTATTGTCTTCAATGCATCCTCAATCGAGACGCCATTATCGGCACGCAAGCAGTTATCAGCGCCAATTGCACAAGATTTAAGCCGCGGTTCAGTATCATTATAGCAGGGCTTTAACGAGAGAAGGTGCGCCGCCGCCCAAGGTCTATCGTTTCCAAACAAATAGGGTCTTCGCGCATCGGGATGCCATTCATCTAGATGCGATTGGCTCGTGCCGTTTCCGCTCCCGTCTGACTATTTTACAGGACATTCTGTCCCACACTATCAGCACCAATATGAGAGGAAAAATTACATTGTTCCGTTGAATTATACTTCTGAACCTCTATTCAATCAATATTCTTCCTTAGCGTTACTACCTCTAAATAATAATACTACGGCTAGCTGGCAGAGAAAGTATCACAATCATCTAGTTTTCCATTTTTAAGCCCGCGCATGAACCATTCTTTACGTTGCTCTGAAGTTCCATGGCTGAAGCTTTCAGGAACCACATAACCTTGTGTTTTACGCTGCAACGTATCATCGCCGATTTGAGCTGCCGCATTGATGGCTTCTTCAATGTCACCGCTTTCGAGAAGGCCTTTTTGAGCAGTATCGTGCGCCCAGATACCAGCAAAACAATCGGCCTGCAGTTCAACCCGCACAGACATGGCGTTGGCTTCACTTTCACCCAATGATTGGCGCATTTGGTTAAACTTTGGCAGCACACCCACCAAATTCTGGATATGGTGTCCAACTTCATGTGCAATAACATAGGCTTGCGCAAAGTCACCCGGCGCCCCAAACTGGCGGGACAACGTGTCATAAAAATTCAAATCGATGTAAAGCTTCTGGTCACCCGGGCAATAAAACGGACCGGAGGCGGCCGAAGCAAACCCGCAGGCTGATTGCACTTGACCATCAAACAATACTAAAGTTGGCTCTGGGTATTGGCGATCGTTCTGCTTAAAAATCTTGCCCCAAGTATCTTCAGTTTCGGCAAGCACAACGCTTACGAATTGTTTCATTTCATCATTTCGGGCTTCAGTGCGCGGCTGAACTTGTTCGCTCGATACCGGACCAGCAGGATCGCCCCCCGCCAAAATCTGCATAGGGTCAATGCCGCAGGCCTTGAGAACGAAAAACAGTACCACCAATAAAATCAGTCCCGAAAGACTGCCGCCACTGGAACTGCGCATTTGCGTGCCGGACGGAAAACGGAACTGTGGGCCACCCCGGCCACTACCTCCGGTGTTTTGCCCGCGTTGGTCTTCAACATTTTGGCTTTCGCGGCGGCCTTTCCATTCCATCAATCTAACTCCAAAATCCGCATTGGATCATTTCGGAGAACGTTACGATGGTTACAGGCAATGTTCCAAGTGTAATGATATTACAAAATGCGAAACTACTGCCCTAAAATGCAAGGCACTTGCCATCCGGGCCAATAACGCAAGGCGTTTCATCATCAGTGCCTGGCGCAGTGGCGTCAATAATTGGCGCTTGTACAGCCGGTTGCAACACAACAGGTATCGTTGCAGCAGCAATGACCGGTTTGGGCGCCGAATAGGAACGTGCTTTCATCGGCAGATACGCGTTAGCGGCTTTCGCCGCGATAATTTGCGCTGCTTCAGATGCTAATTCTGCGTCAGCTGAGTTACGCTCGCCACTGGAAGCAACATACAGCTGGAAACTAGTGATTGTTGTACCTGAACTATCAGTCAATGTTACGGACAGGCTGGCAAAATGCTGGCCGCCGTAGAAAAAACCAATAAACGGTGAATTATAGCGCACGGCATCAATGGTTACGTTCGCTTTGGCGGGCAGTTGCGTCAGTAAACCAATAGTGGAAAGCGATAGAGTTAACGCGTTGGACAACGATATTTCATTGCCATCAGCATCAATGGCGTAATTTGTAACTGAATATCCCAACGCAGCGTTATTCACGCGCGGCGCCTGTGTCGCGCAAGCTGAAAGGGCTATCATTGAAATCGCGGCAATCGACGGCAAAATAGATTTTGAAAAAGTTAGCATTGTCGGCCCCGCATATTATACTGCGGCAACAATCGTTGATTATGGTGAATATGCGGTTAATTTATCTGGCTTGATACGACCTTGACGGACTGATGAGGATTGGAACATAGTGGATCAATCATCAAAACAAAGCCGAAAATATGAAAGCAATCCGCCTCGAAGCCGTCCATAGTCTTTTTATCCGCGACGTCCAAAAACCGCGCCCGGGTCCCGGTGAAGTGCTGGTTCGCATTGAAGCATCAGGGGTTTGCGGCACTGACCGGCATTTATACCACGGTGAGTTTCCATGTCGCCCGCCAGTGACTTTGGGTCATGAATTTTCGGGCATAATTGAAGAATTGGGCGAGAATATTTTGTCGCTTGAGGTAGGAAATCGGATTACCTGCGACCCCAATATCGCATGTGGACGATGTGCGCGTTGCAATGAAGGGCGCGTCAATCTATGCCAAAATTTGCAAACGATAGGCATCAGCCGTGATGGCGGCATGGCCGAGTTTACAATTGTTCCTGAAAAACAAGCCTTTTTGCTACCCGCCGACCTGAACCCTTTACACGGCGCCTTTAGTGAACCTTTGGCCTGTTGTCTCCACGGTATAGATCTTGCAGCAATTAGGGCTGGTGGTTCAGTTGTTGTCCTAGGCGGCGGTGTGATTGGCCTTCTGACAGTGCAGCTTGCGCGAATGGCCGGAGCAACTCAAGTTGTTTTGGTCACCCGCCAGAAATCCAAACGCGATCTTGCTCTGCAACTCGGTGCAACCTCGGCGCTTGACCCGTCGATGAAAAATTTTGAGGCAGAACTTATTCACCACACATCAGGCGGTGCTGATGTTGTGTTGGAATGCGCAGGCGTCATTGAAACAGTTGAACAGGCTCCCCGCTTAGCAAGGCCAGGCGGCAAAGTGGTTATCGTTGGTGTTGTATCGCAAGGCTTGAAGGTGACTTACGAGCCATTCGACTTATTGTTCCGTGAAGTGTCAATTCTCACTTCGTTTCTAAACCCCTTTACCCAGCGCCGCGCCGCAGAAATGGTTGCAGCGGGGCAAATTCAAATTGACCCGCTCATTTCACGATGTGTCACAATGGCGGAAGCACCGGCAATAATTGCCAACCCGCCAGCACCGGGCGAAGTAAAAGTTCTGATTATTCCGTGATGGGTGTTGATGCGGGGCTTTATCGCGTCAAAGCCCAACTTTTGCGCCAAGCAAGGGCCAGCAAGATTGCAAATCCTAAAAGGCTAAACAGCAAAACGACGATTTCAGATATTTCAGCCGAGCGGAAAACCACCCGGTTCATAATTCGCCCCGGCATAAACGTGAATAATCCTGCCAAGATCAAAGCTTGAAAATAAAGCGCCATCATCGCGCGACCATGCGCTTTGAAATCTCGCCTTCGGGCAGCGGATACCGCTCTATAGAGCCCAATTAATGTGACAACTGACAAGAGGTGGATGACACCGAACGGCCCGATGATAGGGCTTTGCGAAATGAAGAACGAAGACAAACTTGTGATCAACATAATGAGCACCCAAATCCTGCCAGCCCAAAAATGCAGTCTTGTGCCTTTTCTTAGCAATAAAATTGCAAGGCCAAGAAATAGGGCAATAATAGCGCCAAATGCGTGAATTTGAATTACGAATGAGGCGGAGGCGAGTGGTGAAAAAGACATATTAGCCCAACGTTTGAATGGATTGACACAACCCAATCAACAACCCATTTGGGTTACAATGCCGATTTCGCCAAAGGATGAGCAGTTACGTGAACGCGATATTTTTGCAAACCGCGCTGCGTCAAACGCACACCAACCTGACCAATCCACGCCTTTATGCAGTGTTTGGCATCGTTGTTTTGATTTTTGCGATATCAGGCCCTTTCGGAACTTTGGAAGCTTTCAGCTTGCCGCACCGACTGGGATTATGGTTTTTATTACACGCTTTTACGTGGGTCACGGCTATTTTTAGCTTGAATATTTTTAGCCGTGCATTGGCAAACACTCTGCCAAACAAATGGTTGCATCTGACCATTTGCGCAATTTTTGCGGGCTTTCCTGTTTCTCTTGTTACAATGTGGATTGAGCCATTGTTGAAAAGCGATCATTTTCAACTCAGTTTTGAAAACTGGCTTCTCGCGCTGAGCACGGCCGTGCCACTAACATTGGCGTTTTCGATTTTATCCAATTTGGCTGCAGGCAACGAAAGTGACGAAGGCATCGCAACCCCCCGGCCACTACCGGACACAACAGTTGCAAACACACTTGCGCAGCCCAAATTAATGGCACGGTTGCCATTGGAAAAGAGAGGGGATTTGATCAGTCTGAGCGCGGCCGACCATTATGTTGAAGTCGTAACAACAAAGGGTTCAAGTCTTATCCTGATGCGTCTTGCCGATGCTGTTACCGAAACCGCGCCATTGGAAGGTCGCATGATCCATCGCTCGCATTGGGTTGCCAACACAGCGATTGCTCGCGTTGAAGGCAGTATCGGAAAAGCAAAATTATACACGGTTGATGGCCGCTATTTTCCATTAAGCCGCGCAATGACCACCAAAATCAGAGCTTTGCTGGAGCGCGCGGCGCAATAATAGTCGCTGAATTTTGCGGTGAAATACTTCGGTAAACATAACCCCTAAGGGTTCACATCACCGTCACGCAGCCCTATAAGCCGGTTTTAGCCTTATCATTGCAACGGTACAGCTGCTCAGCATTGCTGCGGCGAAACACGCACGACCTTAGACCAAATACGGAGCAACCCTATGCCAAAGCGCGACGACATCAAATCCATTCTGATCATTGGCGCTGGGCCCATTGTGATTGGTCAGGCCTGCGAATTTGATTATTCCGGGACGCAAGCCTGCAAAGCGCTGAAGGCCGAAGGTTATCGTATCATTCTGGTGAACTCCAATCCGGCAACCATTATGACCGATCCGGATTTGGCAGACGCAACCTACATTGAGCCGATCACGCCGGAAATTGTTGCCAAGATTATTGCGAAAGAACGCCCCGATGCATTGCTGCCAACGATGGGCGGGCAAACGGCGCTTAATACTGCTTTATCGCTTCAAGCTATGGGTGTGCTTGAACGCTACAATGTTGAAATGATCGGCGCGAAAGCCGAAGCCATCGACAAAGCGGAAGACCGCAAACTGTTCCGGGAATGCATGGACCGGATTGGTCTTGAAAGCCCGCGCTCGGTTCTGGCCAACGCATCAGAACTCAAAGACGTTGACCGTAAGGAACACGAGGCCGCCCGCGCCAAATTGCGGGGCGAGCTTTCCGGCGATGCGCTCGATAAAGCGCTCGACCAGCTTGAAACCAATTGGCAATTGGGCGGCACTGACCGCAAGCAAAAATATATCAGCCACGCATTGGCACAAGCAGAGCGCGCGATTGAAGAAATCGGCTTGCCTTCCGTGATTCGCCCGTCATTCACACTTGGCGGCACCGGTGGCGGTATTGCCTATAACCGGAAAGAATTCTTTGAAATTGTTGAGCGTGGCCTTGAAGCCTCGCCGACAACAGAAGTTTTGATCGATGAAAGCGTCGTCGGCTGGAAAGAATACGAAATGGAAGTTGTCCGCGATAAAGCGGACAATTGTATTATCGTCTGCTCGATTGAGAACTTCGACCCCATGGGCGTCCACACTGGCGATAGCATCACCGTTGCCCCTGCCCTGACGCTGACAGACAAAGAATATCAACGTATGCGCAATGCTTCGATTGCGGTGCTGCGGGAAATCGGCGTTGAAACCGGTGGGTCCAATGTCCAGTTCGGCATCAACCCCAAGGATGGGCGTATGGTGGTCATTGAGATGAACCCGCGCGTGTCGCGGTCATCAGCTTTGGCGTCAAAAGCCACGGGATTTCCGATTGCAAAAATAGCGGCAAAACTGGCTGTTGGTTATACGCTCGATGAACTCGAAAACGATATCACCGGCGGCGCAACGCCAGCCTCGTTTGAGCCATCCATCGATTATGTTGTGACAAAAATTCCGCGCTTTGCGTTCGAAAAATTTCCCGGCGCTGAACCGCTGTTAACCACCGCCATGAAATCGGTTGGCGAAGTGATGGCCATTGGCCGCACATTTCAAGAGAGCTTGCAAAAAGCGCTTCGCAGCCTGGAAACAGGGCTAACCGGCCTTGATGAAATCGAAATCCCGGGGCTCGGCGAAGGCGATGATGAAAATGCCATCCGCGCTGCTATTGCTACGCCAACACCAAACCGCATCCGTATGGTCGCCCAAGCAATACGGCTGGGGTGGAGTACGGCTCAAATCCACGCAGCCTCGTTCATTGACCCGTGGTTTTTGGAGCAAATGGCAGAAATCATCGCAATGGAAGCGCGGGTGCGCCAACAGGGGCTGCCAAACGACGCGGAAAATATGCGCAGCCTCAAAGCCATGGGCTTTTCAGACGCTCGCCTTGCAACCTTAGTTGGCGATGTTGAAGCTGATGTTTCTCAATTGCGTTCTAAGCTGAATGTGCATCCGGTCTATAAGCGTATCGACACTTGCGCTGCGGAGTTTGCCTCGCCAACACCCTATATGTATTCAACTTATGAAGCCCCAATGGCTGGCTTTGTGTCAGATGAAGCAGATGTCTCATCGCGCAAGAAAATTGTGATTTTAGGTGGCGGGCCAAACCGCATTGGTCAAGGCATCGAGTTTGATTATTGTTGTTGCCATGCAGCCTTTGCACTCAATGATGCCGGCTATGAAACCATAATGATCAATTGCAACCCTGAAACGGTTTCAACAGATTATGACACATCGGACCGTTTGTATTTTGAGCCACTGACAATTGAAGACGTGCTCGAAATCATGCGTGTTGAGCAGGCCAAAGGCACTCTTCACGGTGTTATCGTGCAATATGGCGGACAGACGCCCCTTAAGTTGGCCAATGGTCTGGAACGCGCAGGCATTCCGATTTTAGGGACTTCACCTAAATCAATTGATCTGGCCGAAGACCGTGACCAGTTTCAAAAGCTTATCCAAGAGTTGGGCCTTATTCAGCCGCGCAACGGTATTGCACATTCATTAAATGAGGCATTTGCAACCGCAGCCGCGCTAGGATTTCCGCTGGTTGTCAGACCATCATTTGTTTTGGGCGGCCGCGCCATGCAAATCATTCGTGATGATAAATCGCTGTCACAATATTTTGCCGAAACTGTGCCCGAACTCATCTCCGAAGAGATCAAAGCGCGCTTTCCAAACGACAAAACCGGCCAAATCAACGCCCTGATGAAAGACAATCCGATTTTGCTCGACGGATATCTCACCGATGCAACGGAAGTGGATGTTGATGCCATTTGCGACGGGCACACAGTTAAAGTCGCGGGCATTATGGAGCACATCGAAGAAGCGGGTATTCATTCTGGTGACAGTGCCTGCTCTTTGCCGGTCTATTCCCTGTCAAACGAAATGACCAAAGAGCTAAAACGTCAAACTGTGATGCTGGCAAATGCGCTTAAAGTTGGCGGCTTAATGAATGTCCAGTTTGCGATCAAAGATGGTGTAATTTATATTCTTGAGGTTAACCCGCGTGCCTCGCGTACTGTTCCGTTTGTTGCTAAAACCATTGGTTCACCCATCGCAAAAATTGCTGCCCGCGTTATGGCGGGAGAAACAATTGCGGAAGCCGGCGCGCAATATGGCGGTATTAACAGTGTTAAAAATTTGAAACATATCGCGGTTAAGGAAGCGGTCTTTCCCTTTGCCAAATTTCCGGGCGTTGATGTTTTACTCGGGCCGGAAATGCGCTCAACGGGCGAGGTTATGGGTCTTGACCGTGACTTTGCTCTGGCATTCGGCAAAGCACAATTGGGCGCCGGAAACGATCTGCCGCGTGACGGCGTCATTTATGTTTCAGTTCGCGATGAAGACAAATTGAAAGTTCTTGAAGCATGCAGAAATCTCGTGGCCGCAGGCTACCGCATTCTTGCGTCAGATGGCACACAGCTGTTTTTGGCAGAAAATGGCGTGGCTTCAACCCGCATTAATAAAGTGGCGCAGGGTCGCCCGCATGTCGAAGATGCCATTCGCAACCGGCAAGTCCAATTGGTCATCAACACCACAGAAGGCACAAAAGCCATCTCGGATTCAAAACCCATTCGGCGCACGGCACTGATGCAAAAGGTGCCCTACTTCACCACCATAAAAGGCGCGGTCGCTGTTGCTGATGCTTTAGTGGCGTTGAAAAAAGGCAGCATGGAAGTACACACGTTGCAAAGCTATTTTGCAGATTGATAGCGATTAGCGCCGCTGCCCGAAAGCAGCACCTCTTGTACCAAAGGCAGGCGTAAAGCTTCCCTGCTTGATGGTTGTTTGCGGCACATAAGCTTGCGGCGGCGGCGGAGTAGAAGCGGTTTGAAGCGTAATTTGCTGAACGGCTGGCGGCGCGGCGCGCTCATAATTGTTTATGGCCGCTGGCGGCTGCGGTGCATCCATGGCGGCAGCCATTTCATTGTCCCAAGCCAGAAAACCCGATGTCTTGGAGTGTTTCATCAAACCGGCTTGTGGCCGCGCATTTGCGTTATGGCCCAAGGTTTGATTGCCCGCGCTTTGCGTTGACGCATTCATATTTTGTTTTGAACGAAACGCGTGAAAATCTGACGGCACCGTTTGCGGGCGCGCTAAAACATATCCTTGCACAAACTCAACGCCACACTCGACTGCAAGATCTAATTGCCAGCCGTGTTCGATGCCCTCAAATAAGGTCGTAATGTTGCGCTCTTTGAAGGTTTCGACCATGTTTTGCAAAAGATCAGCACCTGCAACACCAGAATCCATTAGGTTTGTTATCCAATGGGCATCAAATTTCACAATATCCGGCGATAGCTTGCGGACACGGTCCATGTCCGAACTATCTGCACCATAATCATCTACTGCAACACGAAACCCCCGGTTTCTCATACGGTTGACCAGCAATAGCAAGTTTTCTTCTTTGGTTTTGTGTTCCGTTACCTCGCATACAACACGCTTTGCATCCATGTCGGCAATTTTCAAAGTCTCATCAAGGATGTTAAGCGCAAGTTCAATACTTGGCAGATCAGTAAACATCGAAGGGTCAAAATTCAAAAACAGCAACTCACGGTCTGTCAGAACGGCAGGCGCGTTGAGCACATGAACAGCGCGTGTTTGAAGTTCAACACGATAGCTTTCATTGCGCGGTACCAATGGAAAAAACTGTCCCGGTGTAGACGGCACGCCATCTCGAATTGGCCGGCACAATGCTTCAAACGCACCAATACGCGTTGGACCCGTTCCCATACGAAAGATCGGTTGAAAGCCTGATTTCAGCAAAAACGGGCCCCATATGGCGGCATAAGTGCCGTCATCATGCCGCCTGATATGCAAATCCGACAGTTTCATCGTCTATCCCGTGTGGTTCACTGACATGACCTTTGGTAAAAGTTTTATTCGCTTAACCTGAGAATGCATCAAAACCTTTAAAAATCCTCAAATTGTCATTGTGCTATTGTTGGACTTGAACGCTTTTTCCATTGCGTTAGAAGCGGACAAATTCTCGCGTAACCGTTTGGATCCCTTAAAATGGCATTTATCGCAGATAGCCTATCGCGCATTAAACCTTCCGCCACGATCGCCATCACACAAATGGCGCGTGAACTTAAAGCAAGTGGCAAAGACGTGATTTCTTTGTCGGTGGGCGAGCCTGATTTTGATACGCCGCAAAATGTGAAAGACGCGGCCATCGCTGCGATTAATCGCGGTGAAACCAAATATACACCGGTGTCCGGCATTCAGCCGCTTCGCGAAGCCATTGCGGCCAAGTTCAAACGCGAAAACGGCCTTACCTATAAAGCCAGCCAAACCATTGTTGGCACCGGCGGCAAACAGGTGCTGTTTAACGCTTTTATGGCCACGCTAAACCCCGGCGATGAGGTGATCATTCCAGCACCCTATTGGGTCAGCTATCCAGAAATGGTGGCTCTTTGCGGCGGTACGCCAGTGTTTCCGATGACCACAATTGAAGACAATTTCAAACTGAGACCAGTGGCGCTTGAAGCGGCCATCACGCCTAAAACCAAATGGTTTTTGTTCAACTCGCCTTCAAACCCATCTGGCGCGGCCTATACGCGCGATGAATTGAAAGCCTTGACTGACGTGTTGATGCGCCATCCGCATGTCTGGGTTTTGACCGATGACATGTATGAGCATCTGGTATTTGGCGATTTTGAATTTACAACGCCCGCGCAAGTTGAACCCGGTCTTTATGACCGTACACTGACGATGAATGGCGTTTCCAAAGCCTATGCCATGACCGGTTGGCGCATTGGCTATGCAGCGGGGCCGGAACATTTGATCAAAGCGATGGATATGATCCAAGGCCAGCAAACATCGGGCGCTAGCTCTATTGCGCAATGGGCCGCCGTTGAAGCGCTTAACGGCACTCAAGATTACATTGCATTTGCCCGAAAAGCTTTTGAAGAACGGCGTGATCTGGTGGTTTCCATGCTCAACCAGTGCACGGGCCTCAGCTGCCCCAAACCCGAAGGCGCGTTTTACGTTTATCCGTCTTGCGCAGGCCTTATCGGCAAAACCGCACCCTCAGGCAAGGTTATCACCAATGACGAGGATTTTGTGATGGAGCTGCTGGCCACCGAGGGCGTTGCCACGGTTCACGGCTCATCTTTCGGCCTTGGGCCAAACTTCCGCGTGTCTTACGCCACTTCCAACGCCAATCTTGAAGAAGCCTGCAAACGGATACAGCGTTTCTGTGCAGCCTGCCGCTGATGTAAAAAGGCCGGGCGCAAAGGCCCGGCAAATATGAATTTCTATGTTGGCACAAACAACATTCTGAAAATGCAACTGAGGGTTATTCCTGCTGCAAAATGCCTTTGCAATGGCATGGCGACCGAACCACTTTGTCGTAACAACAACGGTCTATCAAAACTGCCACTGCCGCGCTTTAGACAACAGAAAATCTCTGAATGCCTTCATCTTCGCAGCATGTTTTATGGCTTCGGGGTAGCAGAAAAACGTATCAAAACTTGGCATTTCAGTTTCCGGCAACAGCCGTACCAGGCCTAAATCTTCGCCCACCAAATAATCAGGCAGCATTGCAATGCCAGCTCCGGCCTGCACCGCACGGCGGATCGAGCGCAGATCATTGATTTGCAATAGCTTTGGCGTTTCCATACTGTCGCTTTCGCTGATTGCCACTTCCAGCCAATTCACATCGCGCAAATAGGCGGGCACTGGCTCACCAAACGTCACCATGCGGTGCTTGCCGATATCGGCAATGGATGTTGGTGCGCCGTGTTTAGCAAGGTAAGCGGGGGACGCATAAATATGAAAATGCACTGTAAATAATTTGCGCTGAATTAAATCCGGCTGCATCGGCTGGCTGAGACGAATGGCGCAATCTGCTTCGCGCATGCCCAAGTCCAGCTCTTCGTTGGAGAAAATCAGCTGCAGATTAATGTCCGGGTAGGCCTCGGTGAACTCCGGAATGCGGTCCGTTAGCCAACCAGCTCCCAACCCTGCTGTTGTTGTCACACGCAACGTGCCAGACGGGTGATCTTTTGAATCGGTCAACCTGATGCGCGCATTTTCAAGCCGCACCAGCACATCGTTGGCTGTATTATAGAGCAGTTCGCCCTGCTCCGTCAGCTTAAGTCCGCGCGCATGGCGCAAAAACAAGGGCACGCCGACTTCGTCTTCAAGAGCGCTGACTTGCCTTGAAATTGCGGATTGCGACAGGTTGAGCGCGTCAGCCGCATGGGTAAATGAGCCTGCTTTTGCAGCGGCGTGAAAGACGCGCAGCTTATCCCAGTCGAGCGGCATCGTCTTCCCCCACCAATTTACGCACTATGCAACTGCTATTCAGCAGCAATACTGTGGCTGTGGACGATAGTCTTATCCATGACTTCATTTGCTGCAAGGAATTTCTCGGCTTCCAGCGCCGCCATGCAGCCAAGACCAGCCGCCGTTACGGCTTGGCGGTAAACATCATCCGCCACATCACCGGCTGCATAAACACCGGGAATAGCGGTTGCCGTTGAGTTTGGTGCCGTGATCAAATAATTATTGGCCTTCATTGGCAACTGGCCTTTGAATAGAGAGGTTGCCGGCGCATGGCCGATAGCCACAAAAACGCCGTCAACGGCAATGTCTTGTGTGACACCGGTTTGCGCATGTTTTAGCCGAACGCCGGTAAGCGATGCAGGAATTGTGCCTTCGCGGGTACGGCCCAGTAATTCATCAACCTCATGGTTCCAGATGATTTCGACATTTTCTTTTGCAAACAACCGTTCCTGTAAAATACGCTCCGCGCGAAAGGTATCACGGCGGTGAACGACAGTAACTTTTCGCGCAAGATTAGAAAGATAAAGCGATTCTTCGACCGCCGAATTACCGCCGCCCACAACCACCACATCTTTGCCGCGATAGAAAAAACCGTCGCACGTGGCGCAGGCCGATACGCCATAACCTTTGAAAGTTTCTTCGCTCGGTATGCCCAGCCATCTGGCCTGTGCACCGGTGCAAATGATCACCGCGTCTGCAATGTAAATATCGCCGCCATCGAGCACCATGCGGAATGGGCGTTTTGATAGATCAATCGACGTCACCAAATCATGGACCATGCGGCTGCCAACATGGGCCGCCTGCAAACGGAATTGCTCCATCAGCCACGGCCCCATAACAGGTTCTGCGTGGCCTGGATAATTTTCAACATCAGTTGTAATCATCAACTGGCCGCCCTGCTCCATACCGGCAATAATCACCGGATTCAGCATAGCGCGCGCCGCATAGATCGCAGCCGTGTAACCTGCCGGGCCAGAACCAATAATAACCAATTTTTCGTGATATTCTGCCATGTCAAACGCCTAACAATGTTGATCTGGTTATTTAGGGCTGGGGCACCCCTACAATCAAGACAAGCAATTGCGATTTGCACGGTTGCCTTGTTTGCAAAGCAGGGATTACAACATTAAATGCCAATAGGATTTGACCTATGCCGATTAAAACAGCTGATCTTGATGCGATTGACTGGAAAATCCTTAAAACACTGCAGGGCAACGGCCGTATCACCAACGTGGATTTAGCCGAAATTGTCGGAATATCTGCCCCTCCTTGCCTGCGCCGTGTCAAAAAGCTGGAAGTCAATGGCATTATCAAAGGCTATCGCACACTATTAAATGGACCAGCATTGGGCCAAAGCTTGGTCGCGTTTTGCTTTATTGGCCTTCACCGGCAATCAGACGCCGATCTTAAAGCATTTGCAGCACGGTGCCTAAATTGGCCGTTGGTGCGGCAAGCATGGACAATTCAAGGCGAGGCCGATTACCTGCTTCATTGCGTGGCACCAGATCTTGTCAGTTTTCAAGACTTTGTAATCGACGGTCTAACGGGCGCGGACAATGTCGATACTGTGCGCACGGCTTTAACGATCAGGCAGGTTAAAGACGAAGGCCCCGTTGTGCTTTAATCACTGCATTATAAACACCAGCAATCGCCGCCGCTTCGCCCTTCAACTCAAAATCAGCCTCAACATGGCTCCGTGCCGAATGAGAAAACCGCTGAAGTAACGACCTATCGCTCATAAATTTTTCCAGCTTTGTTGATATCGCTGATGGATCAAACCCAACCAATATATGACCAGTCTCGCCTTCTTTGATTAACTCACTAAACGCACCGACATCGGTTGCAATAACCGGGACACCGGAAGCCATAGCTTCAAGCGGCGTTAAGCCAAAGCCTTCCCAGCGTTGCGGCGCAACGAACAAATCAAGCGCTTGATACCAACGATGGATATCGGTGTGTTCACCGGCAAAAATAAACCGGCGTTCCAAGCCTGCCTCTTTTACGCGCGATTTTAACATCCGTTCGAATGCTAAATGTTCGGCTGTGGCCCGCCCTGCTATGACCGCATCCCATTTTGAGTTTTTTACCATTGCAAAAATCATGGCATCAACAAAAAGGTCAGTACCTTTTTGAGGCCTTATGCGTCCAAAACATCCAACGTGA
>JANOPZ010000140.1:0-2567 GCA_031422195.1 Limoniibacter sp. | reverse complement strand
GCGAAGGCAGCAAGAGCCAGCACCGGTATTGGCAAGCCCAAAATTGTCATCTTAGCGTCCGTGCAAGATGGCCCTTTGCCACACGGAATAAGGGCAGCCGATATCCAGCCAAAATAAATACCAACATGCCAAGCGGCAATGGCGAAGCCCGCCCACGCCAAGGGCTTGGCATAAGTGGCGGAAGACAAATCATTTTGGTAAAATCCGATACCCAAAATGATGGCCAGAGGAAACATCGCGATACGCTGATACCAGCACAGCAAGCATGGCGTCTGGCCGAGAATTTCGCCAATAAACAATGCCGCCAATGTTGAGCCCAAGGCAATAAGCCATGCCAGCAACAGTCGCACGGAGTTGTCCTTTTCTAATCTGGGATCAATCATTTTCGATCTAAAGCTTTCCAACCAAACCAGCGTGGAACGCGGTGCAAATAACTGCGATAACGATCACCGTAGGAATTTAAAAGTGTTCTTTCTTCTGATTTTACCTGCATTTGCGCGGCGGCTGAAAACAAAACAACCCCTGCAAAAGTTAGCAGTGAAGGCACTACGAGAGCGGTCCCAATCATCAACATGCCTTGGCCAACAAAGGTGGGGTTACGACTATAATCATAAAGGCCGCCGCTGACCAACGCTCCGACTGCATCATGATTGACGCCAACCCGCCATGACGCGCCCATTGAGACCTGTGCTGCAAATGCAAGCATTGCGCCAGCAACAGCAAAAATATGGCCCAGTTGGCCAACCCAAAACGGCGTTGTACTATGCAGCAAATCGAACTCAGCCAAAGGCGGGAAAACCGCCACAAGAACCGGGCCAATAATCACTATCGCAAATGCTGAGCGGAAGCAGATTGCCGCCAATTTTTCAGTGCCCGTCGCGCTTCCAATCAACCATATGCTTTGCCCCGCTGCGCGCGCTGCAACAGCTGACATCAGGAAAAACAAAAGCAGATAAACCGAGACTGTTCCAATCGCAGCCCATTGCAATTCCGTCATGACTCAACCTTCTTTTTCAGGGTTGAAACGCAGCAAGCGCAGCGCGTTGAGTGTCACCAGAACCGTCGCTCCGGTGTCTGCCAATATGGCGATCCATAGCCCGGTCAGGCCTAAAATTGACGTGACCAAAAACACTGCCTTTAGCCCCAAGGCAATTGTGACGTTCTGTTTGATGTTTGCCATTGCGCCGCGCGCCAGTCGGATTTGCGCTGGCACATCAGTCACGCGGTTGCGCAATATTGCGGCATCGGCGGTTTCCAGCGCCACATCGGTGCCCGAACCCATGGCAACGCCAACATTGGCTTGCGCCAAGGCAGGCGCGTCATTGATGCCGTCGCCGATCATCATGACCCCGCCATGTTTGGCGAGGTCCTTGATGGCTGTCACTTTATCTTCAGGCATTAACTCCGCACGAAAATCCATGCCGAGCTGGCCAGCAATGGCCGCAGCGGTGCGCGGGTTATCGCCCGTCAACATAACTGAGCGCACACCCAGTGCTGTCAGCTGTCGGACGGCTTCTATGGCGTCCGACCTTGCCTCATCGCGCATCGCTATAAGTCCAAGCGCTTTGCCTTTGCGAAACACGGCAACAACTGTTTTGCCTTCGTCTTCAAGTGCGGCAGCTTTATCCATCCCGGCAGCATCCAGCGCGCCAACAGATTTCGCATATTTTGGCGAGGCCACCCATGCGGCTTCACCGTCAACAATTGCTTCCACACCCTTGCCGATAATGGCTTTTGACGCTGTGGCGGTTGCGATCACTACGCCGCTTTCTTCAGCTCTCTTCAAAATGGCTTCGGCCAGCGGATGGCTGGAGCCATTTTCAATACCGCCCGCAATGCGCAGAATATCTGATTCTTTTGCGCCGAGCGGGATGATGTCTGTCACGACAGGGCGTCCTTTGGTTAAGGTGCCGGTTTTATCGAATGCAACATTCATGGTTTTGGCAGTTGCCTCAATAACAGCCCCCCCTTTCATCAACATGCCGCGTTTAGCGCCTGTCGAAAGCGCGGAAGCTATGGATGCAGGAACAGAAATCACCAAGGCGCATGGGCAGCCAATCAAAAGCAAAGCCAGTGCACGGTAGATCCATGTTCCCCAATCTGCTCCAAAGCCAAGCGGCGGGATCAGCGCGACCAGCAGCGCGACCAAAACAATAGCCGGCATGTAAATGCGGCTGAACCGGTCAATAAACCGCTCGGTGGGCGCGCGCGCGCTTTCCGCCTCTTCGACCAAAGCAATGATGCGCGAAATTGTGTTGTTTTCTGAGGCCTTTGTCACTTTGATGCGCAAAGCTGCTTCGGTGTTGATCGAACCGGCAAACACCGTTTCGCCCGGGCCCTTGGTGCGCGGAACGGATTCGCCGGTGACGGGGCTTTCATCCACGCCCGATGTGCCCTCAACAATGTCGCCATCGGCAGCAATCCGGTCGCCAGGCCGTGCAAGGATGATCTGGCCGATGGCAAGGCTGGCCGCATCAACCTGACGCGTTACGCCATTTTCCTCAATCAAAGCGGTTTTCGGCACCAGATCGGCCAACGCACGAATGGAGGCGCGGGCGCGGTCAGCG
>JANOPZ010000139.1:0-28166 GCA_031422195.1 Limoniibacter sp. | reverse complement strand
CAATAAATATGTATTTGGAATGACGTGCTTTAGCACAGTTCTAAGGGTTTTGCCGTGCTTTAGCACAGTTCTAAGGGTTTTGCCGTGCTTGATGTTATCACTATTGGCCGCTCATCGGTGGATCTTTACGGCGCTCAAGTGGGCGGGCGGCTGGAAGATATGCGCTCGTTCAACAAATATGTTGGTGGCTCGCCCACCAATATGGCGGTTGGCACGGCACGACTTGGCCTGAAATCAGCATTGATTACCCGTGTTGGCGACGAGCATATGGGCCGGTTTATCCGCGAGCAATTGGCGGCTGAAGGCGTGGATGTGCGTGGTATCGTTACAGATCTGGAACGATTGACGGCCTTGGTACTTCTTGGCATCCGTGATCAAAAGCAGTTTCCGTTGATTTTCTATCGCGAGAATTGTGCAGATATGGCGCTTTGCGAAGATGATATTGACGAAGGGTTTATCGCAGAAGCGCGCTGCGTCACTGTAACTGGCACGCATCTTTCCAATAACCGCACCGCAGCTGCTGTCATGAAGGCTTTGAAACTGGCGCGTGCTCATAATGCGCGCACGGCGCTGGATATTGACTATCGCCCGAACCTTTGGGGCCTTGCAGGCCATGGCGATGGTGAAAGCCGGTTTGTTGAATCAGCGAAAGTAACAGCCAAGTTGCAATCAACTTTGCATTTGTTTGATATGATTGTCGGCACGGAAGAAGAGTTTCATATTGCGGGAGGCACAACTGATACGATTGCGGCGCTGAAGGCCGTGCGGGCCGTGAGCCATGCCACGCTGATTTGTAAGCGTGGGCCAATGGGCGCGGCGGCATTTGCCAGTGCCATTCCCGAAACGCTTGATGAAGGCATTTCTGGCCCCGGCTTCCCGATTGAAGTATTCAATGTTTTGGGTGCTGGTGATGGTTTTATGTCCGGGCTGCTTAAAGGTTGGCTGGATGATGAGCCTTGGCCGGTAGCCCTGAAATATGCCAATGCTTGCGGCGCATTTGCCGTTTCGCGGCACGGGTGTGCGCCTGCTTACCCGTCATGGGAAGAGCTGCAATATTTCTTCAAAGCAGGCATTCAAAACCCCGCATTGCGTCATGATGCAGCGCTCGAACAAATCCATTGGTCAACCAACCGCCTTGCCAATTGGCCTGATATGCGCGTGTTGGCGTTTGATCATAGGAAACAGTTTGAGGATTTTGCAGCTGAAACTGGCGCAGATGAGTGTCAAATTGGTGCGTTCAAACTTCTGTGTTTGAAGGCTGCCAAACAGGTGGCGAAGGGTCGCCACGGCTACGGAATCTTATGTGACGGGCGCTTCGGGCAAGACGCTTTATTTGAAGCTGCCGGATCAGACCTCTGGATCGGGCGGCCGGTGGAATTGCCCGGCTCGCGACCGATACAACTTGAAATCGGCGAAGATTATGGCTCGGCTTTGGCAGAGTGGCCCAAAGAGCACGTTGTCAAACTCTTAGTGTTTTGCCATCCAGATGATGCGCCAGATATGCAAGCAGCTCAAGAGCAAACGGTGCTGCGTTTGGCCAAAGCTGCACGCGCCAATTGTTTAGAGTTTTTGCTGGAAATCATCCCGTCCAAAGTTGGGCTGGTTGATGATGATACTGTTGCAACATTGATCAACCAGTTTTATCAGCTCGGTATTTATCCAGACTGGTGGAAGCTGGAGCCAATACAAAGTGAAAAGGCATGGACTAAAATCTGCAAAGCCATCACAGCGCACGACCCTTATTGCCGTGGCATTGTGATATTGGGTTTGGATTCGCCTTTTGAAGCACTTGAAGCCAGTTTTAACGTTGCGTCACAATTTCCTCTGGTTAAAGGGTTTGCTGTCGGCCGCAGTGTGTTTTCAGACGCTGCGAGACTTTGGTTTTCCGGCGCAATCAGTGATGGTGAGGCAACCCAAAACATGGCAGAGAAATATTCGATGTTGTGTGCCACGTGGGATAAAGCCCGCGCCAGATTTGAGATTGAAGGATGTTCGTGAATGACGACAATTCGCTTGACGGCTGCCCAAGCCATGGTTCGCTATTTAGCGGCACAAAAAAACGTCAATGGCGATAGCTTGGTTGCCGGTTGCTGGGCGATTTTCGGGCACGGTAATGTTGTTGGTATGGGCGAGGCACTGCATGGTGTGCGTGATGAGTTTCCGACCTATCGCGGACAAAACGAACAGACCATGGCGTTGGCGGCGATTGCGTATGCCAAGCAGTTAAAGCGCCAACGCTTTATGGCCGTAACATCATCCATCGGCCCGGGCGCAATCAATATGGTAACGGCGGCGGGCCTTGCCCACGTCAACCGTTTGCCGGTGCTGTTTATTCCCGGCGATGTGTTTGCGGGCCGTCAGCCAGACCCTGTGTTGCAGCAGATCGAAAATTTTTCCGACGGTACTTCAACCGTGAACGATTGTTTCCGCCCGGTGTCGCGCTATTTCGACCGGATTTTACGGCCTGAAATGTTGTTGACTGCATTGCCGCGCGCGATGCGGGTATTAACCGATCCAGCTGAATGCGGGCCGGTAACACTTTCATTTTGCCAAGATGTACAGGCCGAAGCCTATGATTATCCTGAGGCGTTTTTTGACGCCAAGGTTTGGGGCTTTCGCCGTTCTTACCCTGACATGAATGAAGTTCAAGATGTGGCAGCGCTGATTCGTGCAGCCAAACGCCCGGTTTTGCTCGCAGGCGGCGGCGTGCATTATTCGGATGCTTGTGAAAACTTGCAGTTTTTTGCTGAAACTTTCCGCATTCCTGTTGTGGAAACACAAGCCGGTAAATCGGCTTTGCCTTGGGACCACCCACTCAATTATGGGCCGGTCGGCGTATCAGGTTCAACGGCTGCAAATGGCTTATGCGGAAAATCCGATTTGGTGATCGGTGTTGGAACGCGCTTCCAAGATTTTACCACGGGCTCATGGTCGCTGTTCAAAGGCAAAGACAGCAAACTGGTTTCCATTAATGTCGCGGCGTATGACGCCATGAAACACAATGCCGTGCCGCTATGCGCCGATGCCGGAATTGCACTTTCAGTGTTGCATCAAGCACTCGAAGGTTGGAAAGCGCCAAAGCCAACGGCTGGTGTGAAAGAGGCTTGGTTTGCACTGGTTGACCCGCTGACGGACGCGCCCGCAGAAGGCAACGCATTACCAACAGATATGCAAGTTGTTGGCGCGGTGCAGCGTTCCTCGCACAACGAAACCGTGGTGATGGGTGCGGCGGGCACTATGCCGGGCGAACTCCATAAACTCTGGAAATCACCGCGCCCCGGCGCTTACCATATGGAATATGGTTTTTCATGCATGGGCTATGAAATCGCCGGTGCGCTCGGCATTAAGATGGCGGAACCGGAACGCGATGTCATTTGCATGGTCGGCGACGGCAGTTACATGATGGCCAACTCTGAAATGGCGACGGCAGCCATGATGGGGATTTCGTTTACCGTCGTTATTACCGATAACCGTGGCTATGGCTGTATCAACCGGTTGCAAATGCACACAGGTGGCGCAGAATTTAACAATCTTTACGCGCATGCCAACATTGAAAACCAACCCCAAATCAATTTTGCCGCGCACGCAGCAGCCATGGGTGCGACATCGTTAAAAGTATCCTCCATTGTTGAATTGGAAGCCGCGCTTTCAAAACGTTCGTCAATTAAAGGGCCGTATGTTGTGGTAATTGATAGCGACCCTTACCCTTCAACACCGCATGGCGGCTCGTGGTGGCAGGTTGGTGTGCCGGAAGTTTCCACGCGCAAAACCGTGCAGGCCGCACACGATAAAGCTAAAAAAGCTCAGAAAACCCAGAATCTTATCTAATTAATTGAAAGAACTCTCACATGATCCTTTATGGCACAAACCCGATTGCTTGGTCTAACGACGATGACCAATCTTTGGGCGGCAATATCAGCTTACAAGAGTGTTTGAACGACACCCAGCGCATTGGTTTTGACGGCATTGAAAAAGGCCATAAATTCCCGACACGCGCGCCTTTGCTCAAAGCTGTGCTCGAGCTTCGCGGTTTGAAGTATGCAACCGGCTGGCACTCACTCAATTTGCTCGCGCATGATGTTGAGACTGAAAAACGTGCGATCCAGCCGCATTTGGATACGCTAAAAGCGCTGGGCTGCGCGGTGTGCATTGTGTGCGAAACCTCAAACTCTGTGCACGGCAATGACAAAGTGGCTGTTAATGATAAGCCGGTCTTGCCGAAAAAAGATTGGGTTAAATTTGGTAAAGATGTTGAAGCCATAGGCGCCTATGTCGCCGCTCAAGGGCTGCACATGGTCTATCACCACCACACCGGCACCATTGTTGAAAGCGAAGCCGAGATCGATGCGTTGATGTCAGCAACCGGGCCACACACTTATCTTTGCATTGATACGGGCCACACCTATTTTGGCGGCGGAAACCCGGAGGCTGTTGCAAAACGCTATATGTCCCGGGTGAGACACATCCACGCCAAAAACGTTCGCCCCGCAATAATGAAACAGGTGCGCGAAGAAAACCTATCATTCCTAGAAGGTGTGCGGCGCGGCGTGTTCACAGTGCCTGGCGATGTTGAAGGCGGCGTTGATTTTGTGCCGGTCTTAAAAATTGCTGCTGACCACCATTATTCCGGTTGGCTGGTGATTGAAGCTGAACAGGATGCGGCAGTGCGCAACCCATTCCAATATCAATCTATGGGTTTGAAAGCGTTGAAACAAATGGCGCATGACGCGGGGCTTGATCGCGGATGAAGCTTATTGACCCCGATCACCCGTTTTACGCAGTGGTTTGGCGGCGCTACGCCATTGTCGCGACGTGTGTTATTTGGGCCGGGGTCGAACTCTATCTTGGCAGCCCACCTTGGGCGATGCTGTTTGCGGCCGCCGGTGCCTATAGTTTTTGGGTGCTGATTTTTACATTTGGCAAATCCGAAAAAGATAACCCATAATGGCCAAGCTTCTCGTGAAACCAAATGGCACAACCGGTAAAGTGCATGCCGTAACGCCCAAAAGCGCTGGCTGGGCCTATGTTGGTTTTTCGCTTTACCGTCTTAAAATGGGGGACAGCATCACCGAAGCAACTGGCGATTTGGAAGCCATATTGGTTTTGGTGGAGGGTAAAGCGCGCATTTCAGTTGAGCGAAAAAGCTTTGGTGTTTTGGGCAATCGAATGAATGTTTTTGAAGGTGGAATGCCTGCGGCGGTTTACGTGCCAAACAATAAACATTGGGCAGCAACCGCTGAAACGGATTGCACTTTGGCTGTTTGCACTGCGCCCGCCAAAGGCACATATCCGGCGCGGGTGATTGACGGGATTGAGCGCGTAACGCGCGGTATTGGGCCAAATACGCGCTATATTCACCCGATCGCCATGGAAGACAAAGACATTGCAGGTTCTTTGCTCGTGACAGAAGTTTTTACGCCAGCGGGCAACTGGTCAAGCTACCCGCCGCACCGGCATGATGAAGATAATTTCCCAGAGATGACGTATCTCGAAGAAACCTATTATCACCGTCTCAACCCCGAACAGGGTTTTGGTATTCAACGGGTATTTACTGAAGATGGTTCACTTGATGAGACGATGGCGGTTTCAAACCATGATGTGGTTTTGGTGCCGAAAGGCCATCACCCGTGCGGTGCACCGCATGGTTATGAGATGTACTATCTGAACGTGATGGCGGGGCCGCTGCGCAAATGGCGGTTTCAAAACCATCCTGACCATGATTGGATTGCCAAACGCGATGCGGGTTGAGTTTTGATCGAAAAGCTAGAAATGTTTTTAGCTTTGGAGCGGGAGAAACATTTTGGCCGCGCGGCGGAGGCCTGTAATGTGAGCCAGCCGTCATTATCGGCGGCGATCAAACAGCTTGAAGAACAACTCGGCGTGCAGCTCGTTAATCGCGGTTCACGGTATCAAGGCCTAACCGAAGATGGCACTCGTGCATTGGCTTGGGCACGGCGGATTGTGGGCGATGCCCGTGCGATGAAAGCGGAAATTCAAACCACCAAGCACGGGCTTTCGGCCGAATTGCGCATTGCCGTTATCCCGACCGCGACGCCGATGGTGCAGGAATTGACAGGGCCATTTTCAGCGCAACATCCCGCCGTGACCTTCAGCGTTTTGGCCCGCACTTCCGAGCAAACGTTGGCTATGCTAGACGGCCTGGAAGTCGATGTTGGCATCACTTATCTCGACAACGAGCCGCTGGGTTCGGTTGCGACCATTCCGCTATACACTGAGCGGCATCGGTTTTTGACAGCGGATACCAAACAGTTTGCAGGGCGAAAGTCTATGACATGGGCTGAGGCCAGCGCTGTGCCTTTGTGCTTGCTGACACCGGATATGCAGAACCGCCGCATTATTAATCAGCATTTCGCCCGTGCCGGTGTTTCAGCCAATGTGGCATTGGAGTCTGATTCAGTGTTCGCGCTTTATTCCCACGTGCTTAGCGGCAAATGGGCTGCGATTATGGGCGAAAAACCCGCTGAAATGTTCAGCCAATCCGGTTTGGTGCGGGCTATTCCTCTCATCGAGCCAGAAATTCCATTCACGGTCGGGCTGGTTGTTCTACCGCGCCAACCTCATACGGCGCTAATTGACGCGTTTTTGAAACAGGCGCGGGCCTATGCGCGTAAGCGTTGATTGATAGGACATAACTATCAATTGACCAGAGTTTGATATTGAATTTCTGATCAAAATACGCTCAAATTCGATTATTCACGCAAACATGCGGAATGAGAGGCGGGTTCAATGACACTACATGTTGTTCCGGGTGGAATTAGCGAGCGCGTTGACGCGATTTGCGACCGAAATATGCATCTTGAAGGGGCACTGCTGCCCATTTTGCATGAGGTTCAACATGATGTTGGTTATGTGCCGGATGAAGCTTTGCGCCAGATTGCAGGGCGCTTGAACATCAGCCGCGCTGAAATTCACGGCGTTGCAACATTCTATCATGATTTTCGCCATAAGCCCGCTGGCCGCCATGTAATAAAACTGTGCCGCGCTGAGGCCTGTCAATCGGTTGGCTCAGAGGCTTTGGCAATGCAGGCTGAAAGCCTACTCGGTATGAAATTTGGCGATACTTCGAAAGATGGCGGCATTACGCTCGAGGCAGTCTACTGCCTTGGCCTTTGCGCCTGCGGGCCAGCGGCTTTAGTGGATGGCAAAGTAATCGGGCGGCTGACAGATACTAAATTGAATACGTTGATTGCAGAGTGCCGCAAATGAGCATCACCGTTTATGTGCCGCGCGATGCAGCAGCTAAAGCCCTGGGTGCCGATGATGTAGCGAGGGCAATTGCCGATGAAGCTGCGCGGCGCGGGCAAAATGTGAACATCTTGCGTAACGGTTCTCGCGGGATGGTTTGGCTGGAGCCGCTTGTTGAAGTGGTGACGGAACATGGCCGCGTTGCTTACGGGCCCGTTGAAGTTGGTGATGTTATATCACTTTTTGAGGCAGATTTTTTGAGCGGCGGTGCGCATGGTTTGGCGCTTGGTTTGACTGAAGAACTCGCGTACTTGAAAAAGCAAACGCGTCTGACATTTGCCCGCGTTGGGGTGATTGATCCGCTGTCTATCGCTGATTACGAAGCCCATGGTGGATTGATCGGCCTGCGCAATGCAATCGCAACAACGCCTGCCGAGATTGTTAAAACTGTAACAGATTCCGGCCTTCGCGGGCGTGGCGGCGCGGGCTTTCCAACGGGTATCAAGTGGAACACCGTTTTAGGTGCCAAGGCCGAACAGAAGTATATCGTTTGCAACGCCGATGAAGGTGACAGCGGCACGTTTGCCGACCGCATGATTATGGAGGGCGATCCGTTCTGTTTGCTGGAAGGCATGATCATTGCTGGTATCGCGACCGGTGCAACGAAGGGCTATGTTTACCTTCGGTCCGAGTACCCTGACGCCATTGATGTGATGAATCAGGCCGTTAAGATTGCCAATGAAAACAGCATGTTAGGCCATTCGATTCTGGGTTCGATTCATGCGTTTGATATCGAAATTCGCGTTGGCGCAGGCGCTTATGTCTGCGGCGAAGAAACCTCCTTGCTAAACTCGCTTGAAGGCAAACGCGGCGTCGTGCGCGCTAAGCCGCCACTGCCTGCGCTTGAAGGGTTCATGGGCAAGCCGACCGTTGTAAACAACGTCATATCTCTCGCCTCAGTTCCGGTCATTATGGAAAAAGGGGCTGCGCATTACCGTGATTTTGGGATGGGCCGATCCCGTGGAACCATCCCGATCCAGATTGCCGGTAACGTCAAACACGGCGGTCTATTCGAAGTTGGCTTCGGCCTGACGCTTGGCGAAATTGTTGATGAAATTGCCGGTGGCACGCGCTCTGGCCGCCCTGTTAAAGCCGTGCAGGTTGGCGGGCCGCTTGGTGCTTATTTCCCACGCTCAATGTTTTGCACCTTGTTTGATTATGAAGCCTTTACAGCGGCAGGCGGGCTGATCGGGCATGCCGGTATTGTCGTGTTTGATGACACCGCCGATATGTTGAAACAGGCCAAATTCGCTTTTGAATTTTGTGCCATTGAAAGCTGCGGCAAGTGTACGCCATGCCGTATTGGTGCCGTGCGCGGCGCTGAGGTGCTGACCAAACTTGAGCAGGGTATCGAGCCAGAGAAACAAAAAGCGCTGGTCGCTGATTTGGCCAACACCATGAAATTCGGCTCGCTCTGCGCGCTCGGCGGCTTCACGCCATACCCTGTGATGAGTGCGATGACTTATTTTCCGGATGACTTTCAGCCAAAGGTGATGTTGGAGGCTGCGGAGTGATGAGTGGCGAAAAGACCCCTCTCTGTCACTTCGTGACATCTCTCCCGCAAGGGGAGAGATCGGCGTTTCACATTGAAAGGTTAGTAAATAACCAGAAATCGGATAGTTACCCCCAATCTCTCCCCTTGAGGGAGACATGTCGGAGCAGCCGACAGAAAGGGGTATTCTTTCAATACCTCCCGAGTTTGATTTCAGATAATGAAAGTTCACCATCATGTCCCTAATCCACGAAATCGATTACGGCACGCCGGTGTCATCTGGCACCACACTCATTACCCTCACGATTGATGGCCGCGAAATCATGGTGCCGGAAGGCACGTCAGTCATGCGGGCGTCGATGGAGGCTGGCATTCAGGTGCCCAAACTCTGCGCCACCGATATGGTGGATGCGTTTGGCTCATGCCGTTTGTGTCTGGTTGAAATCGAAGGCCGAAATGGCACGCCAGCGTCCTGCACCACGCCGGTTGCAGCGGGCATGGTTGTGCATACGCAAACCGGCAAATTGAAAGACATTCGCCGGGGCGTGATGGAGCTTTATATTTCTGATCATCCGCTCGATTGCCTGACATGTGCTGCCAATGGCGATTGCGAATTGCAGGATATGGCGGGCGCAGTGGGCCTGCGCGACGTGCGGTACGGCTACGTCGGCGGCAACCATGTGGCCCCGCGCGAAGCAACCGGCGAACTGAATGCCAAATATATGCCGAAGGATGAGAGCAACCCGTATTTCACCTATGATCCGTCAAAATGCATTGTCTGCTCGCGATGCGTTCGCGCTTGTGAAGAAGTGCAGGGCACATTTGCGCTGACCATCGAAGGCCGTGGTTTTGAAAGCCGCGTTTCGCCCGGTATGCATGAGCATTTTATGGGATCAGAATGCGTGTCGTGCGGTGCTTGCGTGCAAGCCTGCCCGACCGCAACGCTGACTGAAAAAAGCGTCATTGCGATTGGCCAGCCCGAACATTCCGTTGTTACAACCTGCGCTTATTGCGGTGTTGGCTGCTCGTTCAAAGCTGAAATGCGCGGGGAAGAACTGGTGCGCATGGTGCCTTATAAAGACGGCAAGGCCAATCGCGGACACTCTTGTGTCAAGGGCCGGTTTGCCTACGGCTATGCCAGCCATAGCGACCGAATTTTGAACCCGATGATCCGTGACACAATTGACCAACCGTGGCGCGAAGTGAGCTGGGGCGAAGCGCTGGAGTTCTCCGCCACTAAAATGCGCGGCATTCAAGAGACCCACGGTCGCCATTCCATTGGCGTGATCACCTCGTCGCGCTGCACCAATGAAGAGACGTATCTTGTGCAGAAATTGGCACGTGCGGTGTTTTTGAACAATAACACAGATACCTGCGCCCGTGTTTGTCATTCGCCGACCGGTTACGGTTTGGGCCAAACCTTTGGCACATCTGCTGGCACGCAGGATTTTGACTCGGTTGAACATACTGACGTGGTGATTTTAATCGGGGCAAACCCAACGGACGGCCATCCGGTGTTTGCATCACGCCTTAAAAAACGCCTGCGCGGCAAAAACGGCAAGCCCGGGGCCAAGCTGATCGTCATTGACCCGCGCCGCATCGATATTGTGCGCACACCGCATGTGGAAGCGGCGCATCATTTGCCACTTCGCCCTGGAACAAACGTCGCAGTCGTTACCGCACTTGCGCATGTTATCGTGACCGAAGGGCTGATGGATGAAGAATTTATCCGCACACGTTGTGATTGGGATGAGTTTTTGGATTATGCCGCGTTTATTTCGCTGCCGCAAAACTCACCGGAAGCCATTGAGCTTTTGAGCGGTGTTAATGCGCAAGAGCTTCGTGCAGCGGCGCGTTTGTTTGCACGTGGAGGTAATGGCGCCATTTATTATGGCCTCGGTGTTACCGAACACAGCCAAGGCTCAACCACGGTTATTGCGATTGCTAACCTTGCCATGCTCACCGGCAATATTGGCCGTAAAGGTGTTGGTGTGAACCCGTTGCGCGGCCAGAATAATGTGCAGGGCGCATGCGATATGGGTTCATTCCCACATGAATTGCCGGGCTATCGACATGTGAAAAACGACGCCGTGCGCGAAACATTTGAAAGCCTTTGGGGCGTGAAAATTGATGATGAGCCGGGTTTGCGCATCCCTAATATGTTGGATGCTGCCGTTGAAGGCACTTTCAAGGGCATCTACATTCAAGGCGAAGATATTTTGCAATCAGACCCTGACACCAAGCACGTTGCCGCCGGTTTGGCAGCGATGGATTGCGTGATTGTCCATGATCTTTTCCTCAACGAAACCGCCAATTATGCCCATGTGTTTTTGCCGGGTTCAACGTTTTTGGAAAAAGACGGCACCTTCACCAATGCCGAGCGGCGCATAAACCGTGTGCGCAAAGTGATGAGCCCGAAAGCCGGTTACGCCGATTGGCAGGTGACGCAATTGCTGGCCAATGCCATGGGTGGAAATTGGAACTACACACATCCAAGCCAGATTATGGATGAGATCGCTGTGCTAACGCCTTCCTTTGCCGGCGTGTCTTATGCCAAGCTCGAAGAAATGGGCTCAGTGCAATGGCCGTGTAATGAAGCAGCGCCGGAAGGCACGCCGCTGATGCATATTGACGGGTTTGTGCGCGGCAAGGGCCGCTTTATCAATACCGAATATGTGGCGACTGAGGAGAAAACCGGGCCGAGATTTCCCCTGCTGCTGACAACGGGGCGCATTTTAAGCCAATATAATGTGGGGGCGCAAACGCGCCGTACTGAAAATGTGCAATGGCATGACGAGGATTTGTTGGAAATTCACCCGCATGATGCCGAGTTGCGCGGCGTGAAAGAAGGCGATTGGATCAAGCTCGCCAGCCGGGCCGGTGAAACCTCGCTGCGTGCCAAAATCACGGACCGCGTTTCAACGGGCGTTGTTTATACCACGTTCCACCATGCCGATACGCAGGCCAATGTGATCACTACTGATTTCTCTGATTGGGCGACAAACTGCCCGGAATATAAAGTGACAGCAGTTCAAGTTTCGCCCTCTAACGGGCCAACCGATTGGCAACGGGCCTATAATGAGCAAGCTGCCATGTCGCGGCGGATTGCGGCTGAGTGATGGGTGTTTCTAAAAGGCGGTTGGGATTGGTGGGTTTGCCTACCCCCACCCCTAACCCTCTCCTCAAGGGGGAGGGGGTTGCAAACATCCCGCAAAACCACCATCAAGTTTCGGGCGATAGCTTATACAAGATTTCTAGTTCTCCCTCTCCTTTGAGTGGAGGGTTAGGGGTGGGGGTCACTCAGCCCAACCAGCTCATTTACCGCAACAGCGCATTTACGACAGGCCACCGCGCTCTTGCCGATGAAACAGCGATTGCGATCAGTTTTAACGGGTCAACTCATGCGGTGCTGATGGCAACGCCGCAGGATTTAACGGATTTTGCCTTTGGCTTTTCGCTCACAGAGGGAATCATTTCACGCTCTGACGCGATTGAAAATATTGAGCTTTTTGAAACACAGTTGGGTATTGATGTTCAAATCAGGCTGGCAGGTGACGTCGCTGAAAAGTTGGCTGCAAGACGCCGCTCAATGGCAGGGCCGGTTGGTTGCGGGCTGTGCGGAATTGAAAGCTTGGAAGGCGCAATGCGGCAAGTGCCGCATGTGCAAAGCGGGGTTCAGTTTTCTCCTGCCGATATAGCCGATGCTGTGAAAGAATTGGGCAGCAACCAGCCCATCAATGCGCAAACCCGGGCGGTGCATGCGGCTGGCTTTTACGTGCCGGGGCAGGGACTACTTATCGTTCGCGAGGATGTCGGGCGGCACAATGCGCTGGATAAATTGATTGGTGCGCTGGCAGTTAAAGGGTTGGATGCAGCCATTGGCGCTGTGGTTTTAACATCGCGCGTTTCCGTTGAAATGGTGCAGAAGACTGCAATTGCGGGCAGCGGTTTGATTATTGCGGTTTCAGCGCCAACAGCTTTGGCCGTAACAACGGCACAAGATGCCAACATCACCTTGGCCGCCATTGTGCGCGGTTTGGAATTTGAACTTTTTACACACCCGCAAAGAATTGAGATGGGGCCTAAAGCCAATGTCGCCTGAAGCAGAAACCAGTCACGACCTTGATCATCACGTTATGGTTGAGACCAAAATCATTCGCATGGCCAACCAAATTGCTACTTATTTTGATTCGCGGCCAGAAGCAGAGCGCGCTACCGGAATTGCTTCCCATATCAACGATTTTTGGGAGCCGCGCATGCGCACCCAATTGTTGAATTTACTCACGCATCGCAGCGGGGTGTTTATGCCGGCTGTGGTTGAATGCATGCCGCATATCCGCAAACCAGCCCGTTGAAACAAGGGAGCAACAGGCGTAGGTTCGCAAAGAAAAACTGGAAATAAGCCCTATGTCATTTTTCAAGAAACTGTTTGGTGGCGGCAATGACAAATCTACGCCAGTTGCCAAAACGGAAGAGCCGTTCGATTACAAAGGTTATTTAATCATTGCTGCGCCCATGCCAGATAGCGGGCAATTTCGTGTGGCGGGTTCAATTTCAAAAGACATTGGCGGCGAAGTTAAAATCCACAAATTCATCCGAGCAGATGTTTTTGCAGACCGCGATGCTGCTATTCAAGCCACGATTCGTAAAGCGCAGCTCATTGTTGACCAAAGCGGCGACATGATTTTCTGAATGTTACCGAAATTGGCCTTTTTCTGCCAGCCCTGTGATCACGGGTTGCATCAAGCCATCAAAATTTCCTGAAGATAAGATAAGCACAACATCGTTTGGCTGGGCGGCTTCGACCACTTCGGCAACTGAGTTAAAGGCGCGAACATCGCTGTGATACTGCTGGGCAGTTTCTAAAATTTCATCAAATGAAGCTTGTTCATGTGTGCCCGCACCCTGCGACGGAGGGCGGTGGGCAAACACAATATCGGTATCGGCAAAGGCGGTTTTATATTGCGGCAATGCATTGCGGTTGCGCCACGTAAATGTGTGCGGCTCAAACAAAACAATGAGGCGGCTGTCGGGAAAGTGCAGATGCATGGCATCTATGGCCGAACGGGCTTTCTCAAGGCTGGAGCCGAAGCCTTCATAGACATGAATCTTTGAAGTTTTTGGCACTTTACGGTCGAGGCGGCGGGTGAGGCCTGCAAACGCAAGAATGGCTGCGACAAACTGTTCAAAGGTAACGATGTTATCGCCAAGCAAAACTGCAGCGGTTGCCAATATGTTTTCGACATTATGACGACCAAGCAGCGATGTTTCGACCGAGCCAAGCTCAATGCCATGGTTTGAAAGTGTAAAGCTAGTGAATATTCCGGGTTTCAAATCATGGGCCTGCCAATCAGCGTCATCCGTACTGATTCCATAGCTGCGTTTGCCGCCGTTAAAATTATCATAAAATGAACGAGCGTTTGATTCTGCAATGCAGGCAACGAGCAATCCATTATTTTCGATCAATGACATAAGCCGTTGAAACGGTGCATGGTAATCGGCCAATGTCGGAAACACGTTCACATGGTCATGGCAAGCGGCGGTGAGCACGACTGTATTGGGGCGGTAATGTTCAAACTTTGAGCGGTTATCCCAATTGGCAGACGGATATTCATCGCCCTCCATCACGAAATATTTCCCATTACCCAAATCTGATGTGTGGTCGAAGCTATGGGGCAGGGCGCCGATGAGATAGCTTGGGTCAAGCCCGGCGTGTTTTAAGACAAATGCAATCAGCGAAGTGACGGTGGATTTTCCGTAGGAACCTGCAACCACAATGTTGCAGGTGTTGGCGACCATTTCAGACACGACTTCAGGAAAGGAGCGGATTTTATCTTTGTAAAGCTCAAACGCTGCTGCAACTTCACTATTGGTTTCCGGCACGAGTTTGGCGTTTTTGCCGATGATGATGCGGGCTGCGTTAGCGGGTATGTTTTCCGGCCGATAGCCCTCCGATGCGATGATGCCGATTCTAGCAACGTATTCTGAAACTGGTGGATAAAACCCTTCATCAGAGCCAGAAACTTCATAGCCTGCCTTTTGCATCAGATGCGCAACTGCAGACATGCCAGCGCCGCAGACGCCGATGAAATGGGCTTTGGGTTTTGTCACATTAGATCTCGAATCAAGGCTTAATGAAATATTTCCAACTGTCATACCTGCGACGAGCGCAAACGTGACACGAAATTATGATTTCATTCACCCAATTTCTCACAGCAACATCACTGTCTTGTGAGTATGGTCATGGGTTTTGTGAGCACCATATTAGGAAACAACGCGCTATAACACGCAAACATCATTGGAGCACATTATGGCTGTTTTCCGTTTTCCAGTTCCGCTTTCATCTGAAATCACACCCAAGAATGTGTTCTTGAACCGTCGTAGCTTTATGGCCGCTGCAGCAGGCGCAAGTTTGCTGCCTTCATTTCCGGCATTTGCCGAGGGCAACCCGGATGCGAAAAAACTCACCGCAACGGCAAGCACGTTTTCAACGACCGACGAGAAAACGCCTTATGATGCCGTGATTGCATATAATAATTTCTATGAGTTTGGCACTGCCAAGGAAGATCCGGCTGAAAATGCTGCATCTCTCACCACCAATCCTTGGACGATCAAAGTTGACGGCATGATCAACAACCCCGGCACTATTGGCATAGAAGATTTGCTGGCTATGCCTCTGGAAGAGCGCATTTATCGCCTGCGCTGTGTCGAAGCGTGGTCAATGGTTGTGCCATGGATAGGGTTCTCTCTGGCTGATCTGATTAAGAAATATGATGTCCAAGGAAGCGCTAAATACGTGGCGTTTGAAACCTTGGTGCGCCCGGAAGAAATGTCGGGGCAGCAGGGATCTGCGCTTGATTGGCCTTATGTCGAGGGATTGCGCATGGATGAAGCGATGCATCCTTTGGCAATGGTGGCGGTTGGCCTTTATGGCGAAGTCATGCCAAATCAAAATGGCGCGCCGGTGCGTATTATTGTTCCATGGAAGTATGGATTTAAGTCAATCAAAAGCGTGGTGCGGATGGCATTTGTTGAGCAGCAGCCGCCAACGACTTGGAACATTCAGGCGCCATCTGAGTATGGCTTTTATTCCAACGTGAACCCCGAAGTGGACCATCCGCGTTGGAGCCAAGCGCAAGAACGCCGTGTTGGCACCGGGCTTTTTGCAGAGCGCATCTCGACGCTACCGTTTAACGGTTATGGCGAGCAGGTTGCGTCGCTCTATTCTGGCATGGATTTAAGGGTTAATTTCTAAGACTGAGTTTCTGAGGTTTCATGATGCAACTGCCGCAATTTCAAAACCGAGTGATAAAATCTGTGCCAGAATGGCTGGTTTATGTGGTGGGCTTTGCGCCCGCTGCGTGGTTGGTTTACTCAGCTTTTACCGGCGGGCTCGGTTTTGACCCGGCGCGCTCACTGGAAAAAGAAATTGGGCAATGGGCTTTGAAGTTCTTGTTGGTTAGCCTTGCTGTGACACCATTTTGGCATCTTACCGGCATTAATCTGGCTAAATATCGTCGTGCATTGGGTCTCATTGCTTTTGGTTATGTTGCCGTGCACTTGGCAACATATACCGGCCTCGACAAGCAATTTAATCTGGGCGAGATTATCGAAGATATTTGGAAGCGGCCTTATATCACCATTGGTATGGGTGCATTTGTGCTGCTGTTGCCATTGGCGATCACATCAAATGCTGCGTCTGTAAAACGCCTCGGCGCGGCCACTTGGAAAAAACTACACAAGCTTGTCTATCTGATAGTGCCGTTGGGCGCGCTGCATTATGTTATGCTTACCAAAACGTGGCAGTTAGAGCCCATGCTGTATTTGGCTGCAGCCCTGTTGTTGCTGGTCCTTCGCCACAGAATATTTGACCTGAGAGCCCGCCCGCAACGGCGCGCGGCACCAACACCAAATTTGGCTCAGGCCGGCAGTTTGGCCCCATAAAGCGCCTCTGCTTCGCTGAGGCTTGGCATAGCGGGGGCAGTACCTTTACGGGTAACGGAAATGCCAGCCACAGCACAGCCAAATCTCGCAGCCTCGACGGGAGATAAGCCGCGAGCCAGCCCTACGGCAAAACCGCCATTGAATGCGTCACCTGCGCCTGTGGTTTCAACCACTGGTCCAGCACGGAAAATTGGCACTACTTCCGAAACGTTTTGATTGTGGATCAGCGCGCCGCGTTCACCCAAAGTGATCACTGCCGTGCCAACGCCGCGCGTTAACAAGGCGTTTGCAGCTGTTTTTGCATCATCCAATGTGATTACTTTAACACCTGTCATATCTTCCACTTCGGTTTCATTGGGCGTCATGTAATCGCAGAGCGCAAATATTGAATCCGGGAGTGGTGCAGCCGGTGCGGTGTTCAGAATTGTCGTGACGCCTGCACGCTTGGCGATACCGAGCGCGGTTTCGGCGCTGTCAATCGGCTGCTCCAGCTGCGTGATAAATATGGAAGCACCTTCAATTAGCTTACGGTTGGCCTCAATATCAGCAGGTGAGATGAGCCGTGCCGCGCCGGGGCAAACTATAATGGCGTTGTTGCCGGTTGCTTCTTCCAGAAAAATATAGGCCGCGCCTGTATAGCTTTCGGGTGTCCAAATCACCTGCGGGGTTACACCCGCGGCTTTCCATGTATTGATCGCCATATCAGCAAAATCATCGCGGCCGAGCCGGGTGAGTATGTGCACCGGCGCATTAAGCTTGCCGATGGCAACAGCCTGGTTGGAGCCTTTGCCGCCCGGCCCGAGGGAAAATGAATTTCCCAAAATAGTTTCGCCCAATTTAGGTTGGCGCTCAGCACGATAGGCTGTGTCAGCAACAAACACCCCTAGAACGACGATAGGTTTCATAGATTAAGCCTCAGGTGGAATGACGCCTTTGCGAAATGCAAAGCAGCCATAAAATCGGCGTTCATGGGTTTGAATAACACAATACGCTTTCTTGGCACGTTCATAAAAAGCATAGCGTTCGATCGACACCATGGGCCAAGGTTTGCCTTCCGCGGCATCAATTTCGGCCTGTACTTCGGCAGCGACAGGAAGAAGTCTTGTGGGCTCGCCGACCACTTCCATCCGGGCGGCGGCATCATCAACAAAGCTGTCCAGCGGATAGACCGAGAGTATGGCTTTTGCAACGCGTGCAACATCGGCATCGATACGTAAGACCTTGCCAATGACGGTTTGGCGGGCAACGGAGTCAGCTGGAAAATTCGTGTCACAAATAATCAAATCATCGCCATGGCCCATCGCGCGTAACGCGCGCAGCACATCAGCATTCAAAAACGGATCGATCCCTTTAAGCATTTTCCTCTCCCAAGGATTTGGTTTTATGGATCGCCGAGTGATCTATAAATCCCAATAAAATGCTAGCGAACTGTGTGTATCCTGTCTATCGTTGCTGCCATGCATTGTTGTTAGGTCAGCGATATTTATTGGCATAACAAATGCTGTGAATATAAAATATGGGGGTCGTTCTATGAGAACTCGTCATTTTGATCGCATTGAGAACGGTGGCATTTCCTTTAGTGAGCTTGGTTTTGGCACTGCGCCACTAGCGAATTTGTATCGGGCTATCAGCGAAGACGACGCTACTTTGACCCTGAATGCGGCTTGGGAAGTTGGGTGCAGATATTTTGATACTGCGCCGCTTTACGGTTTGGGCCTAGCTGAAACACGGCTCAACCATTTTTTGCGGGGTAAAAACCGTGATGACTATGTGATTTCTACTAAGATTGGTCGGCTTTTTGAAGTGTGCGCGCCTGAGGCAAGAACTGGGATTGGCAAATTTTTCGATGTGCCAAACCGGCGCGAAATTTTTGATTATTCCTATGATGGCGTGATGCGTTCACTTGAGTTTTCACTTGAGCGACTTGGGCTCGACCGTGTCGATATTTTGTTTGCCCATGATCTCGATGTTTTTACACATGGTACAGTTGAAAAGCGCGATGAGTATTTGAATTTATTCATGTCTGGCGGTTATCGCGCGCTGTTGGAATTGCGCGAACAAGGTGTAATCAAAGCGTTTGGTGCCGGTGTCAATGAATGGCAAGTCTGCCAAATAATGCTGGAACGGGGCGATTTTGACCTGTTCCTGCTGGCAGGACGCTACACGCTTTTGGAACAGGAAGCTTTGGAAAGCTTTTTGCCAATGTGTGAACGGCGAGGCACGGGTATTGTGCTTGGCGGACCCTATAACTCCGGTATTTTGGCAACCGGGCCAAAGCCGGGCGCGTGGTTTAATTATGAGCCCGCACCGCAAGAGATATTGGGTAAAGTGGCACAAATTGAAGCACTCTGCAAAAGCCATAATGTGCAATTGATTGAAGCCGCACTTAATTTTCCACTGACCCACCCGGCGGTTGTGTCTTTGATTCCTGGTGGGCAAAGCGCCGCCGAAGTACGCGGCAATTTCGAAATATTATCAGCGAAAATTCCGGCAGGACTTTGGACAGATTTGAAGGCTGAGGGCCTGCTGCGCGCCGACGCACCAACGCCGGTTTAGGTCATATTGATCGATGCTCACCGACACTCTTAAACACCGAAGCATGGCGTTCATATTGAGAGTGCGGCTTACCTCCCTTTGTTGCACTGGGGGATATATGCGTCATGACTTGGTATGGTAACTGAAGGCTGTTCTGTAAAAAAACAGCTTGAGCGGCAAAAAGTACGCAAGAAGTGCCAGACTATTCTGCAACAGAATATGGCAAAATTTTTGGTCGCACTGCGCCGGGATTTACAGCGTCACGTAACGCGATGCCTCACATCACCGCGCCGATTTGCCAAGGCACAAATTCATTGTCACCAAGGCCCAGCGCTTCCGATTTTGATTGTTGTCCCGAAGCAACCGCAATCATCATTTCCAAAATTTCAGCGCCCTTGTCGTCAATTGAAACGCCTTCATCAATGATATCACCGCAATTCAAATCCATGTCTTCATCCAACACGCGGAACATTGGCGAGTTGGTTGCAACTTTGATGGTGGGTGCAGGTTTTGAGCCGAAAGCGGAACCACGGCCCGTGGTAAACACCACCAGTTGAGCACCTGAAGCGATTTGCCCTGTGGCCGACACCGGATCATAACCGGGCGAGTCCATAAACACAAAGCCACGCTCCTTGACGCGTTCGGCGTAAAGCAACACGTCTGCCAAAGCCAAAGTGCCACCTTTTGCTGCTGCGCCAAGTGACTTTTCGAGGATGGTCGTCAGCCCGCCAGCCTTGTTGCCGGGGGATGGGTTATTGTCCATCGCACCATTGTTGATGGCGGTGTAATTTTCCCACCAACGGATACGGTCGATCAGTTTTTGCCCGACGTCTTGACTGGCAGCGCGGCGCACTAATAATTGTTCTGCACCATATATTTCAGGCGTTTCAGACAGAAGTGCCGTGCCGCCTTGTTTGACCAGCAAATCTGTCGCTGCGCCCAAGGCCGGGTTGGCAGTAATGCCGGAAAATCCGTCTGAACCACCGCATTGCAAGCCGACAATAAGTTCGGAGATCGAAATAGGCTCGCGGGTGGCTTTGTTCACTTCTGGCAACATTGCAGTAATTGCTGCCACACCGGCTTCAATGGTTTTGCGCGTGCCGCCGGTTTCTTGAATGGTGAGGCCGTGAAAGCGTTCGTTGCCGGATGCGCCAAACATTTCTTTCATGCGCCCTATCTGCATCACTTCACAGCCAAGGCCGATAAAGATTGTTGCGCCGACATTGGGGTGAGTGGCATAGCCCCACAGCACACGCTGTAAAGCCTCATAGCCTTCACCGGAAGAGGCCATGCCGCAGCCAGTGCCGTGAGCGAGCGCGATCACGCCGTCGATATTGGGAAAGGCATCTAAAACGCCTGAGCGGTTCACGCGGTCGGCAATATGGCGAATAACGGTCGCGGAACAATTGACTGTCGCACAAAGCGCAATGAAATTGCGGGTGCCAGCGCGGTCTCCGTTTTTTGCATCAGCACGGCGATAGCCCATAAAAGTGCGGCGTTGATTTTCAGGCACAAACTCCACCGGCACATAATCTGCGCCGATCTCATAAGTTTGATCGTGAGCCCCAAACGCGCAATTATGGCTGTGAATGTGTGCTCCCATGCCAATGGCTTGCGTCGCGTAGCCGATGATTTGGCCAAATTTCAAAATGGCGTTGCCTTCGGACATGTCTTTCGTTGCGATTTTATGGCCAAGCGGAACATGCGTTACCAACGGCAAGCCTTCTCCCAAGGGTTGCACGCCTTTTGGGAAGGGCTTGGTTGTGACCACCAAATTATCGGCGACATGCAGGCGTAAAATGCCTGCTCGTGCGGCTTGACTATCCAATTTGTGTCTCCCGAAAATGCCCAATCGCGCAAGGCGCAGTGTAATATCAGTTATGCGTAATCGACGGGCTGTCAATCATCCTTTATGGCCTAATCTGGCGGCGCGCGGGGTTGTCCCATAAGCCACCTTGAAGGCTTCATAAAACTGGCTCTGTGAGCCAAAGCCGCAATTGGCGGCAATGGTTGCCACCGGCAAATCACTTTCAGCGAGCAACCCGCGCGCTCTGGCTAGCCGCATGCGGATGATAAAGCGCTTTAGCGGGATGCGCATGACGGAAGAAAATATACTGAGCGCATAATTCATGTGGAGGCCGGTGACGCGTGTGACGTCGGCGTTTGAAAGCCGGTCACCCAGATTTTCCATCACGTGCCGGATCATTGCGACCACATGGCGGGCGTTGGATGAGGACATGTCTGAGGTTTCGTTTTCAATGCCGGTCGGTTTGCGCAAAAATGACAGCGGGCTTGCCGAAACGCGGCGCAGCATCGTGTTAAGTTCCATCACAACGAGGGCCTGCCTTTCGGCATTTTCAGCGGCAAGATCAGTCTGCCACTCAGACAGTTTTTTGGCGTCAATTAAGTTTTCTGGCAGAGTGATGATTGCTCCTGCCAAAAGCATTCGTTGCAGCCCGGCAATATGCGACATCAATAAAAAGCGGTCGAGCGGCAGGTAAATATTGGTCAAGTGAGGCGTGCCGTCCGGCGAGACAAATGTTGAACGGTGGGGCACGCCCGCCCAAAACATTGTCACCGTGCCATTTGCCAATTCTACAATTTTGCCATCAAAATCATAAATCATCGACGCGCCGGAAAGGGCGTTAATTTCAACATGGCCGTGCCAATGCGGGGCATCCATTGTTTGCGGGATAAGATTGCGGATCGCAAAAGCACCGAATGCCCGGGCCGGGTTATAAAGAGTGCCTTGTGTTTTCAAATCTTATAAAACCGGAATAAAATCTGTGAAAACAGTATTGTTAATGATTGAGTTTGGCAACAGTTTCTCATTATCCAAATCAGAGCTCGTGTTATGTCAAATTCGCCCAAAATTGCCTTTATCGGTGCTGGATCGACGGTTTTCACCAAAAATATTGCCGGTGATATTTTGCAGCGCCCGGCGCTGGCAAATGCGCATTTTGCCCTGATGGATATTGACCCGCAGCGCTTGGAAGAAAGCGAAATCGTGGTCAGTAAGATGGCCAAAACGCTGGGTGTTAAAGCCAAAGTTACGACGACGATGAACCAGCGCCAAGCCTTGAATGGCGCAGATTTCGTGGTGGTTTCATTCCAGATCGGTGGTTATGAGCCTTGCACAGTGACTGATTTTGAGGTGCCGAAAAAATATGGCCTTCGCCACACGATTGCCGATACGCTGGGTGTCGGCGGTATCATGCGCGGCCTGCGCACCGTGCCGCATTTGTGGTCGATTTGCGAAGACATGCTACAGGTCTGCCCGAACGCGATCATGCTGCAATATGTCAACCCGATGGCGATAAACACTTGGGCGATTGCAGAAAAATACCCGACGATCCGCCAAGTCGGCCTTTGCCATTCGGTTCAAGGCACCGCGGCCGAATTGGCGCATGATCTCGATATTCCTGTCAATGAATTGCGCTATCGGGCGGGTGGCATCAACCATATGGCGTTCTACACGCATTTTGAGCAGCGCCAGAAAGACGGCTCTTACATTGATCTCTATCCAGCATTGAAAAAGGGCTACCGTGAGGGGCGCTTTCCAAAGCCTAACCCGCATAACGCGCGTTGCCCCAATAAAGTGCGTTATGAAATGCTGATGCAGCTTGGTTATTTTGTGACTGAAAGCTCGGAGCACTTTGCCGAGTATACGCCATATTTCATCAAGCGTGATCGGCCTGATTTGATCGAGCGCTTTGGTATTCCGCTTGATGAATATCCGGTGCGTTGCATCGAACAAGTTGCGCGTTGGAAGAGTGTTGCCGATGAATATCGCAACGCTGAAACAATTGACGTTGAGGCCAGCCATGAATATGCCTCGCAGATTATCAATTCAGTCGTCACGGGCGAACCGTCCGTGATTTACGGCAACGTCGCCAATCATGGTTTCATCCCGCAATTGCCTACGGGTTGCGCAGTTGAGGTGCCGACTTTGGTGGATGAAAATGGCTTACAACCGACGATGGTAGCCAACATCCCGCCGCAATTGATCGCGCTGATGCGGACCAATATCAATGTCCAAGAATTGACTGTTGCCGCGCTTATAAAAGAAGATCGTGAGCATATTTATCACGCGGCGATGCTCGATCCGCACACCGCTGCCGAGCTCGACTTGGATCAAATCCGCGCTGTGGTGGACGATTTGCTCAATGCCCATGGTCAATGGCTGCCTGCATGGGCGCGCGGCGCCGGGCAGCGGATTGCCGCAGAATGATCCCCGATAATTTTGCCGCTATCGTTGTGTCACAGCTGGCTGATCCGTTCAGGATCGGGCTGATTGCGGCGCTGATTTATACTACAATCCGCAACTTTGGTATCACCGGCTGGTTTGTGCCGATGGCAGCCGGTCTTGTGTTTGTCGCGTTTATAATTGCTGTGACCATGCCAAGCGGAGAGCAAACGCAGTTTGCGATCATATCTGCCGGTGTAATCTCAAACACTATTATCGCCACCATCATGTTTGGCGCGATTTATATTTGGCGCAAATTTTCCAAGTAGGTTCCCAAGAAAACGCCCCCGGTTTGTAGCCGGGGGCGATATTTATTTTTGCAACTTAGCGCGTCAGATTAGCGTTTTGCGCGATCGTCAGCGAAGATGTCTTTCTTATGTGTGCCATTTGGCACAAAGAACAAACCAACCACGACAGTCATCATCGCAATCACGATTGCATACCATAGACCCGCATAAATATCGCCGGTTTGGGCTGAAATTGCGAAAGCCGTCGCCGGCATTAAGCCACCGAACCAGCCGTTGCCGACGTGATATGGCAGTGACAGGCCTGAGTAGCGAATGCGCGTCGGGAACATTTCGACAAGCATCGCAGCGATCGGGCCATATACCATCGTCACAAGGATGATCAGATAGGTAAGAACGGCAATAATCGTAAGTTTTTGCGTTGTGAAGATGTCGATGAAGGTCTGAGCTTTGGCGACAGTCGTGTTGCTTGCGGCAACCAGCGGATAACCGGCAGCCTTAAGGGCATCGTTTACGCCTTTTTCAAACCCGCCTTTGACGCCGTTTTCTTTCGCAAGAGCTGCTGCTGCTGCATCGTAACTTGCCATAACATCGGCAGGCGATGCGGCACGTGCAGCATCAAGCGCTGACTGGGCCGTAGTTAGTGCAGCATTGGCAGTATCAAGTGCTGCTTGCGCTGCTGTTTTTGCTGCTGCGTCTGTGCTTTCGGCCAAAGCCTTAAGCGCAGTTTCTGCTTTTCCAACGGCGGTTTTTGCTGCTCTCATTGCAGATTCTGAGCCATTAAGTGTGGTCAGTGCTGCTGCATCCATGCCTTTGGTTACTTCGCCAAGCGCAGCTTTTGCATCAGCAATCGCCTTTTTATTGGCTGCCCCATCATATGATGAAACAACTGTATCGCCGACTTTCACCTGTGCCAACGTTGCTGCTGGATCATATGAAGTGGTGTAGTTGACAGACGTGCGGGCCAGCAAAGCTTTGGCGATGTCGCAAGAGTTGCTGAACGTCAAAGTATTGGTTGGGTTGAATTGGAAAGAGCAGTTTTCTTCCAGCGCTGTTACTGTCACCGGAGTTTGATGCGCAGCATGAAGTGCAGGGTTGGCGATTTTGGTCAGGAAGTTAAACACCGGCAGAAAGGTTAGTGCTGCAATCAGGCAACCAGCCAGAATGATAGGCTTACGGCCGATCCGGTCTGACAAAGCGCCGAAGACGAGGAAGCCTCCGGTACCCAAAATGAGCGACCAAGCAACCAAAACGTTGGCGGTAAACGAGTCTACTTTGATAACGTTTTGCAAAAAGAACAATGCGTAGAATTGCCCGGTGTACCAAACCACGGCTTGTCCTGCGACAAGTCCAACCAAAGCAATCAACGCAATTTTTGCGTTCATATATCCCCAGATGACCGCGATTACGACAAATGCAATGCCGATGTAAGCTGCAAGTGTTCCTGTCAACATGCCTGCGATGAACAGGATCAATAATGCGGCCGGTGCAATCAACAAGGCTAAAGCATTGCGGCCAGAGCCAAATGCCTCAGTCAATGGCGCTTTGGAATTGGCACCTTCTTCCTTCATTTTTTTGAAGGCTGGGCTCTCATTCATCTGAAGACGAATATAAAGCGAAATTGCCAAAAGAACGATCGAGCCAAGGAATGGAATACGCCATCCCCAAGATTGGAAAGCTGTTAGCATTTTTGGTGTGCCGTCGGCGTTCATAATTGCAACGCCGACTGCGTCCAGATCAGGCACTGACGGGTAATTGCCATTAACGTAGCCTGTTACCATCAAGATGACCACCAATGATAACAAGAGGCCGAGTGTCGCCGTCGTCTGAATGAACGCTGTAAAATAGCCGCGCTGGTTGGCAGGGGCATGTTCGGCCACATAAATTGCCGCCCCTCCATATTCGCCGCCAAGAGCCAGACCTTGCAACATCCTTAGGGCGATAAGAATGATGGGTGCTGCAACACCCCAGCTTTGATAGCTGGGCAGCAGGCCTACAAAGAACGTCGAAAAGCCCATAATGAGAATTGTCATCAAGAACGTGTATTTGCGGCCCACAATATCGCCGATCCTGCCGAACACGAGAGCGCCAAACGGACGGACGATAAAGCCTGCCGCAAAAGCCAAAAGTGCAAACACGTTACGCGTAGCTTCAGGAAACGGCGCAAAAAATTGCGCGCCAATTACAGCGGCCAGTGAGCCGAAAAGATAAAAATCATACCATTCAAAAATGGTTCCGGCAGAAGAAGCGATAATCACCTTCCGCTCTTCAGCCGTCATCGCGCCGCCACGTGTGGCGTTTGTAACAGTTGCCATAAAAGTCCCTCCCGGAAATTGGCGTATTAGTTTCGCTGACAGATGCCGGTTTTATCCGGCATTAGCAGTGATCACGTGTCTGTGACACCAATGAAATCTGCTGTCCAGTATCCTGATCGTCTTGTTACCGCATTTGAGTTAAACCAAATTTTACCACATCGACGCTTGCCCCCTGGTCAGTTGAGGCATAGGCTGCAGGTTCAGCCAGCGTTGAACCGGAGTTTTTCCATGTCAAAGTTTCTGCTTGCTCTTTGCCGCATCTTTTTTGCTTCAATGGTGATTGGTGCCGGTTTTGCCCATTCAGCTGAAACTCAGCGCGACATTGCGATTTCCAACGATGGCGATTATTTCGGCTTCGACTTGCGCACAGAAAAAGATGTTGATCTTGGTGTTTGCGAAACGATTTGCTTGTCTGACAAAAAGTGCCGTGCATTTACTTATAATTCTAAAGTGCAATGGTGCTTTCTCAAGACCGATTTTGGCAAATTGAAATCAGCGCCCGGTTCGATTGCCGGAAAAGTGATTGAAGTTGCTTCTAGCGAAGATTTGGGCGCTCCCGAGCCGCTTCCATTTGCCGCAAATTATGTTGATGCCGCCGCGCAATATCGAACCACCATTTTAGCCGCGCAAACCGTTGACGGTGCCAGCAACTCTGAATTGATTGCCGCGGCACAGAATGCCGAAAGTGCAGGTGACAACCGCAATGCCGCCTTTCGCTTTGGCCAAGCCATCGCCGCAAATCCTGATGCGGCTGAACTTTGGAGTGGTTTGGCGCGAAGCACCTTGGGCATCGCTCCAAGCGCGGATGAGAGCTACACTCTGCAGCAGTCTGCCCTTTCGGCTGCAATTAACGCTTACCAAACCTCGCGCACTCTTGAAGAGCGGTCTGTCGCGCTTGCTGTGTTAGGGCAAGCATTTGATCGAGCCAGTGATGGTCGGGCAACAATTGACGCCTATCAAGCCAGTTTAGAATTACGGGCTTCGGCTGAAATAGAGGCTTCTTTACGCGATGCGAGGGCGCGCTATGGTTTCCGAATGTTGGGTAACACTATCGACGCAGACGCAGAAACGCCTCGCGCTTGCGTTCAATTTTCAGAGGATTTAACCGACGCTAATTATACCAATTTTGTCAGACTTGATGACGCCGTTCCGCAAGCGCTCACCGCGCAAGGCCGCGAGATTTGTGTCGATGGTTTGAAGCACGGCAGTCGCTATCGTTTGACACTGCGTGCTGGCTTACCGTCAGTTGTGGGCGAAAATCTAAATGAGCCGGTGGTGCTGAATTTGTTTGTGCGCGACCGCGCCGCCAACGTGCGGTTTAACGCAGATAACTTTGTGCTACCCGGCTCTGCCCGTCGAGGCATTCCGTTGGTTTCTGTCAACGCAACCTCAGCCAAAATTGATGTCTATCGCGTTGGAGATCGTTCTCTCACGCAAATTCTAGATGAGTCGCAGTTTTTGCAGCAGGTCGATGGGTATTCGGTTGAGCGTATCAAAAAATCCGTTGGTGAGCCTGTGTGGCAAGGCGAAGTTGCCTTAAAAAACGTGCTCAATGCTGAAGTAATTACCAGTATTGATGTCGACACTATTTTACCTCAACGCAAGCCAGGTATTTACGTGATGACTGCCGCGCTGGCAGGCAGCGCCAATGAACAGTATGAGACCAAAGCCACACAATGGTTTGTCGTTTCTGATGTTGGTTTGACGACATTTACCGGCGAAGACGGTATGAGTGTTTTTGCCCGTTCGCTCGAAACGGCCAAACCTATTGCAAATGTTGTGCTTAAACTTCTGGCCCGCAACAATGAGGTGCTCGCAGAGGCAGTAACAGATACAGAAGGCAAGGCTGTATTTGTTGCTGGTCTAACACGCGGGCAAGAAGGCTTAGCGCCGGCCATTATCACGGCGGCAAATGGCGCGGACGATTTTGTGTTTTTGGATTTAACACGCGCTGGATTTGATCTTTCAGATCGAGGTGTTACGGGCCGCCCTGCCGCAGGTGAATTGGATGTTTTAGCTTGGACAGAACGCGGTATTTATCGCGCCGGTGAGACTGTTCATGCGCAGGCTTTGGTGCGCGATATTGGGGCAAAGGCGGTTGATGACTTGCCGCTTGTATTCGT
>JANOPZ010000138.1:0-4815 GCA_031422195.1 Limoniibacter sp. | reverse complement strand
ATTTCTCGGCAGCTTCCGCCACCGACTTTTGCGCCTGCCGGTGTTGCACGCGACCATGGATGGTCAATGTTTATTTCCCCGACTGAAAACTCATGTGCGTTGGCAGAGAGCGTGAACAGCAACGATAAAACTATAAACGAGCCAGCCAATAAATACCGGTACATGTGGGGTTCCTTAATATAAGATCGCACTTTACGCCCACAATACACTGCGCATTCAAGATTGCAGATAAAGTGTCATGCGGCATTTTGCTGCCATTAGAATTGAGGATGGAACAGGTTTTTAAAGGATCAGCATCTCCTCGTGGAATAGAGACATTTCTGCGCCGCTTTGAGATCAGCCAACCGCACTACTCGGTATCAAGCTTTCGGCAGTAACAAGACGCGGCTGGTTATTTATCAGCAAATGTCTCGAAAATAGCCAAAGTGGCCGAACTTACATGATGCTCAATGCCTTCGGCATCGCGCTCGGCAGTTTCGGCATCAAGACCGAGCTTTATCAAAAACCGCAGCACAATGTCATGCCTGCGCTGACACTCTACGGCCAACGCCTTGCCTTCATCGGTCAGAAATACCGAGCGGTATTTCGCGCGGGTGATTAGGCCCTCGCGCGCCAGCCGGTTGAGTGTTTTAACAACCGTTGGTGCAGTAACACCCATTTTATTTGCGATATCCACGGGGCGTGCTTCGCCATGTGCGCTGATCAGTTCCGCAATCAACTCCACATAGTCTTCTGCGAGTTCACTTCGACGTGCATCACGAACGAATTGAAAAGCCTCAGCCCGCGTACCCAGCGGGCGTGCGTCTGAGTGTACCAGTGGATTATCAATATCATCTTCGGCCATCATGCCGATGTTTTGCACCAAACCCGTTGACAGGTAAAGATTATTCGTAAATGTTAGCCTTGTCTAACTTTCTCACCCTTGTCTATGACGACTGCTCGCTGTTTGGAAAGCTTGAAACTATGTCCTCTTGGAAACAAGACCTCATCACACCGTCATTGTCGGAGGTTTTCCGCTCGATTGCCGTCCCACAGGGCAAGTCAACATTTCGGAGGTTTCTTGCCTTCGTGGGTCCGGGCTACCTTGTAGCGGTTGGCTATATGGATCCTGGCAATTGGGCGACGTCCTTGGCAGGCGGGGCCAAGTTTGGTTACGCTTTGTTATTTGTTGTCCTGCTGTCGAACATCATGGCCATTTTATTACAATCCTTATGCGCAAGGTTGGCCGTCGCATCGGGCCGTGATCTGGCTCAGGCCTGCCGTGATGCCTTCCCGCGTCCGGTATCTATTTTATTATGGTTGGTCTCTGAGACTGCTATTATAGCAACCGATCTCGCTGAGGTGATCGGCACGGCGATCGGCCTAAAGCTCTTGTTTGGCATTCCACTTGAGATTGGGGTATTTATTACCGCCGCGGACGTGTTCTTGATTCTTTGGCTGCAGAACAAGGGCTTCCGTTGGATTGAGGCGTTCGTGATTGCTTTGCTGGCGGTCATTTTTGTCAGCTTCGTTGTGCAACTCGCTATGGCTGATCCGGTTTGGGGCGACGTGATTAAAGGTTATTTGCCTTCAACCGGCATTGTGACCAACCCCGACATGCTTTATCTCGCTATGGGCATCATTGGCGCAACCGTCATGCCGCACAATTTGTTCTTGCATTCCGGCATTGTACAAACACGTGCCTACGGAATTGAACCGGAAGCCAAGCGTGATGCATTACGGCTTGCTACATGGGATTCAACGATAGCCCTGATGTTTGCTTTGACAGTCAATTCGGCCATTCTCATTCTTGCCGCGGCTGCTTTTAACACCACTGGCAATACGGATATCGTTGAGATCGACCAAGCCCATGCTTTACTGACACCGTTGCTCGGTTCGACGCTCGCCCCTATGTTTTTTGGTATTGCGCTTCTGTGTTGCGGGTTAAACGCAACGGTTACCGCCACCATGGCAGGCCAGATTGTGATGGAAGGCTTCATCAACTTTCGTATTAGCCCGGTCGCACGCAGGTTGATTACGCGGATGATTGCCATCGTGCCAGCCATTGCGGTTATCTTGTTTTATGGCGGCGAAAAAACCGGTCAATTGCTGATTTTGAGCCAAGTTGTTTTAAGCTTTGCGTTGCCATTTGCGATTGTGCCGTTGGTGATGTTTACTGCCAGTCGTGAAAAAATGGGCGAACTTGTTGCGCCGCGCTGGCTGACTGTGTTTTGCATCATCATTGCAGCCACGATTATTGCGCTGAACATAAACCTGTTACGAACACTCATTTTTGCCGGTTAAAAATCGCCATCAGAATGATACGGTTTGCACTTGGATTGTCCTGCCAAATCATGTTGATTAGCGTCCTACTGCAGGCAACCTTCATCACCCGCAGCATTTCTCTCACACAGCGGTTTTTCGTTAGTTGCAAGACTAGCAGGTAATTCCTGCGGTGCCAGCAATGCCTCTATGGGGCGACTTACCGGCGCACTGGCGCTGGAAGTGCGTTCTTGGAGCACTTTTGCACCTTGAGTTCGCAATACAGTTTGAAATGTCGGATGCATGCTGCCATCGGCATATTTGAGAACAGATGCTGCAGCGGAGCCTTGCGATAAGTCTGCTATTTTTGTTTGATGAGCGGAGTGTTTGAGCTGTTTTGCAGCCGCCAGCGCAGGGTCTTTTGTGAAAGCAGGGCACGCATTGACTGCCGATACAGTTGCGCCTTCCGCAAATTGCATATTGAAATTGTAGCGCTTGCCGCAAACTGAAACTTTGGGTGGTTGGCGTGTGACCTCGAAATAATCAGAACCTTCTTCGAGATTTTGCCAAAACTCAATGTTTGGATCAGCACGATAGTTTGCCATATTTTCTGGCGTCATGCGAAACGGGAAACTTTGCACTTGCACGGTTTCCTGACCGGCTTTGAAAGCTTCGCGCAACACCGCATAAAGTTCTCCAACGCCTTGATTGGAGATGGCAAAACAACCAGATGAGGTGCAGGCGCCGTGGACCATTAAAGCAGTTCCGGTGCGCCCAAAGGCGCTGTCATAAGCGTTGGGAAAGCCAAGATTAAATGACAAGTGATAATCCGACTCCGGGTTCAACATGCTTTGGCGGACATGATAGAAACCTTCAGGTGCCTGCCTGTCGCCTTCAGATTTTTTGGGTCCCAGCTGCCCGGACCAGCGGCACATGGGGTAAACTTTTAGAAAGGCATACTTTCCGGTATTGTCCCGCTTCCAAAGTTCCAGTTCACTTTCCTTTTTGAAAATACGCACCAAAACAGGATCAGAAACCCGCATACCCTTGGTTTTCATGGTAGTCACCAGTTTTGCAGGAATTTGGGCTTGTGCGCGGCCGGCTGAAGAAAACTCATTTAAACCGCTTGATACGGTGCATCCTGATATCAAAAACACTAGCGCAACGATTTGAAGCAGCAAAATAAAGGATCGAACCATTATGAAATCCAAGACAGCGAAACAAAAAAAATTAGCTGTCTTGCCGCAGGATCCTTCACCTGATCTGCCTCATGAAGCCATCGATTGCACAGTGGGCGCAACGTGCCGCTGACGCAATCATAGGGCGAATGATATCAGTCGCAGTGTTAAAAATCTATCCGGCTAATTGGAAACGAGACTTACCCATAAATTAGGGTCGCCCTGAGACTGCCGCTTCAAAAATGAAATCTCGGCATCTTGCCACAACAGAACTTTTTTATTCTGGTTGTCGAGAATAAAATCTCCATTATCGGTGACAACCGTCAAAACAGCGTGTCCGCCACCCTCTGCGTCACGGCCAACGGTCAAAAGCAAAGAGCCGAGCGGCAAACCGCTCTCGTTCAACATTTTGCGTTTTTGCAAAGCATAGTCTTCGCAGTCACCCGATGATTTTGGATAATCCCACAGCTCTTCGACACCAAACTGGTCCATATCTGTGACGGGCGCGACCATGGAATTGACGATAGAGTTAACCTCGATAATTTGATCCCAAGTCTGCTGCGTCAACGAAATGCTTGACTGACCTGCCGGGCGGGCACAGCGATCTGGATATTTTTCACAATATTGATAATAGCCAATCGGTATCGTCGTTGCCCCAAACGTCGCCATACTGCTGGCGCTGGCTGGTTGTGTCAGGTTCAGATGGGTCGCATTGGCGTGAGCGCCTGACGTCAACAAGATAAGTGTAACTGCGCAAATTATTGATCTGACCATTTCAACATCCCCTTCGAAAAGCCCAACGAAAGGGATACATAAAATGCTTGAAAAACAAGCAAAAACAGATACTTAAGTTTAAATCAAACTTGAGTAAAATTAGGATCAGAACTGCAGTACTGTGTTCACCTTACCATTGGCTCGACGATGGCAATCTTAACACATCAGCGCTTTCAAGCTAATCGCCGCGCTCCGCAGATGTTGGAACCTGAACCAAAGTTCCCGGATCTGACTTTGACAAACAATAGGCAATTGGCCAGTCACGAGGCCGCATTATACCTTGTAAACAGGCTCGTCGAACCGTCAGCTTTAAACAACATGACTTCATAGGCTTCGCGCTCTGCTTCCGGCCCCATGCCGGGGGAGCCATATGGCATACCACCAACAGCAATGCCTATCGCGTCTGGACGCTCGGCGATAAGTTTGCGAATATCGGCAGGTGGCACGTGGCCTTCTATCACATAACCGTCGATTAAGCCGGTATGGCACGACACAAGCCCTATCGGCACGCCTTTTTCGCGCTTGAAGGCGATCAGATCGTAATTGTTCATTTCTTCTTCGGTGACGGTAAAACCTTCCGCTTTGAGAATATTTGTCCACATGGTGCAGCAGGCGCAGCCCG
>JANOPZ010000137.1:0-58826 GCA_031422195.1 Limoniibacter sp. | reverse complement strand
CCTTGAAAGAATTTAGAATCGTAGGTTGCAACGTTTGGTGTTTCGCGTTTGTAGCCTGTGGCATGTTCAAACTTAATGTCAGGAAACTGGGCGGCAACCTTATTGGTCGCGTCCATATAACCAAACGACGTTGTAAAGATTATGTTACAGCCCGAACGCGCAAAACGCTCAATGGCGCGTTCAGCATCGGCACCTTCTGGAACGCTTTCAAGAAACGCGCTTTCCATTTTGCCTGCCAACTGTTTTTCAGCAAACTGGCGGCCTTGGTCGTGCTGGTATGACCAGCCGAAATCGCCAACGGGACCGACATAGATAAAACAGGCTTTCACCTTTTCCATGCCAGCGGCCATCGCTCCTGTTGCACCTATTGTGACAGCAACACCTGCCGCCAAACCTATCATCATTTTTTTCATCGTTGACTATTCCTCTGGTTATACATTTTGAAAATTAACTGCCCCGTATTGACGCTATGTCTCACCGGTCTGGCACGAACGGCTGCCCAAGGCAGGCTGGCGTGTTCATCATGGTGGCGCGTCTGTTCCTTGAGATAAGCACAAGAACAATGATCGTGGCTAGATAGGGAAGCGCTGATAATAGCTGAGAAGGCAGCGCAATGCCTAAAGCCTGTGCATGAAGTTGCCCGATTGAGACAGCGCCGAATAAATAGGCACCTGCAACCAGCCGCCAAGGCCGCCAAGAAGCAAACACCACCAGCGCCAATGCAATCCAGCCGCGGCCCGCGCTCATGTTTTCAACCCATTGAGGCGTGTAAACCAAGGTCAATTGCGCGCCCGCAAGTCCGGCACAAAGACCGCCAAACATCACTGCCAAATAGCGGATACGAACAACTTTAAGGCCCAGCGCATGAGCCGACGCATGATTGCCACCTACGGCGCGTAAAGCCAGACCGCTTTTGCTGCGAAACAAAAACCAAGCAACACCAGAAGCAATAATTATCGTGAGATAAAAAAACGGGTCTTGGCCAAACAAAAACCGCCCGACAAAGGGAATATCAGCAAGATAGGGAATGTGGATATTGCCCATTTTCAAACCCGGCAAACCAACAAATTTTTCGCCCAGCATGCCGGAAAGTCCAAGCCCCATAATGGTGAGCGCCAAGCCGCTGGCGACCTGATTGGTGACGAGCGTCAACGTCAGAAAGCCGAACAGTAAAGAGAAACAAACGCCGGCAACGCCGCCTGCCATAGCACCAAGCCACACATTGCCAGTTGTGTAGGCCACCGCGAAGGCCGCCACCGCCCCCATAATCATCATGCCTTCAACGCCAAGGTTCAAAACGCCGGAGCGCTCCACAACCAGTTCACCGAGCGCTGCCAGCAATAACGGTGTGGCCGCCGTTGCAACCGTAAGGAGAATAGCCTCAAACATAGCGGTTCTCCCGCTTCAAATTGGTGAGTTTAATTTTATAATGGATCAGCGTGTCGCTGGCCAAAACAAAAAACAGCAAAAACCCTTGGAACACACGTGCGGCTTTATCGGAAATACCGAGCGAGATTTGCGCAGCTTCACCGCCCAGATATGAAAGCGCAAGCACCAAACCAGCCGCCACAATACCGAGCGGATTAAGCCTGCCCAAAAACGCAATAATAATAGCAGCAAAACCGTAACCCGGCGAAATCACCGGACGAAGCTGGCCAATGGCACCCGAAACTTCGCTAATTCCAGCCAAGCCAGCGGTTGCGCCTGAAACCAAAAATGCAAAAAAAACCGTTTTGCCGGTGGAAAAGCCTGCAAAACGCCCCGCCCGCGGCGCTTGGCCCATAAGGCGCAGTTCAAAACCTTTCAGCGTGCGGTCAAGCATAAACCATGCGGCAATTGCTGCCATAATGGCGAAAGCAAATCCCCAATGGGCGCGGCCGGACGGAAACCATATCGCAGGCAAAATCGCGTCAGCGGAAAATTTGATCGTTTCTGGAAAGTTGAACCCTTCCGGGCTGCGCCAAGGGCCCCGTACCAGCCAATCCAAAAGCAGGCCAGCAACATAAACCAGCATCAGGCTCGTCAAAATTTCATTTGTACCAAACCGCACTTTGAGAAACGCCGGTATTGCCGCCCAAGTCATGCCGCCGGCAATACCCATCAAAAGCATCAGTGGCAGCAGCAACGGACCGGTGAAGCCGGGGGCTAACACCGGCAAGGCCGACCCAAAAATCGCTCCAAACGTAAATTGGCCTTCCGCACCAATATTCCAAACATTTGCGCGGTAACAAACAGCAAGGCCAACGGCTATCAGGATCAGCGGTGCGGCTTTGATTGCCAATTCATGCAGCGACCAAATTTCCGTCAACGGCTCAATAAAATAGCTATACAGCGCGGCAATCGGGTTTTTGCCCAAAATCATAAACATGATCGAACCAGCCACAAGTGTGAGGCCAAGTGCAATCAATGGCGAAAGTATCGAAAGCGTACGCGATGGTGCGGCGCGTTTTGTGAGTTCAACGCGGATCATGCCGCCACCTCATGACTGATATTTTCGCCAGCGCCACCCATCAGTAAGCCGATCTTTTCATAGGTTGCTTCAGCAATTGGCATCGGCTTTGACAAGTTTCCCGCATGCATTACGGCAATTGCATCGCAAATCTCAAACAGTTCTTCGAGATCTTGACTGATTACCAAAATGCCGGTGCCAGTTTTTGCCAAATCAATCAAAGCTTGGCGAATGCGTGCCGCTGCGCCAGCATCCACGCCCCAAGTTGGCTGATTAACGATCAATGCCATTGGCTGGCGGTCAAGTTCGCGCCCGACGATAAACTTTTGCAAGTTTCCGCCAGAAAGCGCAGCAGCGGCCGGGTCGATCATACCTTTGCGCACATCCATGTTTTCGGTAATGCGCGCTGATGTCAGTCCCAATTTATCGCGGGCGATGCGCCCAAGTCGCTTTAAGTAGGCTTTTGCGTCTGTTGCGTGCCGAGAAAGCAAAAGGTTTTCGGTGAGCGATAAATTGGGTGCGGCGCCATGGCCAAGCCGCTCTTCTGGCACAAAGGCAACGCCCACTTTACGGCGCGCAGATACGCCTAATCGCCCCATGGGTTTGCCGTTAAAACAAACCGTGTTTTCATATTCTTGCAGTACTTCGCCGGACACTGATTCAAAAAATTCGCTTTGCCCATTACCGGCGACGCCCGCAATACCAACAATTTGGTTGGGCATAACGCTAAGCGAAATGTCTTTAAGTGCAATTGAAAATGGCCCGGTTTTAGCCCGGCTTAAGTGTGAAATCGCGATAGCAGAGTTTGCAGTTTCAACAACCGCAACCGGCTCTCGCCGTACCGCCGCCACAGCTTCACCAACCATCATTCGCGCCAGACTGGCTGGCGTTTCATTGCGCGGGTTACAATGGCCGACAACCTTGCCGTGGCGCAAAATCGTGGCACTGTCACAGATGCGGCGCACTTCATCGAGGCGGTGCGAAATATACAAAATCGAGCGGCCTTCGATGCGTAACCGAAACAAAGTTTCAAACAGCTTGTCTGCTTCCTGCGGCGTCAGCACCGACGTTGGTTCATCTAAAATCACAAGCTTAGGGTTTTGCAACAGACAGCGGACGATCTCGATACGTTGACGTTCGCCAACTGAAAGATCGCCAACCAAAGCATCGGGATCAAGCGGCAGGCCATAGGTTTCAGAAAGAGCTTTGGCCCTTGCACCGATAGTTGCCACATCGGCTGTGTCATCTATGGCCAGCGCAATGTTTTCAGCGGCGTTCAAGGCATCAAACAATGAGAAATGTTGAAACACCATGCCAATGCCAGTGCGTTTGGCTACCGATGGCGAAGCCATGACCACGGGCGTGCCTTGCCATAGGATCTCACCGGCATCGGGCTGCAATGAACCGAATAGCAGCTTAACAAGTGTGGATTTGCCTGCGCCATTTTCACCGAGTAGCGCATGGATTTCGCCCGGCTTAACTGCCAGGTCCACTGCATTGCATGCGGTCAGTGAACCGAATGTCTTTGTCAGCTTTCGCGTTTCTATTAAAAAACTCATGCGCGGATGCACTCATTGCCGTCAAAACCAATTGTGACAAATTAAAGGCAATAGGCAAGCGGGCGAACGCTTAAATCAGTGGGTAGCGCCCAATTTCGGGAAAAGCTGCATGACGCCGCCAATGACAAACAGATAAACTGACGTCATTGCAAACAGGATTTTTACAATAACTGGCGGCTCCATATTCGTCAGCAGGCAAATTGCACCGAGCAGGCACCAAAACAACGTCATTGGCAAATTAATCATACGCAGACGCACGACACGCACAGGGTGCAAAAAATTAATTGGCATAAAGGTGAGAACGGCCATCACAACCACTACCCCAAACGAAACCCATTCACCCGGCGATAATGCAAACAGCACAAACACAGCCATGTTCCACACAACGGGGAAACCGCGAAAAAAGTTCTCTTTGGTTTTCATGCCCGTATCAGCATAGTAAATCGCAGATGTAATCACGATAATTGCTGCCGATAAAAACGACAGCCCCTCACCCATAAAGCCGGATTTATACAGCGCAAAAGCGGGTATCAACACGTAAGTTATATAATCAATGATGCAATCCAGCAGCTCACCAGACCAATTGGGCAATAGCTCTTTGACATTAAGACTACGCGCAATCGGGCCGTCAATGCCATCAACAAATAGCGCCAGCCCCAGCCACCACCACATTAAAATGAATTTTTCTTCGCTGGCTGCAACAACGGATAAAAACGCAAGAAACGAACCGGACGCTGTCAAAATATGAACCGAAAAAGCTTTGGCCATAGGCCAAGTCACCTTGCGCCGCCGTTCTTGCTGTTCGTGATCTTCCATTCTTATGCCCATTACTTGTCTCAATGTCAGCTATTGCGCAGGCTTTCGCCAAGCGCAACACCCCTGCGGCCATTGGCTCACTTGTTTAAGCTGGGTTTGAGTTCCATTTAATTGTCGAAGAAGGACGAGACATGGCTCATTTAGCAATTGTTGGAACTGGCCCTGCCGGCGCTTTGGCGGCGTTGGCATTAGCGTATGCTGGCCATGAGATCACGCTGATCGGGCCGGCCATCACCAATAGTGATAAGCGCACTGCAGCGATTATGGCACCAGGTTTGAAGTTGCTCGATGAGCTCGGTATCCTGTCTGCGATTGAAGCCGACACGGCACCTCTGAAAGTCATGCGTATCATTGATGGAACCAAACGTTTGCTTCGAGCGCCTACCGTTAGTTTCCATGCCCATGAAGTTGGTGAAGAGGCCTTTGGCCGCAACGTGCCGAATGCCGTTTTGAACAGCGCTTTGGCAAAAGCGCTTGCTGCAACAAACGTTCGTATCCTTGAAAGCAATGTCAATAAGGTTGACGACCGGCAAAATGCCGTTTCGATAACATTGAATAACGACGAGATACTTGAATTTGAAGCGGTTATTGGCGCTGACGGCCAGAACTCACTTTGCCGTACCACCGCTGGCATTGCTACCCGCCAAACCACATTACCGCAAAGCGCGCTCGTGGGCGCATTTGCCCACCCAAAGCATCACGGTTTTATATCGACAGAATTTCACACGGAAACCGGCCCTTGCACCACCGTGCCGCTGCCGGGCGGCCACCGTTCCAGCTTTGTTTGGGTGCAAAAACCTGAACAAGCGAGCGAATTGAGCCAGAAACCGTTCGCGGAAATATCTCATGCTCTTGAAGTACGCATCTGCTCGATTTTAGGCACCGTGACATTAGACGAGGCCATTGGCACTCAGGCTTGGCCGTTAACGGGCGTTTTGGCCTCAAAAGCAGCATCCGGCCGCATCGCGCTTATTGGCGAAGCCGCCCACCGCTTCCCGCCAATCGGCGCACAAGGACTTAATCTGACATTACGTGACATTGCAGAATTACGCAGCGTCCTTTCAAAAAACTCTGATCCAAAAACTGCATTCTCAGTTTACGCAACCAATCGGGCCCGCGATATACAATTGCGCTATGCTTCGGTGATGGCCCTTAACCGTTCTTTGCTCTCTGACCTGCTGCCAATTCAAGCGGTTCGTGGAATTGGCTTAACGGTTCTTGGCCGGATTCCGGCGCTTCGCGGGTTTATGATGCGTGAAGGCATGGAGCCTGGGTCCGGCTGGAAAAACATGATGGCAAAAAAGACTGCATAAAAGAATGCAAAAAGACGGGCGGTGCATTAAAGCGGCAACAAGCCGGATTTGATAACGTAAAGCACGCCTGTAACCGTAAATACCGAAATCATGGTGGTTACTAAAATAGTCGCCGAAGCCTTTTCCACCCACACCCCATATTGCTGCGCCAAAACAAAAACATTGGTCGCCGTCGGTAGCGAAGCCAATAAAACCGCTGTTGCCACCCAAATCGGATCAAAATCACCCAGTGTCTGCATCATAAAATAGCACAGCAACGGGTGCGCAACGAGTTTCATCGGCACAATATAGCCAAGTTCTGCCGGCACCCGGTTGAGTGGCCGCATCGCCAGCGTCACACCCATAGCAAATAATGCGCACGGTGCTGCCGCTCGGGCCAAAATATCAACCATCGAACTGATGGCTTGCGGTGGTTGCCAATCCAGAGCGGCAGCAGAAACCCCAACAATAGTTGCAAGAATAAACGGATGAAGCAGTATTTTACCTGCAACATCGCGTGCCACAACCAAGGGCGCACGGCTATCATTGCCGCTAACCGCCATAAATAACGGCGCAACAATGAAATGCATGAGGTTCTCAAAACAGAAGATCAACGCCAGCGGAACTGCCGCAGCTTCACCGAACGCCAAAAGCGCAATACCGGGTGCCATATATCCAATATTACCATAGGCGGCAGCCAGGCCCTGAATAGTTGGCTCTGAAAGCTCCCGCTTCCCGCGCAAAAAGGCAACCACGAAAACCAACCCAAAAACTGTATAAGTTGCAATCATACTTGCCGCTATGAAGCGCCACTCTGTCAGTTTTTCTATGGGTGTTTTTGAAAGCAGCTGGAAAAACAAACAAGGCAGCGCAATATAAATGATGAAAAAATTCATCCAGCCCAAGGCGTCGAGTGGCAGTTTGCGAAGACGTGCAACGCCATAACCCAAAAAGATCACCCCGAAGAATGGCAAAACCAATCCCAATATTTCGGCCATTAAGCGCTCCGGAATGTTGCTCAAAAACGAAAACTAACTATCATCCTTGCTTCATACCTGATTGGTGCTGAGATCAAGTGCCGGAGATGCTAACACCATGTCAAACCAGACCCCATTTAAGAGCGCAAAGTTTGAAATCGGCGCAATAGTGCGTCACCGCTTGTTTCCATTTCGTGGCGTTATTTTTGATGTGGATCCTGTATTTAACCATTCTGAAGAATGGTACATGGCGATACCTGCTGAAGTGCGCCCTAGCAAAGACCAGCCATTTTATCATTTATTGGCTGAAAACGATGAGGCTAAATACGTTGCCTATGTTTCGGAGCAAAATCTGTTGCCCGATCAAAACGGCGGCCCGATATCCCATCCGCAAATCGAGGATTATTTTAACGTGCAAAAAGACGGCCGTTACAAAGCAAAACCCAAGCGATTAAATTGAAGTCTTAAAAACCGAACCGCAAGCCAAAAAAAAGAGGGCGTTCGCCCTCCCCTTCTTCGTTTTTGCAATGGATACAATTAAGGAGTGGCTGCAGGCGCAGGAGTCTCGCCTTTGGCTTTTGCTTGCGCATCTAGAATTTTCTTTTCAAAATCGGCTTTGTTTTTTGCAACCCAGTCTTCGACTTCTTTTTGTTTCGCAGCTGCGTCTGTCTGTTGGATTGGCTCACCCTCAACGGCTGCCGTAAAGCCAGCCAAGCTAATTTTCACTGGATTTGCTTGCCGTTGAAAGTTTATAGAAGACAATGTCAACTCACTGCCTTTTTTGAGCGCAGCAAGAAGTTTATCGGTCAATTCAAGCTCAGCAATGCAGCGGTCTGAAAAACAAATGGCATAATCCATTTTTGTTGGCGCAGCAGTGCCGATCACCATTCCCACGCCAGGCTGAATAAGGCGTCCCGGCGGCACTGACACTTGGAATACCTTCCGGTTGGTTTTGCCTTTAATGTCAAGCAGGCTGACTGCAGTGATCAACTGGCCATTATCAGCCAAAAGCTGATACTGGGTGTTGCACAAGTCGACATCGGCTTGTTTGGCGCAAATCTTAAACCAACCTTGCGAAGGGGCTTGTTGGGCTGAAGCGGGCAGTGTTTGTATAGCGGCAAAACCGGCGACAACTGCAATCACACTGGCTGCTCTGCGGATACATAATGTCATAGGGCGTCCTTCAACGATTTTTCTGCAACGATTTTTCTGCAATCTTAAACCGTGCGATAATGCGCCTCGATTGCATTTGCAATCAAAGTTTACAACGTCGGTTTTCAGATCGTGTGACTGGTTTGTGATTGCGGCGGGAGAATGGCCAACAAAAATTTCTGGCAAAACCCAAAACTGCGTTGGCTTTTTAGTTTGTTTTGCAGCCAACGATACTAATGCTACCATCCAAACGGGTGAATCACTTTAAGACCATATGGTTTACAGACAACTTTGGAGAACATAATGAAACTGGCACATTTTTTTGCAGCCGCGCTGACCGGCTTGACAGTTAATGCCACCAATCTGGCTTATGCAGAACCCATGCATGCAATCGCCATGCATGGCGAACCAAAGCTGGCCGCTGATTTCAAAAACTTTCCTTATGTTAATCCGGCGGCGCCCAAAGGCGGAACGCTTACCTATTGTGTGGTAGGCACGTTTGATAACTTAAATCCGTTTATTTTGAATTCCTTGCGCACAACTGCGCGTGGCATGATCGATACTATATTGGGTAATCTTGTGTTCCAATCTTTGATGGAGCGCTCCAAGGATGAAGCCTTCACAATGTATGGCTTGATTGCCGAAAAGATCGAAACCGATGAAGAGCGAACGTTCGCTGAGTTTACGATTAACCCAAATGCAACTTGGTCTGATGGCATAAAAATAACGCCGGAAGATGTCATTTTTACCTACGAAACTTATACCGCTAAAGGCCGTCCACCCTATAAAGACAGGATGAAGCGGATTGAAAAGATTGAAAAAACCGCAGAAAACAAAGTAAAATTCACTTTTAACAAGACATCGAACCGCGAATTTCCTCTGATCATTGCGCTAACACCAATTCTGCCCAAACACGCATTAAACGCCGAAACTTTTGACCAGACAACACTTGCGCCTATGGTGGGTTCAGGTCCTTATACCGTGGGTGAAATCGTTGCAGGCACGCGCATTACGTTCAACCGGAACCCTAATTATTGGGGCGTGAGCGTGCCAAGCCAGGTTGGTGTGAATAATTTCGATAAGATCGTGATTGAATATTTCCGCAACGATGCTGCGCAATTTGAAGCCTTCAAAAGCGGCCTTTGTGACATAAACACTGAGAGCGACCCAAAAAAATGGGCGGAAGCTTACAGCTTTCCGGCAGTTGAATCAGGTGCCGTTGTCAAATCAGAGTTCACTGACCAGCTTCCAACGCCAATGCTTGGCTTTGTCATGAACACGCGCCGCGATGTGTTCAAATCGTTGGAAGTGCGTAAAGCCTTATCCAAACTTTATGATTTTGAATGGGCAAATAAAAATCTCTATCTCGATACGTTTAAGCGGATTGGAAGCTATTGGGAAAATTCAGAGCTTGCCTCAACAGGTCAGCTCATGAGCCCTGGCGAGCGGGCACTTTTTAACCCGTTGCCTGCTAGCCTGACAGAAGACATCATCAGTGGCACTTATAAGCCAACCACCAGCGATGGCACCGGCCGCGACCGCACGATTTATAAAGGCGCACTTGATGCTTTCAAACTGGCTGGCTACGAACTCAAATCCGGTAAGCTTCAAGACGCCACCGGCAAACAACTGGAATTCGAGCTGCTTGTTGCTTCAGCTGAACAAGAAAAAATGGCGCTGGCCTTACAGCGCAATGTCGAGAAAATCGGCATTATTATGAATATCCGCTCGGTTGACGACGCGCAAATACAGGAACGCAAAGGCAAGTTTGATTACGATATGATGATCACGTCGATCGGGTTTTCAGGCTCGCTATCGCCTGGCATTGAACAGATGTCGCGTTGGGGTTCGTCCTCCAGAGACACTGAAGGCTCATTCAACTATGCTGGTGTTGCGGACCCAGACGTTGATCGTGCCATTGAAACCCTCGTCAACGCCCGCAACCGTGCAATCTTTGTCGATGCCGTTCGTATGCTCGACCGATTGTTGATTGCCGGCTATTATATGATACCGATGCAATACAAACCCGCGTCTTGGGTCGCCCATAAAAAAGAGTTGAAAGTACCGGAGTATAACCCTGTCTATGGCTTTCAAATCCCGAATTGGTGGCGCGACGGCTAATGGATTTAACTGAAAACACGCAAAAGCAAATAGCACTCGACATCTACTCAGATGTAGTTTGCCCATGGTGTTACATCGGCATGAAACGCCTTGAGGCTGCAAAAGCACTCGCGCCTCGCGACATCACGGTTGATATTGCCTGGCGCGCTTACCAGCTTGACCCGACGGTTCCGCCGGAAGGGTATGATTACCAATCACATTTGGCCGCTAAATTTGGCGGCAAAGATGCCATGTTGGCCAAATTTGATCACGTCCGTGAAACTGGGCGCAGCCTTGGTATTGCATTTGATTTTGCAAATATGAAATACTCGCCCAACACACTCAACGCACACCGTCTTATACGCTCGGTTGCGCATGACCGCGCCTTGCAAGACGCCGTCGTAAAACGCCTGTTTCAGGCATTTTTTGAAGAAGGCTTCAACATTGGCGACATTGAAGTGCTGGCCGATTTAGCTGAGACATGTGGTCTGGATAAACATGAAATTGCAGAAATTTTAGGCTCAAGCACTTTTGAGCACGAAGTAAAAACTGAAATCGCAAACGCCTCTCGCATGGGTATTTCAGGCGTGCCATGTTTCATCTTTGAACAGAAATATGCGGTTTCTGGCGCTCAGGCCCCTGAGACTTTGGCAAATGCTATTGCACAAATCGCGGACGCCAAAGCGATCGGGCAACTGGAAAGCGTGATCTAAGCTGCTTTACCCGCTGCCATCGCAGCACGCGCTAATTTCGTCATCAAAACTGCTGCACCGGCCAGCCGCTTCTCTGGCGTGGGCCAATCCCTGATAAAAACCACGGAATGATCAGGGCGGATTTTAGCAAGATTGCCCTGCTCTGAGATGATCCGCACCAGTTCTGCCGGGTTGGGAAACGTTTTCTCGCGGAAGTTGAGCACAATGCCTTTCGGCCCGGTGTCAAGTTTTTCAACATTGGCCGTGCGGCACAGCGCCTTGATGTAAACCACTTTTAGCAAGTGCTCAACTTCATCCGGCATTGCGCCAAAACGGTCGATCAATTCTGCACCGAACGCGTCAATCTCGGCGATCGTCTCAAGGTCAGCCAAGCGCCGATACAGCGTCAAACGCAGTTGCAAATCCGAAACATATGAATCCGGTATCATCACCGCCGTGCCGACAGAAATTTGCGGCGACCAATTGCCGGAGCTGTCAACCGGCGCGCCCTTCATTTCGGCTACCGCTTCTTCCAACATTTGCTGATACAGCTCAAAGCCAACTTCTTTGATATGGCCGGATTGTTCATCGCCAAGCAAATTGCCTGCGCCGCGAATATCCAAATCATGGCTGGCCAATTGAAAGCCCGCACCAAGCGAATCAAGCGATTGCAGCACTTTTAAGCGCCGGTCGGCGGTATTGGTGACGCTGCGTTTGGCAGGCACGGTGAGCAAGGCATAGGCACGCAATTTTGAGCGCCCGACACGACCACGCAACTGATACAATTGCGCCAAGCCAAACATATCGGCGCGATGCACAATCATCGTATTTGCCGACGGAATGTCGAGACCGGATTCAACAATTGTGGTTGAAAGCAGCACATCAAAACGGTTGTCATAAAACGCGTTCATCACATCTTCGAGTTCGCTTGGCGGCATTTGGCCATGCGCCACGGCTACCCGCAATTCGGGCACATCGGCGGCCAAAAACGCTTTAACCTCTTCAATGTCTTTTATGCGCGGCACGACATAAAAACTCTGCCCGCCGCGATACCGTTCGCGCAGCAACGTTTCGCGGATAACCACAGGATCAAACGGCGTCACGAACGTGCGCACCGCCATACGGTCAACCGGCGGCGTCGCGATCATCGAGAGTTCGCGCACGCCCGATAGCGCCAATTGCAAAGTGCGCGGGATCGGCGTTGCAGATAACGTCAGCACATGAACATCTGATTTCAGATCTTTCATTTTTTCTTTGTGCTTCACGCCAAAACGCTGCTCTTCGTCGATGATCAGAAGGCCAAGACCTTTGAATTTGATTGTGTCAGACAGCAAGGCGTGCGTGCCAACCACAATATCAATTTTGCCTTCGGCCAAACCTAATTTGGTGAGGGCCTGATCTTTGGCTGAGACCAACCGCGACAAGTGCCGCACGTTCAAAGGCAAGCCTGAAAAGCGCTCAGAAAAAGTTTTGAAATGTTGGCGGGCCAGCAATGTTGTCGGCACCACCACGGCCACTTGTAGGCCTTCCATCGCGGCCAGAAACGCAGCGCGCAAGGCGACTTCAGTTTTGCCAAACCCGACATCGCCGCAAATCAGCCTGTCCATCGGCGTACCAAGTGTAAAATCATCAATTACCGCTTCAATTGCGCTGGCCTGATCTTCAGTGGGGTCATATTGGAAACGCGCCGAAAACTCGCCGTAAAGGCCGTCGGGCACGCGCACAATGGGCGCACCGCGCGTCGCGCGTTCAGCAGCAATTCGGATGAGTTGGCCGGCCATATCCAGCAAGCGTTTTTTGAGTTTGGCTTTACGCGCCTGCCAGGCACCGCCACCGAGGCGGTCCAGTTGAGCGGTTGTCTCATCCGAACCGTAGCGCGATAGAAGCTCAATATTCTCAACCGGGAGCAATAGGCGGCCGTCACCGGCGTAATGGATTTCGAGGCAATCATGCGGCGCACCGCCAACTTCAACCGTGCGCAGACCCGTGAACCGCCCGATGCCGTGATCGACATGGACCACAATATCGCCTGTCGCAAGCGAAGTGACTTCTGCAATGAAATCAGCGTTCTTGCGCTTTTTTCTGATGCTGCGTGATAACCTGTCACCAAGAATATCCTGCTCGCCAATGACGGCTAGAACATCGGTTTCAAAGCCTTCTTCGAGAGGCAAAACGCAAGCAACGCGGCGCGGCTTACCGGGCTCAAAGACTGGCAACGCATCAATTGTCGAAAAACCGCCAAGGTCATGCTCGCTGAGCATTTGCATTAAACGGTCGAGCGAACCTGCGGTCCAGCCTGCAATCATCACTGATTTGCCAAGCATATTGAGGCCGTTGATATGGCGCACCACAGCGTCAAACACATTGGCGTTTTGGTCGGCCCGTTCATTGGAAAACACGCGGCCTTTTTTAGAACGACCCGAAATCACCACGCGGTCTTGAACCGGCGGCACCGCATAGGCCGTCATATCTATGCATTGGCGGTTTTTAAGCGCAGCTTCTAAAACAACTGGCGAAACATAAAGCGTTGCAGGATCAACCGGCTGATAAGGCGCACCGCCCATCGAGCTGCTGGCGACAGCAGGCGCTTTTTTTCTAGCTTCATAATGATCGAGAATTTGTGCGTGGCGTTCTTCAATTGCCTGATGCGCCAAATGATCAAACGTGATCAATCCTTCGGGCAGATAATCAAACAATGTTTCCAAATACTCATGAAACAACGGCAGCCAATGTTCCAAACCTGCAAATCTACGCCCTTCGCTCACCGCTGAATAAAGAGCATCGTCGCGAGCGGGCGCGCCAAAAGCAGCAATATAGGCTTTGCGAAACCGCGCGATTGTTTCTGGCGTGAGTTCAACTTCGCTTGCCGGGTTAAGCGCAAACTCTTTCAGTGGTTGCAATGTCAGCTGCGATGCCGCGTCAAACTCACGGATGGTTTCCAGCACATCACCAAAAAAATCGAGACGCACCGGGTTTTCCGCCGCAGGTGCAAACAAATCCAAGATGCCACCGCGCACGGCATATTCGCTGACTTCGCGCACCGTGGCCACACGGTCAAAGCCTTGGCGTTCGAGGCGCTCAATCAGCTTGTTCATCGATAAAGTGGTGCCAGAACGCGCGATTAAACCTGAATCCTGCATTTGCGCGGCGGGCGGCATTTTCTGCAAAACCGCATTGGCTGTTGCCAAAACGATTGCACCGTGCGGCTTGGCTTTCAGTGCCGCCAAGCCGTTGAGTGCTGCCAGACGCCGCGCTGCAACATCCGCGCCGGGCGAAACGCGATCGTAAGGCAGGCAATCCCAAGCCGGTAATTCTAAAATTGGTAATTCTGGCGCAGCAAAGCGCAACGCATCTGCAAGCATGGAAAGTCGCTGGCCATCCGCAACCACATGCACCACGGGCAATCCTGCGCCAGTTGTTCGCGCCAATTCTGCCAGCACAAAGGCTTCGGCATCCGGCATCACTTCGTCAATGACGATGCGTCCCATGCCAGACAGTGCGCGCAGACGCCAGTTTGCCGCCGGAAGTTCAGGAAACAATGTCATGAGTTCAAATCAACCAATCGGGTTTGCCGCACGAAATGCGACAATACGGGCAAATAGCATGGTGTTAAATTCAGGCAAGACCGGCTCCTGCCCCATAAACCATTTTTGCAAATTTGGATCTTCACAATCAAGAAGATGCTCAAGTTCGCTCAGTTCTAAATCGGTCATGGTTTCAATTTCAGCGTTGGCAAACAGCCCGAACATAATGTCTAATTCTCGGGTGCCTCTACGCCAAGTACGCAGCAAAGCGCGCTTGCGGCGGTCATCAAGTCCGGCACTGGTTCGCATCGTCAGCATTAAATACCCTCTTAGAAATGCTCTAACGGTTTAGTTTGCGATTGTCAGCCTTGAACACGCAGCGCCTTCGTCGCACTATTGTATGATGCGACCAACAGTTCTTGATCCCATTTTTTCGCCTGTTTCAACTTTGCCCCGTATCGGGCCGAAGTTAAATCAGCTTTTTGCCAAACTAATTGCGCGCGGTGACGGGCAAGAAGCGCGGATTGTCGATTTAATTCTCATGCCGCCTTTCCGCGTAATGGATCGCGGCAGCCAAACCAAAGTTGAATGGGTTAAGGAAGGAACCGACGCCACGGTCACAGTTCAAGTTGACCGCTATCAATGGGCACCTGAAGGCAAATCACGTTTGCCGCAACGCATTCATTGCAGCGATGATACACAAGATATCACGCTGACATTTTTTCAGGCCAAACGGCAATGGCTGGAAAAAGCATTTCCCATCGGCGGAACAATTACTATTTTTGGCCATATTGAGTTTTTCAATGGCCGTATTTCAATGGTCCACCCTGAAAAAATCAGTATCAGCGCTGACGACGGCTCATTGCGTATGATCGAGCCTGTTTACCCGCGCGTTGCCGGCCTGACCCAGCGAGTTGTGCTTTACGCCGTTGAAACTGCGCTGAAACAACTGCCCGAATTGCCAGAATGGGCCGAACCAACTGTGCTGGCGCGTCTTAGCCTGCCAACATTTAATGATGCGCTGAAGTCACTGCATAACCCTGTTGATCAAGCGTCACTTGAACCACTTAACTCTTATCGCAAGCGCCTTGCTTACGATGAGTTTCTGGCGGCACAATTGGCGTTGGCAGTCGTGCGGCGCGGGCAACATAAGGTCGCTGGCTATGCAAAAAATGCGACTGGCCAAGTGATAAACAGCCTGCAAGCCGCCCTGCCCTTTCAACTGACCAATGCACAAACCCGCGCAATTTCGGAAATCAGCAAAGACCTCAGTTCCGGTGAACGCATGTTGCGCTTGCTGCAAGGTGATGTTGGTTCCGGCAAAACAATCGTGGCGTTGTTTGCTATGGCGCAGGCAGCGGAAGCTGGCTTTCAATCCGTCCTGATGGCGCCAACTGAACTCCTCGCACGGCAACATTTTGCAGGCCTTAAAAACACTGCGGAAGCCGCCGGTTTGCGCCTTGGTTTATTGACCGGTAAAATGAAATCGGCTGAGAAAAATACGGTGCTGGCTGCGCTCGCCGATGGCACTTTGCATGGCGTTTTTGGCACCCATGCATTGTTTCAAGATAAAGTGACGTTTCAAAATCTGGGCCTTGTCGTGGTGGATGAGCAGCACCGTTTTGGTGTGCATCAGCGGCTTGCACTTTCATCAAAGAGTTCTGCGCCAGATATGTTAGTGATGACAGCAACGCCCATTCCGCGCACGTTGGTTTTGGCTGCCTATGGAGATATGGATTCATCTCAACTGGATGAAAAACCCAAAGGCCGTCTGCCCATCCACACCATTGCCATGCCCGTCGAACGGCTGGAAGATTTGGCAAACCGAATACAAACCGCGGTTTTAGACGGCGCAAAAGTCTACTGGATTTGCCCGCTGGTCGAAGATAGCGAAGAGCTGGAGCATCTGACTTCCGCCGATAAACGTCACCAATGGGCAATCAAACGCTTCAAGGGTCAGGCCGGCCTTATCCACGGGCGAATGGATACCGCCGAAAAAGACGCTGCAATGCAAGCATTCAGGCTCGGTCAGAAGCCTATTCTAATAGCCACTACGGTTATCGAAGTCGGCGTTGATGTGCCCGATGCAACCATTATCATTATTGAAAATGCTGAACGCTTTGGACTTGCCCAACTCCACCAATTGCGTGGCCGTGTCGGGCGCGGCGCTAAAGCTTCAAGCTGCGTGTTGCTATACGCCAGTCCGCTGAGCGCAACCGCCCGTGCCCGTTTAGACATTATGCGCCAAACTGAAGATGGCTTTCGCATCGCTGAAGAAGATTTGAAATTGCGCGGCGAAGGTGAATTGCTTGGCACCCGGCAATCCGGCGAAGTTGCGTTTAGGCTGGCTGATTTATCTGCTCATAAAGATATGCTGGAAATTGCGCGGGACGATGCGAAATTAATTCTTAACCGCGATCCTGAACTTTCATCGACACGCGGCAAAGCGTTGCGCATTTTGCTTTATTTGTTTGGCAAAGACGAAGCTGCACGGTTGTTACGATCAGGTTAGGCTGCCAGGTTAGGCTGCATTTCGATAGTCAGCTGGTTTTGAATCAGCAAACTCCGCGAGAAATCCGGCATGTGGCATATTTGTGTCAGCCAGATCATCGAACTCAAAGTCGTTTAACGGATCAAATAATAGTGCATCTTCAGGCATATTCAGCGCGTCAACAACTTTACTCAATTGATCGTCTAAACCGGCTTGATCAACCAGCATGAATTCAGCGATTTCCTGTTCTAATGTTGCGGCTGCAACCAATGCAATTGCCTCTTTCTGCTTAGCCTCGATGACAATATCCTGTGCATGGGAACGGGCGTTGGAACGCGTAATTTCCAAATATATCTTGCGCATAAACGCGGCCAGATCATCGTTCTCAGAGCTATAATCCTGGCTTTGTTCTGCTCTTTCAGCTTCACGCATCAGCTGCCAAGCCAATTCTTGGCGGCCAATACTAATTTTACCCAGCGCAACCTCGCGCCATGTTAGCAAAGCTTGTAATGCCAATTGCAGCATCAGGCCTTTGAATCCGATGTCTTTCAGCAATGCACGGATCGCGGTTTCACCGCCGCGTACCAGAACCGCCCGGATTTGCTCTTCGCTCCGCCCAGCCAATTCAGACAATATGGTGGCTACAAAATCAATGCGGCCATAAACCAGAGCCTTCAGCGCCAATGCGCTTGTGAGCCGCCCTTGGGCGCGAAGCCCTCGCACATAGGGTGGCAGGGTTTCCAATTCAGCGTATTCTACGACATCGAGAGTGGAGTCGGAAATGGTCTCACGCTCAAGTTCAATTGCCCTGCTCGCACCGATCAAACTTAATACAAAATTTGAGCTACAAAGCGCATGGCTGGAAGCGTCGATCAGTCTTTGGCGCAAACCTAAATCAAGGCGTGGATCCACCAAGAGTGCACCGCGCATGTCGGCAGATACGTGATGACGCTCAATGATTTTTGCCAATGTGGCATGGCTGACTTTGGCGGTATGGTTGGTGATCAGCACCAAACAAGGCTCCAGCCCGCAGCGCTCTGCAACAACCATCGCAACCCTGGCCGATAAGTTGGCTCTGTCAGCAATAACAAGAGCGGCTTGGCTATGACCGCGTTTTAAAACCTCAATTAATGTTTCATCGCCCAAAGGTGAGCGCACCAATACAGCAGCAGACACATCAAATTGATCGAGCGCCAAAGCGTGAAGCACCTGCCGAGGTGCTAAGGCTGAAAGTGACAACACCTCAGACAGCGCAACGCGTACCAAAGGTGAAGGATCATCAAGCAGCAGAGCCAAAGCTGCTTCTGCAGTGCAGCGCTCATCCAAGCTGATATCTTGCCGCAAAGTTGTACGCGCAATCAATCGTGCCGCTTCGGCGCGCGCATCCACACGCGCAGTCTCGATCCAAAGCAAAAACTCACCAATACCCATTTCACAAACGCCCGCGCAACTAACAACAAATCAATCTAAACATGGATTGGTTTACGAAGGGTTCACCATAATGCTTGACACTTCAGTAACCGTGGTGGACCGAAGCAATAGGGTAGGAGGACGCAGGTTTGGCGCAAGGTCTTTATTTTGAAGCGTTTGAAACGGGGCAGATGTTCAAACATTCTATCCGCCGCACTGTCACAGAAACCGACAACATCCTGTTTTCAACCATGACACTTAATCCGCAAGGCTTGCATATTGATTTTGAGGCAGGTGCCCAAAGTGAATGGGGCAAGCCTTTAATAAATTCGCTTTTTACCCTCGGGCTGATGATCGGCATCTCGGTGCACGACACAACATTTGGCACTACAATTGCAAATCTAGGCATGACAGATGTCGTCTTTCCTGCTCCGTTGTTCCACGGCGACACCGTTCATGTGGAAACAGACGTGATTTCCAAACGCCAATCCAACTCCAAATCCGATCGCGGTATTGTTGAGTTTGAGCACCGCGCGTTTAAGCAAGATGGCACTTTGGTTGCTAAATGCCGCCGCAGTGCAATGATGAAAAAACAGGCCGTCTAATGGCAATGCGCTCCTCGTTGTTTGTTCCGGGCGATAGCAGGTTAAAGCTAGCAAAAATCGCTGCGTGTGGCGCAGATGCGGTGATTATTGATCTCGAAGATTCCGTATCTTTCAGCGCCAAGGCTGTGGCACGTGCCAACACGGTTGGCTTTTTAGCCGATTGGAAATCGGAACCCAAATCGCCAAAACTCTATGTCCGCGTCAACGCCCTTGGAACCGGCTTAACCCAAGAGGATCTGGCCGCAGCTATATCACCGGCCACAACCGGCATAATGTTGCCAAAATCTGAAGGGGCTTTAAGCGTAGGTGAGCTCGCTGCTATGATGCGGGTTGCCGAAGCCCGTTCAAACGTGTTGGATTTTGAAACGAAGATAATTGCCATTGCGACAGAAACGGCGCGCGGCGTATTAAACACCGGGACATATGCGAACGCCAGTGCAAGGCTGGAGGCATTGGCTTGGGGCGCAGAAGATTTATCCGCAGATATTGGCGCTTATTCCGCCCGGGATTCCAACGGCGATTTTACGCCGTTATTTGCCCATGCACGCACCATGGTTCTACTTGGTGCAGCTTGCGCCAATTTAACCGCTATTGATGGAGTTTATGCTGATTTTCGGGATGAAGCTGGCCTGCGAAAAGAATGCGCAGATGCCTTTCGGGACGGATTTAGCGGAAAAATGGCAATCCATCCCGCTCAAATTGCTCCCATCAATGAGATGTTTACGCCTTCTGACGCCGCTCTGGCCCGTGCCCGTGCAATTATTGAGGCGTTCGCAGCGTCTGGAGATAATGGTGTGATCAGCCTTAACGGCCGCATGCTCGACGCGCCGCATTTGAAGCTCGCGCGACGGGTTTTAGAACAGGCACGATCAGAAAAATAAGCCCAATACGGGGACAGTTGCAGAACGCATATAGAACATGTATGAGACGTTCCTATTATGTTTTGATTCTTTCTTTAGGGATATCGACAGTGCTCACACGCAAACAGCTAGAACTTTTGATGTTTATCAATGAGCGCCTCAAAGAAAGCGGTGTTCCGCCATCATTTGATGAAATGAAAGATGCGCTGGATCTGGCGTCAAAGTCCGGTATCCATAGATTGATTCTGGCTCTTGAAGAGCGCGGCTTCATACGCCGTTTGGCAAACCGTGCGCGAGCACTTGAAGTGGTGAAATTGCCTGAATCCTCCACTCCTTCAAACAAACCGCGGCAAGGGTTTTCACCTTCTGTTATTGAAGGCAGCCTGGGTAAGGTTCAACCCGTGCGGGAAACAAAGCCCGCTTTACAACCTGCCAATGATTCCCTTTTTGTCAGTATTCCTATGATGGGGAGGATCGCTGCCGGTACACCTATTTCCGCCATTGAACATCAAACCCACGAGATTATGGTTTCTCCGGATATGATTGGCCAAGGCACGCATTATGCGTTGGTGGTTGAAGGTGAATCAATGATTGAAGCCGGCATTTTTCATGGCGACACGGCAATCATTCGCGAGACGACGACCGCGAATATGGGAGATATCATTGTTGCCTTAGTCGATGAAGAGACGGCAACGCTGAAACGCTTTCGGCGCAGAGGGGGTTCGATTGCTCTTGAAGCTGCCAATCCTAAGTTTGAAACCCAAATCTACGGCCCCGAGCGCGTACGAATTCAAGGCCGTTTGGTTGGGTTAATGCGGAAGTATTGAGTGCCGCATTAGCTACACTCGGCCTTGCATGCCTTCGCCGATAAACAGTCGCTTCTTTAGCTTTGGTTTCGGCGCAAGATCACGTGCTGGCCGCGAGAATACGCGCTGTGTTTGCCAAGGTCGGTTGAGCGCTGGGTAGCTCCACTCGATCCGGTAATTGGCGGTAGGCGTTTTGATTGAGGTCAAAGCCGCATCGCGCCATCCTGTTTTGATAGACTTGGCTGGGCTACTCCCCGCGCCGGTGTAAAGCGTTGCAGATCCATGGCGGGCCAGCATACCGGATGTTACAACTTTTGCGCCCGTGGTGCATTTAATCGGAGGCCCGGCGAAGCCCTGAACCACTAAATCGGCAATTTTGCAGGCCATTTCTGCGCCTTCGATGGTTTTTGCGTGACCAATCCGCAAACCATCCGGCAACAATGCCATGCACAGAAGTTTGCTGCACCTAAATCCTGCCCAAGATTTTAAGGCTTCATCAGTTTCGGTAACGCCGATAGGTTTCACAATGGTTTTGGCTTGCAAAGTCCGTTGCCAATTTTTGACCGCAAAATCATCCGGCCGTGTTGAACTCAACGCGATTTCATCATTTTTGGTTAGAATCGCAACCAGCTTGGCATTCTCGTCAATGAACATGGCAGGCTTTTCGCGCGTTGCCATTATGCCAGCAGCTATGATCAGCGGCACCAAGCCGAACCATCGGAGTTTCGTCTGCGGCAAGCAAATTACTGTCAATGCAAAAGTGGAAAGCAATAATGCAGGCACTGGTACTGGTCCTGTGGCATCAGGTCCGTCAAGCGCGGCGATCGTGTGCGCCAACCACAACATCAAATCCACGCCCAAAGCCATAATGGGCCAAATATATCCATCTAGCCCAAATGGCATGGCAACCATTGCTGCAACCGCCGACGGCATCACGACAATTGAAACTGCGGGCAAAGCCAGTAGATTGGACAATGTTCCCCACGGGGCCAGCCGCTCAAAATGAAACGCTCCGAACGGCAGCGTCGCCAATCCTGCAACTGTCGATGAGAGCACCGTGCCAATAATAGCCGCTTTACCGATTTCAAAAATGCGCCAAACCAAAGTCTGCTGACGATCGATTTCGACAACCGGTCTTTTTGCCCACCATCGGTAAATTGCTATCAAACCAGCGGTCGCCGCAAACGACATTTGAAACCCGGGTCCGGCAATCTCGTGCGGCCAAATCGCCACCAGAATAAGGGCCGCAATTGCAAGATTGCGCATCGTAATGGCAGGCCGGTCCACCAATACCGCACCAAGCATCACAACAATCATAATCGTTGAGCGAACGGTGGCAACCTCACTACCCGAAAGCAGGCAATACAGAATTGCTATGAGTATTCCGGCACTTGCGGCAATTTTCTTAATGGGCCAAACGTCAGAAACCCGGGGTATAAGTGCCATTCCAAACCGGATTGTGGCAATCAAAACACCGGCAGCCAATGCTAAATGCAACCCCGAAATCGACATGATATGCGCGAGGCCTGAACGACGCAGAGCTTCATTGTCGGCATCCGAAACTGCGCCCCGCACCCCCGTTACCAAAGCCGCAACAACTGCGCCGGTTTCACCGGGCACAATTGCACGAATGTGTGCCGTGAGATTGGTACGCAAGATGTTAATTTTTTCAGCCCTGGTTTCGGGTTCAAACGATGCCGCAAAACTGGGTGCGCCAAGAAAAAATCCTGCTGCCCCGACTCCGTCGAAATAGCTTTCAAACGCAAAATCGTAGCCTTGTGGTTGTACCGGTCCGGGTAAGGCAAACAGCTTCACAAGTCCGCTCACCGTGCTTCCAGCTCTCATCTGAGCAAAGTCGCCTCTTGCCGAAACGCGAATACGTTCCGGCGCAAATCTCAGTTTCGGCCGTTCCGTACCGCTGATTTCAATCACCAGTCGCGTTCGATCTTTGGTGATTTCTTCGGCGTGGATGAGTTTGCCGGTGATGCGCGTCGTTACTTCTGATCCCATCATTACTGTCGAATACCGGTTCGTCTCGAATTTGGCCGCCGCAAAACCAAGGCAGCCAAGCAGCAAACCCGTCAGTATCAAGCGCGGCGCAATGGTATGGCGTGCCAACACAGCCAGACAAAACGCCAAACCGCAAATGGCTAAAATTGGCCGAAAACTTGGTTCGCCCGCCCGTAAAAAATATAAAAGTGCGCCACAACCCAGCCAAACCGGCCAAAACAAAAAAGCTGTGCCAAATTCAGCTTCAGTGCGAAAACTGTGCCGCAACCATTCAATTGCAATCTCGGTGCGGGGCTTTTTTGCCAGAGTATTAGCCATCACCGCAATCCCCACCGGGATGGCAGAAAAACGGTTTTGATCAACCACAAAACCTTCGTTGACGGCCATGCGCTCATCAACAATTGTGGGTTTGATCAATTCTGGCAAAACGTGCGCGGCCACAATCACCCTTCCGGGAAAATTCACTATCGCGCAGGCCAAAATTAAGGCCCCGCATGCCCCTAAGAGTCAAGCGGCCTTGAGGGTTAGACTTGCCACATTGCCCGTCTGTGCTAATGCCAAAAGCATCCAGCTGGCTGTTGCCAACCTCCGTTTTTTTGGTGCTATCATGTCAACAATTCCACCGATCACCCGTTTTGCACCGTCGCCTACCGGTTATTTGCATATTGGCGGTGCACGCACTGCGCTCTTCAATTGGCTCTATTCCAAACGATTTGGCGGCAAAATGCTGTTGCGTATTGAGGATACAGACCTCGAACGTTCAAACGATGCAGCTGTGGTTGCTATTTTAGACGGCTTAACTTGGTTGGGCCTCAACTGGGATGGTGCCGTGGTTTCTCAGTTTGAAAGGGCGCCGCGCCACAGGGAAATAGCAGAACAGCTGGTTGAAGCGGGCAAAGCATACCGTTGCTATGCAACGCCCGCGGAACTAGACGAAATGCGCGAAGCGCTCAAAGCTGCTGGAAAGCCGCCGCGTTACGATGGGCGCTGGCGTGATAGGCCTGCAAGTGACGCGCCAGTTGGAGCCCCTTACTCCATCCGTATTAAAGCGCCTTCACAGGGTGAAACCATTATTGATGATGCCGTGCAGGGTTTGGTTAAATTTCCAAATTTTGATTTGGACGATTTTATCATTTTACGTTCCGACGGCAACCCGACTTATATGCTGGCAGTGGTCGTTGACGACCATGATATGGGTGTTACCCAAATTATTCGCGGCGATGACCACCTCACAAATGCCGCACGCCAGCAGATAATTTATGATGCCATGGGGTGGGATGCACCAAAACTTGCCCATATTCCGCTGATTCATGGCGCCGATGGCGCAAAACTCTCAAAACGGCATGGCGCGCTCGGTATCGATGCTTATCGCGCGATGGGGTACTTGCCGCAAGCATTGCGGAACTATCTCTCGCGCCTCGGCTGGAGCCACGGCGATGATGAAATCATGAGCCTTGATCAGATGATTTCGTGGTTTGATATTCAAGATGTCAACCGTGGTGCGTCTCGTCTTGATTTTGCGAAACTGGAAGCTTTGAACGGCCATTATATTCGGACCAGTGATGATTTGGAACTGACAGATTTACTGCTTGAAACCGCTCCTTTTTTGCCGAGCGGTGGGGTGGTTGAAGCTGCCCGTTCTTCAACAGAACGCGCTATGCTGCTAAAAGCGATGCCAGGGCTGAAACAACGCGCCAAAACGTTGGAAGAATTGGCGGCAAATTGTGCATATCTTTTTGCAGCACGGCCTTTGCTGATGGATGAAAAAGCCAAAGAATTGGTTGCAACTGCAGATGCAGGCGTCATCGAAGCCGCAATACTTAAACTTTCAGCTCTGAGTGACTGGACATTGGAAACCCTTGAGGCGGCAATCCGTGAAGTCTCGGAGGAGATGGGGCTTAAACTTGGAAAAGTAGCGCAACCTTTGCGCGCTGCATTAACAGGTCGCGCAACATCGCCGGGCCTGTTTGATGTGCTCGATGTTTTGGGTCGCAAGGAAAGCCTTGCGCGGCTTCAAGACCAGTTGCCAAATTGAACAATCTGGGTTTTTGAGGCCGTTTTAGCGGTTGTTTCAAAGTCACGCTTAGTTTCGTGGTATGACATCAATAAAATCATAAGCTTAGCGCAAGCCGATGCACTTGGAAGCGCACAATAAATAGGCTAGCTTGCATTTGTTCGCATGTGCGAAATCGCAGTGCACCATTGCGCTTATGGCGATGTTGGAAGGAATTAAAATGGCTGATCACAATTCTACCCTGAACATCGATGGAATAGAGCATTTGTTTCAAGTACGAAGCGGAACGATCGGCCCGGATGTGATCGATATTTCCAAACTCTATGCTGAGACGGGAATGTTCACCTATGATCCAGGCTTCACGTCAACCGCAGCTTGCGAATCCGCAATTACCTTTATTGATGGCGATGCGGGTGTTTTGCTGCATCGTGGCTACCCGATTGACCAACTTGCTGATAACGGCGACTTCCTCGAAACCTGCTATTTGCTGCTTTACGGCGAACTTCCAACAGCTGCCCAAAAAGCCGATTTTGACCACCGCGTATCGCGCCACACGATGGTGCATGAGCAGATGTCTAAATTCTACTCAGGATTCCGCCGTGATGCGCACCCAATGGCCGTGGTTTGCGGCGTGGTCGGGGCACTTTCCGCGTTTTATCATGACTCCACAGATATTTCTGATGAATACCAGCGCATGGTTGCCAGCCTTCGGATGATTGCAAAGTTGCCAACAATTGCTGCAATGGCATTTAAGTATTCTGTGGGCCAGCCGTTTGTTTATCCAACAAATTCATTGGGCTATTCAGCAAATTTCTTGAAAATGTGTTTCGCGGTACCTTGCGAAGAATATGTGGTAAATCCAGTTCTGGCCCGCGCGATGGACCGCATTTTTATACTCCATGCCGACCATGAGCAAAACGCTTCAACGTCAACCGTGCGCCTTGCGGGCTCTTCGGGTGCTAACCCATTTGCATGCGTCGCGGCAGGCATTGCTTGCCTATGGGGCCCTGCCCACGGCGGTGCTAATGAGGCAGCGCTCAACATGCTGACCGAAATTGGCACAGTTGACCGTATTCCAGAATACATCGCGCGCGCCAAAGACAAAAACGATCCATTCCGTTTGATGGGCTTTGGCCACCGCGTTTACAAAAACTACGATCCACGCGCCAAAATCATGCAAAAAACCTGCCATGAAGTGCTCGCTGAGCTTGGCATTAAAGACGATCCAACATTGGATGTTGCCATTGAGCTGGAGCGTATTGCGCTAACCGACGATTATTTCATTGAGAAAAAGCTCTATCCGAATATTGATTTTTATTCAGGGATCACATTGCGTGCGCTTGGCTTTCCAACCAACATGTTCACGGTCTTGTTTGCTGTTGCCCGTACTGTCGGCTGGATTGCACAATGGTCTGAGATGATTGAAGATCCACGACAAAAAATTGGCCGCCCGCGCCAACTTTATACCGGCTCGCCGCAACGCGATTATGTGTCTGTGGGCGAGCGCAAATAATATTTCGGTCTATTTAATATATGCCAAAACACGCTCCGCCGCGATTTCTGCAGCGGGGCGCTTTGCCTGTAGCGCCAAGCGAACACTGTCAAATCCGGCCAATTGAGCTTTTCGGAAAAGACTATTTGGATCCATCAGCTCCGCAACAAGGCGAAAGTGCGTCTCCGGCCGGAAAAAAATGCCATAACTTTCCGGCACCACCACCCGGTCAATGATTAAATTTGGCAAGTTGGCTGACCATGCGAGATACGCGCGATCTGCTAGTGCTTTTGCCAAAAAATCCAACCGATAAACAGAAGCATGTGGCACCCCACACAAGGCAAGCTCAAGTGAAACAGTGCCAGATGCCGCAAGAGCGGCGTCGGCGCTGACAAATGCTTGCAGTTTATGTTCCATACCAACAACGACATTGCACGGCACATTTGCAGCAATAACGGTTGATTCAACACTTTTACGGTGGCGCTCAAGTGTTGGAAGAATAACGGTATTTGCTGCACCTCGCGCGAGCATCAGTCGTGCCGTTTCCAGCATATCAGGCAGCAGCCGTTTGATTTCACCGCTGCGTGAACCCGGCAAAAGCATAAGTTGGCCCGCGGTATTTACGTGTGCTTTACGTGCTTCATGCACCGCCAAAATAGCGGCGTCGGTTATCAATCGATGCCCAACAAAAGTTCCCTTTGGCCCACCCAGCCGGAGCAATTCGGCAGGTTCAAACGGCAAAATGCAGAGCACTTCATCGATATATGATCTCATCACCTTGGCCCGGCCCGGCCGCCAAGCCCATACGCTTGGACAAACATAATTGATTATCGGCGTTTGCGGTATTGCGGCCCGTACCTTTCGCGCGACCCGGTGGGTAAACTCTGGGCTGTCGATAATAATCAATATGTCCGGCTTTGCTGCAATAATGGTTTTGGCTACGTTACGAACATGACCAATCAAACGTGGCAGTCTCTGAAGAATCGCAGTTATGCCCATCAAAGCCATTTCTGATGGGTCAATAATGCTTGTTAGCCCTTCGGCTTGCAAATGTTCGCCGCCAACGCCAATTAATTTCAGATCGCTGCCAAGTTTCGCTTTTAAGCCGCGTACAAGGTCTGCACCCAGTAAGTCTCCGGATTCTTCGCCGACAATAATCGCAATTGTTTTTGAATTCATCAGGGGTCTTTCAACCAATCATCGGGGTTTATTCCAAAAACACTAATTCCAGCCAATTGAGCTGCTTCCAAAGTACGCGCTACATCCATAATCAGTGTTGTACCTGCACTAACACAAATCAACGCTATTCCCGCAGCCTTACAACCTGCAATAGTTGTGACGCCAATGACTGGCATATCAGCACGAAGCTCTTGGCCCGGTTTTGCAATTTTGATCAGTATCGGGGCTGCCTTTACATCAAGTCTTCCTTGTTCGCGCAACTGAGCAACGCGTGAAAGCATTTGGTCGGTTCCCTCAATACCCTCCACCGCGATAACCCGTTTTCCCAATGCAACCACGGCTTGCCCGATGTCCAGTTTGCCAATCAACTTTGCCGCCTCGACACCCCTGCTGAGCGTGGCATGATGCTTGGCAGCTGGTTTTACACCTGTAACCACGCCAAAAGGCGTAACATGATCAGGCAAAATACTATGTGCACCCAGCATGATCAGACCATGGCGCTCAAACAGCTTTATCAAAGCGACCAATAATCCATCGTCGCCGCGCTTCAATGCCGATGCCACGGCAGGCAAATCAGGCCAAAGGAGTAGCGGAACGCGAAGTGAGCTGACCTTTGGTCGCCGCCTTACGCCGCCTGCAAAGACCACATGGGTCACGCCTTTGCTTTTCAAGTACGGCACAGAGTACGCAATTTTTTCAAGCGCGAGGCTCTGATAGTGATATTGGCCTAATGCAGGGTCGGCTTCACCCTCTACGCCAATAACATGGGGTTGAAATCCGGTTTCTGATAAACGCTGTGCCAACGTCAGTGGCAACAGCCCGTTGCCGGCAATGATACCATAGCGTTTTGCAGCAAAGGTCATACTGGTTTGGCCGGATCAGCCCTCGCACCGCGCCCGAATTTCAAAATTGAGCGCTTTGCATCAGCTGCCAAAAAATTAACTATCAACAACGCAAATTGGTTTTGTGGTGGGTTAGCAATGGCACGTTGCTTGCGCAATTCAAACGATCCGTCACCTAAGAAAATCTCGTGGACGGTTCGGCGGATATCATGAAGTTCGGATTTTGTTGCGCCCCGTCGTTTAAGCCCGACAATGTTCAGTCCACCAAGCATCCCGTTGCGATCAACCAAACCGAACGGAATGACATCTTCGCGTAGACCGACAACGCCGCCAACCATTGCGCCCTCGCCAATACGCGTGAATTGGTGACACCCTGCAAGCGCGCCAAGCACCACTCGGTCGCCAATAATACAATGCCCACCCAATATTGCATAATTAGCAAACGTGACATCATCGCCAACAATACAATCATGACCAATGTGCGAGCCGACCATTATCAACACCCTGTCGCCGATAATTGTCTGGCCGCCACCACTCATTGTTCCAGTACTGATGGTTACATGCTCGCGGATATCACAGTCCGTGCCAACAATCAGGACGGTCTTTTCACCTTTATACTGTGTTGATTGCGGTGCTCCGCCAAGCGAACTAAACGGTCCGATACGGGTACGGGCGCCAATTTTGGTAACGCCAGACAGACAAACGTGAGAAACTAAAACGACGCCTTCATCAAGTGTAACGTCTGGGCCTACGACACAATAGGGCCCGATTTTTACGTTTTTTGCAATTGTCGTATCGGAATCAATAATGGCTGTCGGGTGAATGTCTTGGGCCATATTCAACCCAATTCGCCAATCATTGCAGTCAATTCTGCTTCAGCGACTTTAGCGCCGTCAACCATACCAACGCAGGCATATTTTGAAATAGCTCCGCGTTGTTTGATCAAAGTCACATGTAACTCCAGCTGGTCGCCGGGCACTACGGGCTTTCTAAATTTACAATTATCAATCGTCATAAAGAACACGGCCTTTGGCGTTGTACTGTCTTGCGCCAGAATCGTGATTATCCCGGCCGTCTGGGCCATTGCCTCAACAATCAATACACCGGGCATGATGGGTTGACCCGGAAAATGACCTTGGAAATGCGGCTCATTGATAGTGACATTTTTAATGCCAATACCGAATTTATTACCTTGAATTTCCCTTACACGGTCCACAAGCAAAAATGGATACCGGTGCGGTAGCGACGCCAATACTTTTTGGATGTCAGCTGATTCAATCTGCATAGCGACCAACTTTCAAAGTTTTGTTTCTTTTGTTGCCAATGCCTTCAGTGTGGCAATTTCTCTGAAAAACTCGCGCAATGGCTTTGCGGGTGCTCCACCATATCGGGCACCAGCTGGAATTTCGGTCATCACCCCGCTTCTGGCAGCAATCATAGCATTATCACCAACGATTATATGGTCTGCTATTCCGGCCCCACCACCGATCATCACGTTATCCCCAATGATGACGCTGCCCGATATTCCAACTTGAGCTGCGATTGCGCAATTTCGGCCAACCCGAACATTATGAGCAATTTGAACCATGTTATCGATTTTCGTGCCTTCACCAATAACCGTGTCATCCAGGCTGCCACGATCAATGCAGGTATTTGAACCAATTTCGACATTGTTCTGAATTATCACGCGACCAAGCTGCGGTACTTTTTCCAAACCGCTTGAGCTTGGCACAAAGCCAAATCCATCATGGCCAATGGTAGCACCCGGTCCAATAATCACGCCATCGCCAATATGCGTGCATTGAACAACAACGTGCGCACCCAAATCACAATTGCGCCCGATTGTGGAGTGTGCAGCCACAGTAGCCCCAGGCCCTATACGGCTGTTACGGCCGATTTCAACATGTGCACCTATTACACAACCTGCAGCTAGAGTGGCGCCATCTTCAATTTTCGCCGTTGAATGGACATATGCACCAACCGGATCAAGCGTGCATTCTTCAAACTGGGGAGAGCGTAAGGCGTCTGGGTACAACGCTCTTGCCAACCTGTTGAAAGCAACTGCAGGATTGCTGCATTCCAAGGTAAAGCACGTTTTGGGAACCGAACTCATTAGGTTTGGTGTACAAAATACCAAAACGCCATCAAGTTTCGCCAAATCATCGCGTTGCTTCACTCCGGACGCAAAGGTAATTTCGCCCCACTTTGCAGCGTAGATGGCGCTGACACCTGAAAATGAAATGTCCAAATCATTGCCAGCATAAAGGACGCCAGACAATGCTGATACCTCACCGATCGTCAAAGACTTTCCGGCTTTGAAGAACGAGACAACGGGCATGCGAACAACCGGAGGTTTATGCCGGGTCATGCCCGGCACGGGTCTATTAGAAGCGCGTTGAAACGCCGAACGAGAACTCACGAACTTTGTCAGTTGGCTCTTTAACCAACGGTATGGCGTAGTCTATCCGCAACGGACCGAACGGGGATGCCCAAGCAATACCCACGCCAGCTGATGCACGCCATTTCATGTTCGTGCCAACAAGTGCTCCGCCCAAATCGTTACCATAAATTGTTGCGGAATCAGCAAACAGCGCTCCGCGTAAACCAAACGACTCCGGTATGAGTGGCAGCGGAAACTGCACTTCTGCTGTGGCTTTAAAGTAGGTATCGCCACCAACATGCTGGCCAGCCACCCTATCATAAGGGCCAATACCGTTGGAATCAAATCCGCGGATCATTTGGGTGGATGACCGGAACAAATCTGAGTTTAAGATACCACCTTTGCTGGTCTCGGATATATTGCCTGCAGCACCAGTTGCGACGGCAACAACATCAAACTCTTCTGACAGTAAATGGAAGTAGGACGCAGTAGCTGTAGTCTTGATAAACCGGGCATCGCCGCCAACGCCAGCGTACTCAACTCCCACGCGGGCAAAAAGACCACTGCGCGGATTGGTACGGCTATCGAGTGTGGAATATGTCAAGGCAGCGCTAATTGATGATTTAGTCCAATCACCCGCGTTTATCTGTTTATCAATTTGACTGTTGCCCGTGCAGGTAAGCGACACGATTTTGCAAGTATAAGTTTCAGACGTATAATTATACGCCAATTGGGCATTTAGTGCATCAGTAATAGGCAAACCAAAGCGCACAACGGCACTTTGTGTTGCGGTATCATAGCCCGAGCCATTGCCGCTGCCCGCTTTATACTCGTTGGTGGCACGCTGGAAATCAAATCCGCCAGAAATGCGCGAACCTAATAAATAAGGCTCCGTAAACGAGACTGTGTAGGTGCGTGAAGCCCTGGATCCGCCGACGGCCAGTTTCAAGAATTGGCCGCGGCCAAGGAAGTTGCGCTCTGAAATTGAGCCTTCAATCTGAACGCCAGCGTCGATGCCACCAACGGCATAACCCGCACCTATGCCGATATCACCGGTAGATTGATCTTCAACATCAACGACAATGACCACGCGGTCAGCTTCAGACCCGGGTACAGATGAAATATTGACACGGCCAAAATAGCCAAGTGCTTCCAAGCGCTTGCGCGCTTTCTGGATCACGAATTGGTTAAACGCATCACCTTCAGAAACATCAAACTCACGGCGGATGACATAATCACGCGTCCGGTCGTTGCCACGGATTTCAATGCGCTCAATGTAAACGCGCGGCCCTTGGTCAATTGTATAAGTGATTGATATAGTGTTGTCCGTGAAATTGCGGTCACCGCGCGGCGTCACTTGCGCAAAGGCAAACCCCTGGCTCGCCAGCCGTTCCGAAATCGCAATCAACGTTTTTTCAACATCGCGGGCGCTATAGACCTTGCCCTTCTTCGTTGAAATCAAACCCGTCAGCTGCGCAGTGTCGACGCCTTCAACAGTACTGTCGATGCCGATGTCACCAAAATTATAGCGCGCGCCTTCTTCAACGGTGAAAGCAACATTATAGGCGTTGGCTGCGGTATCAAATTCACCCGCACCTGAGATCACGCGAAAGTCTGCGTAACCCCGGTTAAAATAATACTGTCGTAACTTATCTTCGTCGGCACGCAGCTTATCATCTGAATAAACATCATCGCGCAGGAAGCGTGACAAGATGTTGCTGGGCTTGGTCTCAATTACTGAACGCAAACGGGTATCGCTCACGGCATCATTGCCAGAAAACGCAACGGAGTTAATTTTTGTGCGATCGCCTTCGGTGATGTTAAAAACAACATTAACACGGCCGTCGCCAGCATCCATTGTCTCAGCGGCTACCGCAACATCGCTGCGTCCTATGGCACGGTACGCGTCGCGAATGGTCTCAACATCTGCATCCATTGCAGATTGAGAAAACGGACTGCGAGGCTGCAACTGCACCCGTCCGGCAAGGTCTTTATCTTTTATCTTTTTGTTGCCCTGAAAAATCGGCTGCGCAACAACCGCCTGTTCAACGACCGTTACGACCAATGCAGAGCCCGATTGAGTCACTTTCACATCAGCAAAAAGGCCGGTGTTGAAAAGTGCTTTCGTGGCAGCGTCGACATCATCGGTCGAAAAACTCTGTCCAGTTTGAATACCAAGATAGCTGCGAACCGTATCTGCTGAGACCCTCTGGTTGCCTCGCACATCAACACGGCTGAGCGTCGCAGCAAAAACCGGCGCTACGCCCATCATGAGCAGCGGTGTAGCCACTGTGATGGCGCTGGCTCCCGCTAGCATTGCGGAAAGAGAAACTTTGATAATGCGCGAACTGGGCTTCATCGGCCTTCATTCATCCTGTCTGGGAAGATTTTGGCGGAACCAATTCTTCCGAGTTTACACAACGCCCTTTGGGGGCAAACGAAATTTAGCCTCAGCATGCGCTAAAGACAAATTGTCCTATGACGCGGAATTTTGATTCAAGCAAGGCTTAGCGTTAATTCCTGTTTACTCTTTGATCATTCGTTGCCTTTAAGACACGCATTTCTGTGGGCATGGTAAAGGATTGGTTTCAATTCAGGCCGGCAAAACACGTTCCAACCTATTTGCCAACCTACATGCCTTAGCAGGCAAACAGGTCGTTCCATAAAACAAATGTAATGAAACCAAGCACTGCTAAAAAACCAAACTGGTAGATTTTTTCTTGGACAAATGCAGGCATTGGCCTGCGAGCTACGGCTTCATAGCCATAAAGGGCTAAGTGGCCGCCGTCCAAAGGCGGTATTGGCAGCAAATTCATAATACCAATGCCAATAGACAGAAACGCGGTCAAAGTAATCAGCCAGGATGGTCCCTTTTCAGCAGCCTGTTCTGCCATTTGCGCGATTTTAACTGGCCCGCCCAGCTGGCAGCGATCTTCACGCCCAACAGAAAAACGTTTGAGAAAAATCAAGGTCCGCTCGATCGTACGTTTGGTCTCGGCAAACGCAGCTTGGATTGATTCGAAAAGATTTAACTCCAGAACCCTAGAATTAATCGGGTCCCGATTCGCGAGAACACCAATAATTCCAACTTTTATTGTGTTGCCGAGGCCATCTGTTTGCTCCATTAAATTTGGAACCATGGTCGCCGCTATTGTCTGGCCATTTCGGTCTAACGTGAAATCAATGGCGTCTCCGGCCCGGGCGTTCACGACGTTTTGTATGTCAGAAAAAGTCAACACTTCCGTTCCTGCGACACTTAAAAAGCGATCACCAGGCTGTAACCCGGCCCGTTCTGCCGGCGAACTGGTTTGAACACTCCCAACTATTGGCGCAATATACTGCTTGCCATTTATCCAGAAAAAACCCGAAAAAATAACAACAGCCAGAATAAAATTTGCCACAGGGCCAGCCGATACAGTCAACGCCTTTTTCCACAACGATTGAACCTGAAAGGCTCGCGCACGGTCTTCGGGCGGTAATGCCAATAGTTCGTCTGAGTTTGGCGCGCTTGATGCACCCACATCACCCACGAATTTGACGTAACCGCCGAGCGGAATGGCACATAACTTCCAACGCGTACCGTGCTTATCAGTCCAGCCAAACAATTCCGGCCCAAATCCAACAGCAAAAGCACGAACGCCAATGCCGCACCACCGGCCTACCCAGTAATGACCTAACTCGTGGATAAAAACGACCACAATCAAGATGGCAAAAAAAGGCAACAAAGTACCAACAGCCAAAGTACCAGCCGACGTGAGAAACCCGCTCAGAAAATCCATAGTATTCGCATATCCGGTCAGAGAAAATTAAAAATGACAAACATGGCAATCGCGGCGGGCATAAGGCCATCCACGCGGTCAAATAGTCCACCATGACCGGGCATGATAGTGCCTGAGTCTTTAACGCCAAAGTTGCGTTTTATATAAGACTCGAACAGATCTCCCGCTTGACTTACGATGCTGATCACACTGGCAAGCAATAAAGCAACAAACGGGTCTAAAACACCGGTTGCGGCAGCCAAGATTGCCGCACAACCCATCGCAATGACCAAGCCGCCAACAGCGCCGGACCGGGTTTTACCAGGGGATATTTTGGGCGCCAATTTTGTGCCACCGAGTTTACGACCAACAAAATAGGCACCTATATCTGTGCCCCAAACGATGGCAAATAACAGCAATATCAATGAGATGCCTTGCTCATCTGATCGCAGGCTAACCAACGAAATTGCTGCCAGCCCACAATAAAGCACCGCACCCGCTGTCCAGTTTGCCGTTCCTTTTGTTGTGGAAACAGTGAAAAAATAGGCCGCAAGTGCGCAAACCAATAGGGCGGCCAATGAAGCTCTAACTCCCAATAAAATGAGCGTTGCCAAAGGCACGATCATCAATACAATTGCGCTTAAGCGTGCCTTGGCAAAGGCTGAAAGGCCAATTATTGCGGTCCATTCCAAGAAAACAATCAGCGCAACAGCCGAAACGAAAACAGAAAAAAGCCCGCCACCGGCCCAGACTTCGCCAAATGCAACAACTGCTAAAACCAAAGCTGAGACAATTCGCATCCGCAGCTCTACGTTTTTTGAAGCGGTCGCCATTAACTCGCAACTTCAATCGGTATTGCACCACCAAACCGCCGTTCACGGCTCGCATACATTGCGAGTGCCTGATCAAAATGGGCGCGATCAAAATCAGGCCATAATACGGGTAGAAAAACGAATTCGCTGTATGCTGATTGCCACAACAGAAAATTTGAAAGCCTTTGTTCTCCGCTGGTGCGAATAATCAAATCAGGCTCAGGCAGGTCTGGCAGATCGAGATAGGCTGCCAAGTGCTGCTCGGTAAGCGTTTCAGGCTCAATATCGCCGTCTTTTATTTTTTGCGCCAACTTTTGTACAGCACGAACGATTTCGTCGCGCGAGCCATAATTAAACGCAACGACAAGCGTTAAATTAGAATTGCTTTGCGTTAAGTCTTCCGCTTCTTCAATAAGCGCACGCAAATCTGGCGCAAGCCTAACTCTCTCGCCGATAGCGCGCACTCTGACACCATTTTTATGCAATTCTGTAAGATCGCGGCGCACAAATAGTTTGAGCAAACCCATAAGTTCAGAAATCTCAAGGGCCGGGCGCTTCCAGTTCTCAGAGGAGAACGCATAAACCGTTAGAACGTCGATCCCTATTTCGCAGGCAATTTTGACAGCGCGACGCAATGCTTCCACGCCGCGGCGGTGGCCTTCGAAGCGTGGCAGACCGCGCGCAGTGGCCCAGCGCCCATTGCCATCCATAACAATAGCGACATGCCGGGGAGCCCGCATTTTATCGCCCATCATGTTCATTTGTGAATTGCCCAGGATAACATCGGCGAATCAAACCTGCATAACTTCAATTTCTTTATCATGCATCATCTTGTCGATATCGACGATGATCTGGTCCGTGATCTTTTGAACACGCTCGGTTTGTTTGCGGCACTCATCTTCGCTAATCACATGGTCTTTTTCAGCTTTCTTCAAAGCGTCATTTGCGTCGCGGCGAACATGACGGGCCGAAACCCGGGCGCTTTCCGCATAAGTATGAGCCAATTTGACCATACTTTTGCGGCGTTCTTGATTAAGCTCCGGCAATGGAATGCGCATGGAAGCGCCCTCCGTTATCGGATTTAATCCGAGACCTGATTCGCGAATGGCACGGTCAACTGCGCCAGCCAAACCACGGTCCCAAACCTGTACCAGAAGCATACGCGGTTCAGGCGCTGTCACAGTAGCGCACTGGTTGATCGGCATGCTGGAGCCATAAGCATTGACATTGATTGCATCCAGCAAATTGGCGGAGGCGCGACCTGTGCGAAGCGAGGCCAAGTCAGTGCGAAATGAGGAAATAGCGCCATCCATGCGGCGCTGAAGGTCCTTAAAATCAATACCATCGGGCATTTTTCTAAACTTTCTTTTGTTTGGCTTTAACCGGCATCTCTAACGTGGGTGGCACGGCCACGGCCCGCCAAAATTTCTGTCAATCCATTCGCCTCATGTATCGAATAGACCACTATCGGTATCTTATTCTCGCGTGCAATCGCCACAGCGGCAGTGTCCATAACTGCTAGCCCGCGCTTTAAGAGCTCGTCATGTGTAATGTTCTCAAAACGCAAAGCATCGGGGTTCTTCTTTGGGTCTGAATCATAAATACCGTCAACTTGCGTGGCCTTAAACAAGGCATCGGCGTTTAGTTCAGCAGCACGCAAAGCGGCAGCGGTATCGGTTGTAAAATACGGATTACCTGTGCCGCCTGCGAAGATCACCACTTTACCGTCAGCCATATAAGACATTGATTTTTGTTGGCTGAAAGCTTCGCAAATTTGTGGCATAGCAATTGCCGACAACACGCGCGTTTCAATACCGCGTTTTTCCAGCGCGGTGCGAAGCGCAAGCGAATTAATCACAGTTGCCAGCATACCCATATGATCACCGGTCACACGATCACCGCCGCGCGATGCTACAGCAACACCGCGGAAAATATTGCCGCCGCCAATTACAACGCCAACCTCCACACCCATCGCGCGAGCAGCGGCAATATCGCCTGCAATGCGATCTGCAACATCGACATCGATGCCAAAGCCTTGATTGCCCATCAGGGCTTCGCCCGAGGCCTTTAACAGAATGCGCTTGAAAATTGGTTTAGATTGCATGGGAAACTCAACACTGAATCGCTTTTAATACCGCTAGAATGCCCGATACAACAAGGGCACCGCGTTGTCACGCGATGCCCCTATTCAACTCAAATTGGAAACCGATCATCCGCGAACGGCAGCAGCAACTTCAGCGGCAAAATCAACTTCTTCTTTTTCGATGCCTTCGCCAAGCGCCATGCGCACAAAACCGGTGATTTTAGCTGGTGCACCAATTTTCGCTTCGGCTTCTTTTAATGCTTGCTCAACTGTCAAATCCGGGTTGATAACGAATGCCTGTTTTACCAAGGCAACTTCCTCATAGAATTTGCGCATACGGCCTTCGACCATTTTCTCAATGATCGCTTCTGGTTTGCCCGATTGGCGGGCTTGATCAGCAAAAATTGCGCGCTCACGATCGGCAACTTCCTGCGGGATATCGTCTGGTGTTAGCCCGGCTGGGTTGGTGGCGGCCACATGCATAGCAACTTGGCGGCCAAAGGCGCGTGCTGCATCCTCGTTACCAGCGGTCTCAATGCACACAAGAACCCCGATTTTGCCGAGATTTTGAATATCAGCCGAAACCGCGTTGTGCATATAGGTTGCAACTACGCCTGGATGAGCGACAAGTTTGGCCGAACGCCGAAAACTCATATTTTCGCCAATGGTTGCGATTGCGTCGCGGACCAGCTCAGTTACGTTTTTACCAGTGCCCAAAACCGGCGCGTGCGCAACAGCTTCAGTTGTGCCATCGGTTGGCATTGCAGATGATGCAATAGATGTCACCATACCCTGAAAGCCTTCGTTGCGTGCAACGAAGTCTGTCTCAGAGTTAACTTCCACAACAACGGCCATATTGCCCTCATGAGCAAGCCCGATCAGCCCCTCAGCAGCGGTGCGTCCGGCTTTTTTGTCTGCTTTGGAAATGCCTTTTTTGCGCAGCCAGTCAAGCGACGCTTCCATGTCACCATTGTTTTCGGAAAGCGCATTTTTGCAATCCATCATGCCTGCGCCTGACATGTCGCGCAGTTTTTTAACGTCAGCAGCAGAAATCGACATTTTGTCTCTCTTGCGTTTGTGTTTGAGGTCAGGTCCAATTTTCGACAATCGAAACTTGAACCGGTTCATTAAACGGCAATGCCGGGCTTTGAGCCCGGCACGCAGTAATTTTTACAAATTGCGCAACGGTTAAGCGTCCGCGAGAGCGGCTTCTACCGGTGCTTCAACAGCTGCACCTGTATCAACGCCCATACGGCCCTGCTGGCGCTCAATGCCATCAATCACAGCTTTAGCGAACAGGTCGCAATACAGCGAAATCGCACGTGCAGCATCATCATTTCCAGGAATTGGGAAATCGATTTTGTCCGGATCACAATTGGTGTCCAACAAAGCCACAACCGGAATGCCGAGCCGCTTGGCTTCTTCAATTGCGATGGCTTCTTTGTTGGTATCGATGATCACCATCAAATCAGGGGTTGAACCCATGTTCTTGATGCCACCCAAAGCGCGCTCAAGCTTACCCTTTTCACGGTCAAGGTTGAGGCGCTCTTTTTTGGTGAATCCCTGTGCGCTATTGCTCAACAACTCGTCCAATTCACGCAAACGCTTGATGGATTTTGAAATTGTCTGCCAATTGGTCAGCATGCCGCCAAGCCAGCGCGCATTGACATAGTACTGGGCTGAACGGTTTGCGGCGTCTGCAATCAAATCTGATGCCTGACGTTTTGTGCCAACAAACAAAACACGACCGCCTGAAGCAACAGTGTCAGAGATCTTTTTCAAAGCCTGATTCAGCAAAGGTACAGTTTGGCTGAGATCAAGAATATGAATGTTATTACGGGTACCAAAAATGTACGGCGACATTTTAGGGTTCCAACGGTGCGTTTGGTGGCCAAAGTGAACGCCGGCTTCTAACAGCTCGCGCATTGAAAAATCTGGCAATGCCATGATTGTAGTCCTTTTCCGGTTTGCCTCCACGGGGTCAGGCAGCTTGCGCTGCCACCGGTGGTTATCCGCTGAATTGCGGCTTAACCTATCCCCGTGTGTGGGATAAGGGTGCGGTTAGACGAAGTAATGTGCAATTGCAAGGGTGGCCAGCAGGGCAAAGTCTACTCCGCCTTACACTCCGCTGCTGCAGGCAGCATATCCAATTCCGTCATAGCGCCTTTCAGAGCAAAATCGCCGTAATCCATTTCAAGATCGCGGGTGATTCCATTGTCATAGAGCTTAAATGTAATGCGGTATTGCGGCTCAGATTCGCCGCTGATTTCTTCCGTAGGGTCGAAATACGCAATGGTAACAGGCCAAAACTGCTGGTCTTTCAGCGGCGCAGCTTTGACCAGCTCGGCATCATCTTTAGCATTGGCGGTTTTCTTACCAATCACCACTGATGTTTTCATCAAGCGGTCGCCCTGATCGGTGCCATCAAACAGTGACGTTTCATAAAACGAATCGCCAGCTTCTGCGCGTTTGATCAGTTCAGCCAAATGCATGGTTGGAAACTGTGAGGGTTCCAGCATCACATCCATGGGATCTGGTTTTTCAACATCAACAGCTATGCCTTTAGCATCGCGTGATGCTGAACCGCGCAGCTCTTTGTCCAATTTTTGGTCTGTAAAGGTTTTGGTAACAAAGTTGAACTCGCTGCCATCACCACTTTCAAAAGTGGTGGTCTGCTGGTCGGTGACACGCAAGTTTTCCGGTAACTGCATGCGCAATACAAAGCGCATATTCATGGTGTAACCGTCGCAGGCCGAACCATCAAATTGAAAAACCAAGCGTCCATCCATGGCTGAAATGCCTGACTGTTCCGTGGATCGGTCAAGTCTGACGTCATAAACTGCGCGATGCGGCGTGAACACTGAGTTGGCAAACGTGGCTGTTGCGCTTGAAAACGTAAAAATTACAGCTGGTAAAAAGTATTTTAGCATTCTCAAAATATCCTCGCGCTCAAACCAAACAAATATAGCTTGCCTTGACATTGCCTAATGTGATGGCAGAAGCGAGGCAGATTGAAAAGCATCTTCGTGTGCAACGCTTAAGGAAGCATTATGTCAGACAACACAGCTGAAATCATTGCCGCACGTTTGGTAGCGCTCGGACTTGAATTGCCAGCTGCATCAGCGCCAGCTGCAAAATATGTGCCCGTCGTGATCGCAGGCAAAATGCTTTATACCTCCGGTCAATTGCCACTCAAAGGCGGCAAGCTCACCTCAATCGGCTTGCTTGGCCATGATGTTTCGATTGAAGATGGCCAAGACGCTGCCAAGTGGAGTGCACTGAACGTGCTCGCCCATGCCAATGCCGCAGCAGGCGGGCTGGAAAATATTAAGAAACTGGTGAAAATTACGGTGTTTGTCGCCTCAACAGCCGATTTCACACAGCAGCATATTGTTGCCAACGGTGCTTCTGAATTGCTTTTTGCAGTGCTTGGAGATGACGTTGGCGCACACGCCCGTTCGGCAGTCGGCATGGCTTCCCTGCCCCTTAATGCGCCGGTGGAAATCGAAGCCGTCTTTGAACTAAAATGAACTTGGACTGGCTAACAGCACAGCCAATCGCGCACCGTGGCCTACACGACTTGAACCAAACCCGGTTTGAAAATACCTTGCCTGCTTTTGAAGCGGCAGCACGTGCGGGTTACGCCATCGAATGCGACGTCGTTTTATCCGCTGATGGCGTGCCAATGGTGTTTCATGATTTGACGCTTGAACGCCTTACGGCTGAAACGGGCGCTATTATCGAACGCACTTCAACTGAACTTGGAAAGCTACGCATTGGCAACACCGCCGATTATATCCCAACTTTGGCTGTAGCCTTAGACTTGGTTGATGGCCGCGTACCACTTGTAATTGAGCTGAAGGGCCATGATCAAAACGATGTACGTTTGGTTGCGGCGGTAGCAAAAGCACTCGCAAATTATTCTGGCCAAGCTGCCATCATGTCGTTTGATCACTGGCTCATTCGCCGCTTTCAATATGATGCTGCTTTTGTGCTCGCTGGCCTTACGGCTGAGGGGACAAAGGCAAGCGATCTTGAACACCATTTCGCGATGCTCAGCGCAAACCTTTCGTTCGTTTCCTATAATGTGCATCACCTGCCCAATCGATTTGTTTCGTTTTGCCGCGAAAAATTGGCAATGCCAGTGATCACTTGGACAGTGCGTGAACCGCATGGTGTTTCGCTGACAAACGCCCATGCCGATCAAATGACATTTGAAGGCTTCCAGCCTTGATCCCATATTGCCGCTTGCAAATCCGGCGCTAGTTTAAGGCCCATGTCTTCTGAATTTCAAATTACAACTGCTGCCGGTTTTTCCGCCTTTACCCGCGACGAATGGGAAACTTTGCCCGGTACCCACCGCGGCGAACCTGGCTACAACCCGTTTATGAACCATGCCTATTTATCAGCTATGGAACGAAGCGGCAGCGCCATTACCCAAACCGGCTGGGCGCCGCGCCATTTGAGGATGCAGGATGCAAGCGGCAAACTGATTGGCGCTGTGCCGTGTTACGCCAAAAGTCACAGCCAAGGCGAATATGTTTTTGATCACGGCTGGGCCGATGCCTATGCGCGCGCTGGGGGCGATTATTACCCCAAACTGCAAGCCACTGTGCCGTTTACGCCTGCGACCGGGCCGCGTTTATTAGCAGCAACGCCAGAGCTAAAAGCGATTCTCGGTCAAGGCCTTGGAAGCCTTTGTGTAGAAACCAAGTCATCGTCGGTGCATTTGACTTTTGCCAATCACGATGAAGTTGATTTGCTTGAAAGCCAGGGCTGGCTGCACCGTACAGACCAGCAATTTCATTTCATTGATCGCAGCTATGGCGATTTTACCGGCTTTCTTGCGAGCCTCGCATCTCGCAAACGTAAAGATTTGCGCAAAGAACGTGAAAAGGCGCTCGAGAACGGCATTTCAATTGAATGGCTGACCGGCAGCGCAATCACCTCTGAGGCACTAGACGCCTTCTTTCAATTCTACGTCGACACCGGCAACCGTAAATGGGGCCGACCTTATTTGACAAAAGCGTTTTTCACGCTGATTGCCGAAACCATGGCGGCAGATGTGTTGTTGATCATGGCCAAACGCAACGGGCGCTATGTGGCTGGAGCTATCAATTTTATTGGCGCTAACGCGCTTTACGGTCGCCATTGGGGCGCGGTTGAAAACCACCCATTTTTACACTTTGAGGTCTGCTATTATCAGGCGATTGATTTTGCTTTGTCGCGCGGCCTTGCCCGCGTTGAGGCAGGCGCGCAAGGCGAACATAAGTTAGCGCGCGGCTATGAACCTGTTACTACCCATTCCGCCCATTTCATCCGTCATCAAGGCCTCAGGGATGCCGTCGCAAACTATCTGGAGCGCGAGCGCCGAGACATTGCCCAAGTCGGTGAAATGCTTGCGGAGCACACGCCTTTCCGCAAGGGTAACAAGGATAGTGCCGACTGATTCCTAATGTAGCGGAGCTAATAATGCGCGAGTATGATCCAGAAAACGTGTTTGCAAAAATTCTGCGCAAAGAACTGCCAGCCCACGTGGTGTATGAAGACGAAGAAACGCTGGCCCTGATGGATATTATGCCACGTGCGCCAGGGCATTGCCTTATCATCCCCAAATCCCCTGCCCGCAACATGCTGGATGTTTCAGAGAAAAGCCTTGTGGCTGTAACTAAAACCTTACGAACAGTGTCCCGCGCGGTAATGCAAGCGTTTGAGGCCGATGGTATTACCATCCACCAGTTCAATGAGGTTGCCGGTGGCCAAGTTGTGTTCCACCTGCATTTCCACATCATTCCGCGTCATATGAGCGAACCCTTGGAACAATCCGTACAGATGGCCGACCAAGAAACGTTGCGTATAAATGCCGACAAGATCAGGGCAGCACTGTAAACTTGCAGACCGTAATCTCATAAACCTTAAACTTGCAAACCTTAAACTTGCAACCTGTAAACACGCAAACTGTAAAAACGCAAAAAGGGCCACAGGGCCCTTCCGCAGAATAAAGCATCAATTCAAAGATTAAGCGGCGGCAGCTTCTGCAGCAGCTTCAGCCTCGTTACGGGCACGGTCGGCGGCACCCTTGGCAGATGTATCGCGGTCAACAAATTCGATCACGGCCATTGCAGCATTATCACCATGACGGAAGCCCGCCTTCATAATACGCAAATAACCGCCATGACGTTCACTGTAACGCGGGGCAACCACATCAAACAAACGTTTGGCAGCGTCTTCATCGCGAATGGACGAGATAACCTGACGACGGGCGTGAAGATCACCACGTTTGCCAAGTGTGATCAGTTTTTCAACGATCGGGCGCAGTTCTTTTGCTTTTGGCAAGGTCGTAACAATCTGCTCATGTGTAATGAGTGAAGCAGACATGTTTGCGAACATGGCCTTACGGTGGCTGGCGGTGCGGTTAAGCTTGCGGCCTGAATTTCCGTGGCGCATGGCGGTCTCCTGTATTTGCGAGCTTTCAAGCCCGCGCGTTGGTTAAATTAGTAGTGGTCTTCGTAACGTTTGGCCAAGTCTTCGATATTTTCTGGTGGCCAATCAATAACATCCATACCGAGATGCAAGCCCATTGCGGCCAGTACTTCTTTAATTTCATTGAGTGATTTACGGCCAAAGTTCGGTGTGCGCAGCATTTCTGCTTCGGTTTTTTGAATCAAATCGCCGATGTAAACAATGTTGTCGTTCTTCAAGCAGTTTGCTGAACGCACTGACAGCTCAAGCTCATCAACTTTTTTCAACAACGCGGGGTTGAATGACAACTCGGCAACCGGTGCTTCCGCCATTTCGCGCTGTGGCTCATCGAAGTTAACGAACACTTGCAACTGGTCTTGCAAAATGCGCGCGGCGTAGGCCACTGCATCTTCACCGGAAATCGCGCCATTGGTTTCGATACGCAAAATTAGTTTATCATAATCAAGCACTTGGCCCTCGCGGGTGTTCTCGATTTTGTAAGACACCTTGCGGACTGGCGAATAAACGGCATCAACAGGGATAAGGCCAATTGGTGCATCTTCTGAACGGTTGCGGTCAGCAGCAATATAGCCCTTGCCGGTATCAACCGTCAGTTCCATGCGGATTTCCGCGCCCTCATCGAGCTGGCAAATCACGTGGTGCGGGTTGAGAATTTCAACATCGCCAACAGTTTGAATATCACCGGCTGTTACAGTGCCCGGGCCCTGCTTGCGCACAACCATGCGTTTGGGTCCATCGCCTTCCATGCGGATTGCGATTTCTTTGATGTTCAAAACGATGTCGGTAACGTCTTCTCGAACGCCAGGAATAGACGAGAACTCATGCAAAACGCCGTCAATTTGCAGAGCTGTCACAGCAGCGCCACGCAATGACGATAGAAGAACACGGCGAAGGGCATTACCGAGTGTCAGACCGAAGCCACGCTCAAGCGGCTCAGCAATAACAGTGGCAATTGTTTTGCCTTCAGATTTAAACTCAACCTTTTCAGGCTTGATCAGGTCTTGCCAGTTTTTCTGGATCATCGATTTACCTTCCGTATTTGCTGCCATTCAATCGCAACAAAGGGTTTGGGATGGCGTGAGGCCCGGCAGGGCCTCAGCATAATTAATTAAGGACTCGGTTAAACGCGGCGGCGCTTGCGCGGACGGCAACCGTTGTGAGGAATTGATGTGACATCACGGATTGCAGTAATGGTAAAACCAGCAGCCTGAAGGGCACGCAGTGCTGACTCGCGGCCAGAACCCGGGCCACGAACTTCAACATCAAGTGTTTGAACGCCATGTTCCTGGGCTTTTTTAGCAACGTCTTCAGCGGCCATCTGCGCGGCAAACGGCGTTGATTTGCGTGAGCCCTTAAAGCCCTGCGCACCGGCTGACGACCAAGCAACGGTGTTGCCCTGTGCATCAGTGATCGTAATCATCGTGTTGTTGAACGTCGAATTGACGTGCGCCATACCGCTCGAAATATTTTTTCGTTCGCGGCGGCGAACGCGCTGGGCTTCTTTAGCCATGAATTTTATTCCCTATCTCAACACCGCCGTAATACCAGCGGCTCCACATTTGGATGATTATCGAATTACTTTTTCTTGCCTTGGATCGCTTTGGCAGGGCCTTTACGCGTGCGCGCATTGGTATGCGTGCGCTGACCGCGAACCGGCAGACCACGACGATGACGAAGGCCGCGGTAGCAACCCAAATCCATCAGACGTTTGATGTTCAACTGCGTTTCGCGGCGCAGATCGCCTTCCACGTGATAGTCCTTGTCAATCGCTTCGCGAATGCGCAAAATTTCAGCGTCTGAAAGCTCAGACACACGGCGCTCAAGTGGAATATTGGTTTTTGCTACGATCTCAGCGGCAAATGATGGACCAATGCCGTGAATATATTGAAGCGCGATGATTACGCGTTTGTTCGTCGGAATGTTAACGCCAGCAATACGTGCCACGTGTCTTCTCCATGTTAATGCGCAAAGCGCTGATTACAATTCCTGCGTCCGGTGGAGCCCGGCCCTTGCAGCGCCCAAGACCCAAAGAACTTGCCATCCCCGGAAGGGCGCAATATTCACTTGGCTCAAAAGATTACCGGTCGTTAGACGCCGACTCGCAAACTGTCAAGCGCAAGCCAAAGATTCATTAAGAAAACACTACAGCGCTAAAGCTTTAGCTCAGTTATGGCTGAGCAGCTTATTCAGCTGATCCGTCACTGTATCCACCGGGGCCATCCCATCGACAACACGAAGCATTCCCTTGGCATAATAATAGCCGGTTAAGGGGGCTGTATTTCTGTAATAAACCAACAAACGCTCAGCAAATACCGCTGCGTTGTCATCTTTGCGCACCGGAAGACCTTGCGCCGCCGCATCCTCGGCACGCTTAATAATCCGTCCTACAAGGGCCTTATCATCAACGACCAACTCAACAACGAGATCAATCGGCATGTTTTTTTCAGCAAGCATTTCGCCAATTGCATCAGCTTGCGCCAATGTGCGTGGATAACCATCCAAAATGAAACCGTTGGCGCAATCGGCGTGACTAAGCCGTTCTGCAACAATCGCGTTTACGATATCATCTGAAACCAACTCACCGGCATCCATCACGGCTTTGGCTTTTTTGCCGGTTGCAGTACCAGCGGCGACCGCGGCGCGAAGCATATCACCGGTTGAAAGCTGAGGAATGCCATGCTCCTTCACCAGACGCTCAGATTGAGTGCCCTTACCGGCACCGGGCGGCCCAAGTATAATTATGCGTTTCGTCACCTTTTTCCTCCCCGGAGACGCGATTTCTTGATCAGACCCTCATACTGATGAGCAATCAAATGGCCCTGTATTTGCGACACAGTATCAAGCGTGACGCTCACCACAATCAAAAGCGACGTGCCTCCAAGGTAAAACGGAACAGCAAAAGCTGAAATCAAAAACTCTGGCAACAGGCAAACAAGCACAAGATAACCGGCACCGACCACAGTAATACGCGTCAACACATAATCAATATATTCAGCAGTGCGCTCACCGGGGCGGTAACCCGGCATAAAGCCTGACTGTTTCTTGAGGTTCTCGGCTGTTTCTTTCGGATTAAACACAATTGCCGTGTAGAAAAAGGCAAAAAACACAATCATGGCCGCATAAAGCAACATATAGAGCGGCTGCCCGTGCCCCAATGAGGCTAGCACTGCACTTGCCCAACCCGGCAATTCGGTAGTGCTTGCAAACCCAACGACAGTGGCAGGTAAAAGAAGAAGAGAAGACGCAAAGATTGGCGGAATAACGCCAGCGGTGTTCAACTTCAGCGGCAAGTGCGACGTATCACCTTGAAACATTCGGTTGCCAACTTGGCGCTTTGGATACTGGATCAAAAGCCGGCGCTGTGCGCGTTCAAAAAATACAATCACGCCAATTGCGACAATAACGACAACAATGATGATCAAAATAATCGCGGTTGAAAGCGCTCCAGTGCGGCCCAACTCCAACGTACCGGCTAAAGCGCCCGGTAACCCGGCAACAATACCAGCAAAAATAATCAATGATATTCCGTTGCCAATACCACGAGCTGTAATCTGCTCACCCAGCCACATCAGGAACATCGTGCCGCCAACAAGCGTAAGGACGCAAGAGGTGATAAAAAACCATCCGGGGTTGGATACAATACCTTCACCGCCCGAAAGACCAACCGCAATTCCGTACGACTGAACCAGCGCAAGCAAAACCGTTCCATAGCGGGTGTACTGATTTATAATTTTGCGCCCTTGCTCGCCCTCTTTTTTCAGCTGTTCCAACGCCGGAATAACCGAAGTCATCAGCTGCATTATGATTGAAGCGGAAATATAAGGCATAATACCAAGAGCAAAAATCGCCATGCGCTCCACAGCACCGCCGGAGAACATATTAAACATGCCCAGCACACCCTGACTTTGCTGCGCAAAAGCACGCGCAAAAGCATCCGGGTCGATACCGGGCAAGGGAATATGTGTTCCAAGACGGAAGACGAGCAACGCGCCAAGCGTGAACCAAAGCCTACGCTTGAGATCCTCAGCTTTAGCGAACGATTTGAAATTCAGATTGGCTGCAAGCTGCTCTGCTGCTGATGCCATGATGTTTATGCCCCGCTATCGCCGGTTGTCCGGCCCAACCACGGGGAAGCGGCAACTAAAAGTGCCCTGCCCCCATGCGGTTTTAAACCGATTAATCTTGAGGATCAGATATTGACTGTGAGGCCAACATGCAAGCGGCGGCATAGTGCCGCCGCTCAACAAATACACAATTATTCAGCGGTTTTTTTAACCGGGATCTTCACCGTGCCACCGGCTTTTTCAATTTTCTCCACTGCAACCTTTGAAGCACCGGCCACATCAACGTGTATAGCTTGTGTCAACTCGCCGCCTGACAACACGCGAACACCATCCATCACGCGGCGTAAAACCTTGGCTTCAACCAAAGCAGCAACCGTGATCGGGTTTTTCGCGTCTAGCTTGCCGGCGTCAATTGCCATTTGAATACGGCCTAGTGAAACCGTATTCAAATCTTTAGCAAAAATATTGTTGAAACCACGTTTTGGCAAACGGCGGTAAATAGGCATTTGGCCGCCTTCAAAACCGTTAATGGCAACGCCAGAGCGAGAGCTCTGACCTTTCACACCCCGGCCACCGGTTTTACCCGAGCCAGAACCAATGCCGCGACCAACGCGTTTACGGTTCTTGCTAGAACCCTCATTGTCTTGAATTTCGTTAAGTTTCATGGCTTTTGCCTTTTCCTGTCAGTGATGAAGCAACTAAGCTTCATCAACCACACGCACCAAATGGGCCACTTTGGCGACCATGCCGCGAACAGCAGGTGTGTCGATCAAAGTTGACTTGCGGTGCATTTTGTTAAGCCCAAGACCAACAAGTGTAGCGCGCTGGTCGGCTGGACGACGGATTGGACTGCCGGTCTGCTCAACGGTAATTGTTTTATGTGTTGCCATAATGGTTCTCCTGGCCCCGATTATTCGCAATTTAACTATTCATCGGTGCCGACAACCGATTGGCGGCGCTCTTGCAGCGTGGCGTATTTCAGCCCGCGTGAAGCAGCAACGTCTTTCGGATGTACTTGGCTTTTCAATGCATCAAACGTAGCGCGCACCATGTTATAAGGGTTCGAAGAACCTAGTGATTTCGACACAACGTCTTGGACGCCAACGGCTTCAAATACGGCACGCATCGGGCCACCGGCAATGATACCGGTACCGGGTTTTGCAGCGCGCAAAATAACCTTGCCTGCGCCATGACGGCCAGCAATATCGTGATGAAGGGTGCGGCCCGAACGTAACGGCACGAAAATCAGATCGCGCTTAGCAGCTTCAGTGGCCTTACGGATAGCTTCCGGCACTTCACGGGCCTTGCCATGACCAAAGCCTACTCGGCCTTTTTGATCACCAACGACCACAAGTGCGGCGAAACCGAAACGACGGCCGCCCTTAACAACTTTTGCAACGCGGTTAATATGGACGAGACGATCAACAAAACCATCATCTTCCTTCTCGGGCTTACCGCCGCGAGGACGCTCATTCGGTGTACGTGCCATTGCCTTATTCCTATTTTTTTATGGTCAGCACTACAATTAAGGCCACTAACAGCGATAAATAGTTCCGCTGGGCACGCCCGGTGATATGAAGCTCCGACGTTGCGGAGCTTTCACAAATTAGAACTTAAGACCGCCCTCGCGGGCAGCATCAGCCAGCGACTTTACGCGACCGTGATAAATATAAGGACCACGGTCAAAAACCACCTCTAACACGCCGGCCTTGACAGCACGCTCTGCCACCAGCTTGCCAACGGCAGCCGCTGCAGCAGCGTCAGCGCCAGTTTTCAATGAGCCCCGCAGGTCTTTTTCCATTGTAGATGCAGCGGCAACAGTTTTGCCTGCAACATCGTCAATGATCTGCGCGTAGATGTTCTTGGAAGACCGGAACACCGAAAGGCGCAGACGCCCATTGGCTGCCGCCTTGACCTGCCGGCGCACGCGGTTTGCGCGGCGCGTAATTGCTTGTTTGCTGGTAGCCATGACAGAACCTTACTTCTTCTTGCCTTCTTTACGGACGATTTTCTCTTCCGCATACTTGATACCTTTGCCCTTGTAGGGCTCAGGGGCGCGATATTTACGAATCTCGGCCGCAACTTGGCCAACAACCTGACGGTCAATGCCGGAAATGAAAATTTCAGTTGGCTTTGGAACCGTAATAGAAACGCCTACTGGCGGCTCATAGACAACTTCATGGCTAAAGCCAAGCGACAGCTGAACATTACGCCCCTGCATCGCAGCGCGATAGCCAACGCCGTTAATTTCAAGCTTCCGAACCACAACATCCTTAACACCGTTCAGGATGTTAGAAACCATGGTGCGAGACATGCCCCATTTTGAGCGGGCAAGCTTTGTATCGTTGCGAGGTTGAATGGCAACAGCGCCATTTTCCATCACAACAGAACAATCGTCCCCAACAACAAAGTGCAGCTCACCCATTGGCCCCTTGGCAGAAACCTTCTGGCCTTCTACGGTTGCAGTAACGCCCGAAGGCACTGGAACCGGTTTTTTACCGATACGAGACATGGTGTCCGTTCCTAACAGCTCGATCCAAATGGATCAGAAAATACGGCAAAGATATTCGCCACCGACATTGTGTTCGCGTGCCTGATGGTCGGCCATAACGCCTTTCGGCGTAGAAAGAATGGCAATGCCCAGACCGTTTGAAACGTTTGGAATGGATTTCACACCAATATAGACGCGGCGACCCGGTTTAGAAACACGGGCGATTTCCCGGATAACCGGGGCACCCTCATAGTATTTCAATTCAATGGTAAGATCTGATTTACCGTTTCCATGGTCAATACGTGAAAAATCACGGATATAACCTTCACTCTTCAAAACTTCGCACACACGGGCGCGCAGCACTGAAGCAGGAGAGGAAACGGATGCTTTGCGCCGATGAAGTCCATTGCGAATGCGTGTCAGCATATCGCCGAGAGGATCACTTAATGACATTTATGTTCTCCCTTACCAGCTCGACTTGACCAGACCGGGGACCCGGCCTTGATTACCAAGCTCGCGCAGCGCGATACGAGACATATTGAGTTTTCGATAATAGGCGCGAGGACGGCCAGTTACGCCGCAACGATTGCGAATGCGTGTCTTGGCAGAATTGCGCGGCAAAGCGGCCAATGTGATTTGCGCCTTAAAGCGATCTTCCATTGAGAGGCTACGGTTCATAATAATTGCCTTAAGCGCGGCGCGCTTAACGGCAAAACGTGTAACCATCTTGCGTTTACGTTCGTTATTTTCGGTGGCGCTTAGTTTTGCCATTTCGAAATCCTTTTTCCGCTGCCGTTACGCACGGAACGGAAAGTTGAAGAGACGCAATAACTCGCGTGCCTCAGCATCCGTTGCCGCAGTCGTACAAACGATGATGTCCATGCCCCACACTTGATCAACCTTATCATAGTTGACTTCAGGAAAGACGATATGTTCTTTAATGCCCATGGCAAAGTTGCCACGCCCATCGAAACTTTTAGCGTTTAGCCCGCGGAAATCTCGAACGCGCGGCAGCGCAATCGTAACCAAGCGGTCAACAAATTCAAACATACGCTCACGGCGCAAAGTAACCTTTGCACCGAGCGGCATATCTTCGCGCACCTTAAAGCCAGCGATCGAAGTCCGAGCGCGGGTCACTACGGCTTTTTGGCCAGAAATCAGCGCCAAATCCAAAGCAGCAATTCCGGGCTTTTTAGAATCAGCGGTTGCCTCACCAACACCCATGTTGAGCACGACCTTATCAAGGCGCGGGATCATCATTTCGTTAGCGTAGTTGAACTTTTCCTGCATCGCAGCGCGCACAACTGTATCATAGTGTGCACGAAGGCGCGGGACGTAATGAGTATCAGCCATCGATCACTTCTCCAGAACGTTTGGCAACGCGCATTTTTTTGCCATCCTTCATGATAAAGCCGACGCGGGTTGGCTTACCATCTTTCGGATCAATAATCGAAAGATTTGAAAGATCAATTGCGGCCTCTTTTGAAATGATGCCGCCCTCATTTTGAGGTGTTTGTTTCGTATGGCGACGCACGAGGTTAATACCCTGCACAATCGCCTTGCCGTCTTTTGGCGAAACAGAGGTGACATTACCAGTACGGCTCTTGTCTTTGCCAGTTAAAACGACGACCTTATCGCCTTTGCGGATCTTTTGCATCGCGCGTCTCCTTACAGAACTTCTGGAGCCAGCGAGATGATCTTCATGTGGTTCTTAGCGCGTAATTCGCGTGGAACTGGACCGAAGATGCGAGTACCGACTGGTTCTTTTTTATTGTCAACAAGAACAGCAGCGTTCTTGTCAAAACGGATGACGCTGCCATCAGGACGGCGGATTGCAACCGCGGTTCTAACGACGACAGCCTTCATGACATCGCCCTTCTTCACGCGACCGCGTGGAATAGCTTCCTTGACGGAGACGACGATAATGTCGCCAACCGAAGCGTAACGACGCTTCGAGCCGCCCAGTACTTTGATGCACATGACACGGCGAGCACCCGAATTATCGGCGACGTCGAGGTTTGTTTGCATCTGGATCATGGCGTTTCGCCTCTTGTTTCTTGTTAAAACACGTTACGCCGACAGGCGCTGCGTGACGATGTTAATCAAATAGCTCAGACAGAAGCGCCGTCCGTGATGACGACCCAACGTTTGTTCTTCGAAATCGGGGCCGACTCTTGAATGGAGACCATATCGCCAACTTTGCAGACGTTAGCCTCATCATGGGCATGATATTTTTTCGAATCACGAACAGTCTTTTTCAAGACAGAGTGCGTGTAGCGGCGCTCAACGCGCACAACAACGGTCTTTTCGTTGGTGTCGCTCACTACGACGCCTTGAAGTACACGTTTTGGCATTTCATCAGGCCTTCTGGTTGGCCGCTTTTTCAGCAGCAACAGTCTTAATCTTTGCGATAGTACGGCGAATGTTGCGAACCTCAGCGGTCTTTTCCAACTGGCCGGTCGCCTTTTGGAAACGCAGGTTGAACTGCGCCTTCTTCAATTCACCGAGTTTCTCGGCCATCTGATCGGGCGACATTGCCCTTACATCAACGGTTTTCATTGTCACGTTTCCTCGGCTCAATCAGGGATGCGCGCAACAAAGCGCGTACGAACTGACAATTTGGCAGAACCAAGACGCAACGCCTCACGCGCAATGTCTTCGGCAACGCCGTCGATCTCAAACAACACGCGGCCCGGAGCTACGCGGGCAGCCCAGAACTCAACGCTGCCTTTACCTTTACCCATACGGACTTCGGTCGGCTTCTTGGTAACCGGCAAATCCGGGAAAATCCGGATCCACACACGACCTTGGCGCTTCATTTGACGCGTAATCGCGCGGCGGGCCGCCTCGATTTCACGTGCAGTAACGCGGTTCGGCTCCAATGATTTCAGCCCATACTCGCCAAAATTCAAATCAGTCCCGCCCTTGGACTCGCCATGGATGCGGCCCTTAAAGGCCTTCCGGTATTTAGTGCGCTTTGGTTGCAGCATTTTTTTCTAACTCCTCAGATCCGATGCTGACGTTACGCGTTGTCACGGCGGCGAGGCGAAGCCTCGCCTTCGGTCGCGCGCCGTTCAGACGCCATCGGATCATGCTCAAGAATTTCGCCCTTGAAAATCCAAACTTTAACACCGCAAATACCGAAAGCTGTCTCAGCCTCGGATGTGCCGTAATCAATATCCGCGCGCAAGGTATGCAATGGTACACGGCCTTCACGATACCATTCAACGCGCGCAATCTCAGCACCGCCAAGACGGCCAGCGCAGTTGATACGGATGCCTTCAGCACCCATACGCATCGCCGACTGAACAGCCCGCTTCATGGCGCGACGGAAAGCAACGCGACGCTCCAGCTGCTGGGTGATACCCTGAGCCACAAGTTTCGCATCACATTCAGGCTTACGGACTTCAACAATGTTGAGGTGCGTTTCACCCTTCGTCATCTCAGAAATCTTCTTACGAAGCTTTTCAATATCTGCGCCTTTTTTACCAATAATCAGACCCGGACGGGCAGAGTGAATGGTAACGCGACATTTTTTATGCGGGCGCTCGATCACAACCTTCGAAATACCAGAAGCCTTAAGCTCCTCCTCAAGGTAGGCGCGAATCTTCAAATCTTCATGGAGAAGAACAGCATATTCACCGGTATTTGCATACCAACGGCTATCCCATGTCCGATTGATCTGGAGACGAAATCCAGTTGGATTAACCTTCTGACCCATTATGCGGCCTCCACTTTAGCAGCAACTTCACGCACAATAATCGTCAGATGAGCGTAAGGACGCTCAATACGGCTTGCCTTACCGCGGCCACGAGCGTGGAACCGTTTCAGCTTAATCGAATTACCCACAAATGCCTCGGCAACAACCAATGCATCAACATCGAGGCTGTGATTATTTTCGGCATTAGCAACAGCTGACTGCAAGGTCTTACGAACTTGATCAGAAATACGCCGACGCGAGAACTCAAGATCAGCAAGTGCAACAGCAACTTTCTTGCCGCGGATAAGCGTAGCAACAATGTTCAATTTTTGCGGGCTCACTCGTAACATGCGAGCAATCGCGCGTGCCTCATTGTCCGCTACTGGACGAGGTGACTTTGGCTTACCCATTGTTACTTCCTCTTCGCCTTCTTATCAGCGCCGTGACCATAATAGGTGCGCGTCGGTGAAAATTCGCCGAATTTATGACCCACCATCTCTTCGCTTACACTAACAGGAATATGCTTCTGTCCGTTGTAAACACCAAATGTCAGACCCACAAACTGCGGGATGATCGTGGAGCGACGGCTCCAGATTTTGATAACGTCATTTCGTCCGCTTGCGCGACCCTTTTCTGCTTTTTTCAGCAGATAGCCGTCAATAAACGGACCCTTCCAGACAGACCGTGCCATGTGATCAGTCTTCCCTTATTTCTTCGCCGCGTGACGCGAGCGCATGATGAAAATAGACGAAGACTTGTTGGAACGTGTCTTCTTACCTTTAGTCGGTTTGCCCCAAGGCGTAACTGGGTGGCGACCACCTGAAGTGCGGCCCTCGCCGCCACCGTGCGGGTGGTCAACCGGGTTCATTGCAACACCGCGAACATGCGGACGTTTGCCAAGCCAAACATTACGGCCAGCTTTACCCAAATTCTGGTTACCATGGTCAGGGTTAGAGACCGCGCCGACAGTTGCAAGGCATTCGCCATGCACCAAACGCTGTTCACCTGACCCGAGACGCAAAATCGCCATACCGCGGTCGCGGCCAACGAGCTGAGCATAGGCACCGGCTGACCGTGCAATCTGCCCGCCCTTACCCTGCTTCATCTCAACATTGTGCACGATAGTACCGACGGGCATATTGCCAAGCGGCATTGCGTTGCCAGGTTTAACGTCTACCGTACCAGCGGTTGCCATCACTTGGTCGCCTACAGCCAAACGCTGCGGCGCAATAATGTAAGCTAACTCACCATCAGTGTAAGTGATAAGCGCGATGAACGCTGTCCGGTTTGGATCATACTCAAGACGCGTAACTGTACCGGCAACGTCAAACTTACGGCGTTTGAAATCCACCAAACGATAGCTGCGCTTATGACCGCCACCCTGATAACGGACAGTAATGCGGCCCGTATTGTTACGGCCACCCTTAGAAGAAAGACCAACGGTCAGTGACTTCTCAGGCTTACCCTTATGCAACTCAGAGCGATCGATCAGAACTAACTGACGGCGGCTCGGCGTTGTTGGTTTGAAATTCTTCAATGCCATTTTACTATTCCTCGCCCGCGCCTCAGAGACCGGTCGTCACATCAATCGAGGAACCCTCAGCGAGGGTCACGATGGCTTTCTTGACATCGGTCTGACGACCAATTGTGCCCTTAAAGCGCTTAACTTTACCCTTGCGGATAAGTGTATTCACAGCCTTCACCTTGACACCAAACAACGCCTCAACGGCAGCTTTGATTTCTGGCTTAGACGCATCACGCGCAACGCGGAAAACAACCTGGTTGTTTTCGGAAGCAATGGTTGCCTTTTCAGTGATGATCGGGCTAACGATCACATCATAATGGCGCAGATCAATCATTTGAAGCGCTCCTCAAGTGCGGCAACTGCGGCTTTAGACAGTACCAATTTGTTACGGCGCAGCATGTCGTAAACATTAATACCCTGAATTGGGAGAACATCGATGTTGATGATGTTCTGCGCAGCCAGCGCAAAATTCATATCCAGTTCCACACCGCCAATGAACAAGGCGTTTGCCAAGCCCATTTTGTCGAAATGACCAGTCAAAACCTTTGTCTTGGCCTCGGCAAGCATGAAATCATCCATTATGATAATATCAGACGCCGCAAACTTGGCAGACAACGCGTGACGCAACGCTAAAGCACGTACCTTTTTAGGCAAATCATGACTATGGTCACGAACAACAGGCCCGTGGGCCTTGCCACCGCCGCGAAACTGCGGAGCGCGAGCTGAATGGTGACGGGCGCGACCGGTTCCTTTTTGGTTGTACATTTTAGCACCAGTACGCGAAACTTCAGCGCGACCCTGTGCCTTATGTGTGCCCTGCTGTCGTTTGGCGAGCTGCCAACGGACCATGCGGTGCAGAAGGTCCTGACGAACATCCAATCCAAAGATGGAATCCGAGACTGTGATCATGCCGGCAGAACCGCCATCCAAAGTTGTAACTGCAAGTTCCATTATTCAGCTCCCTGCGCAACACGAATGGCAGCTGGCATTGGCAAATTGGCCGGTGCAGCCATCTTAACGGCGTCACGCACCAAAATCCAAGCACCTTTTGAACCGGGCACAGCGCCGCGGATCAAGATTAGGCCGCGTTCAACATCCGTCGACACAACAATAACATTCTGGGTGGTACTACGGACGTCGCCCATATGGCCCGCCATTTTCTTACCCTTGAAAACCTTACCCGGATCTTGACGCTGACCGGTCGAACCGTGTGCACGGTGCGACACCGAGTTACCATGAGATGCGCGACCGCCACCAAAATTGTGACGCTTCATAACACCCTGAAAACCCTTACCCACCGTCGTACCCGTTACGTCAACGTATTGACCCGGTACAAAATGGTCGGCAGTAATTTCAGCGCCCACATCAAGCATATTTTCAGCGCTAACGCGAAACTCGGCCATTCTTAACTTTGGCTCAACCTGCGCAGCCGCAAAAATGCCACGCTCCGGCTTGGTTAAACTCTTGACCTTGGCAGCGCCAACACCAAGCTGAACCGCCACATATCCGTTTTTCTCAACGGTACGTTGGGCAACAACCTGCAAGTTCTCCATCCGGAGAACAGTAACAGGAACATGTACGCCTTCGTCTGTGTAGACGTGGGTCATGCCGATTTTCTGTGCAATCACACCTGAACGCATCGGTTTATCCTCTTAGGAACAAGGTAGACAGCCACCTGAAGTTCCAACAACTTTCGTTAAGCCAGCGAACCGGCCTGCTCTGACCTCAAAGCTTGATTTCAACATCCACACCGGCAGCAAGATCGAGCTTCATCAGCGCGTCAACAGTCTGTGGTGTTGGATCAACAATATCGAGTAAACGCTTGTGCGTGCGGATCTCAAACTGCTCACGGCTCTTCTTATCGATATGCGGTGAACGGTTCACCGTGTAGCGCTCAAAGCGGGTAGGCAAGGGGATTGGACCGCGCACGCCAGCACCGGTACGCTTAGCGGTCGACACAATTTCTTTCGTCGACGCGTCTAGAACGCGGTGATCGAAGGCCTTGAGCCTGATGCGGATATTTTGGCCGTTCATGTTTATTTCCTTGGATGAAAAGACGCGCACCAAAAGCGGGGCGCGTCCCCATTTTGTCAGTTAGAGAATGATTGCTGCAACGATACCGGCACCAACTGTACGGCCACCTTCACGGATGGCAAAGCGAAGGTTTTCTTCCATCGCGATCGGCACAATCAACTCAACGTCAACAGTAATGTTGTCGCCAGGCATAACCATTTCAGTACCGGCAGGAAGAGTAACAACACCTGTCACGTCGGTTGTACGGAAATAGAACTGAGGACGATAGTTCGCAAAGAACGGTGTATGACGACCGCCTTCTTCTTTGGTGAGAACGTAAATCGCACCCTTAAATTTTGTATGAGGCTTAACTGTACCCGGTTTGCAAAGCACTTGGCCGCGCTCAACGTTCGCACGATCGATACCGCGAATAAGAACACCCACGTTATCGCCAGCCTGACCTTGATCAAGCAGTTTGCGGAACATTTCAACGCCAGTACAAACTGTCTTCTGTGTGGTTTTAACACCAACGATTTCGCACTCTTCGCCGACTTTAACAATACCACGCTCAACACGGCCGGTCACAACAGTACCGCGACCAGAAATTGAGAACACATCTTCAATTGGAAGCAAGAATGGCTGGTCAACAGCACGCGTTGGTTGCGGAATATAGGCATCAACAGCCGCCATCAATTCGCGAATGGATTTTTCACCGATTTCAGGCTGAGTGCCGTTCATTGCATGAAGAGCTGAACCCTTGATGATTGGGATATCATCGCCCGGAAATTCATAAGATGACAAAAGCTCACGCAATTCCATCTCAACCAATTCAATCAACTCAGCGTCATCAACCTGATCGACCTTGTTCATATAAACAACCAGCGATGGAACGCCGACCTGACGGGCCAGCAAAATGTGCTCGCGGGTCTGTGGCATCGGGCCGTCAGCAGCAGAGCAAACCAGAATGGCACCATCCATCTGAGCAGCACCAGTAATCATGTTCTTCACATAGTCGGCGTGACCTGGGCAATCGACGTGAGCGTAGTGACGGTTTGGTGTCTCATACTCAACGTGTGCGGTAGAAATGGTAATACCACGCGCACGCTCTTCTGGAGCGGCATCAATCTGGTCATACGCGCGGAATTCACCGAAATATTTGGTGATCGCAGCGGTCAGCGTGGTTTTACCGTGGTCAACGTGGCCAATAGTGCCAATGTTGCAATGCGGCTTGTTACGTTCAAACTTGG
>JANOPZ010000136.1:0-9360 GCA_031422195.1 Limoniibacter sp. | reverse complement strand
GCCAGATTGCTGCCAAAATGTCGAAAACCGGCCAGGCAGGCTATATCGCTTCATTCCCGATTCCTGAAGTGGTGCAAGGCATCAACTCGTTCTTGCTTGGCGCACAATCTGTAAACCCGGATTTCAAAGTAAAAGTTGTATGGGTCAACACATGGTTTGACCCCGGTAAAGAATCTGATGCTGCAAAAGCGCTTCTTGACCAAGGCGTTGATATTTTGACCCAGCACACGGATTCGACAGCACCAATGCAGGTTGCTGCTGAACGCGGCGTAATGGCTTTCGGTCAGGCTTCTAACATGGCAGCTTTTGGCCCAACGACACAGCTGACGTCGATTGTGGATGATTGGGGTCCATATTACGCAAGCCGCATCAAAGCCGTTCTCGATGGCACTTGGACCCAGACTGCCACTTGGGGCGGCATGGCTGAAGGCCACGTCGTAATGGCACCTTATGCCAATATGCCGGATGATGTGAAAGCAATGGCGGAAGCCACACAGGCCAAAATCATTTCTGGCGAATTTAATCCGTTTACCGGGCCGATCATGAAACAAGACGGCACTGAATGGCTTGCCAAAGGTGTAGTCGCTGATGACGGCACACTTGCCGGCCTTAACTTCTACGTCAAAGGCGTTGATGGCGATTTGCCGAAGTAAGGTTGGTTGATTGAATGCTGAAAACGGGGCGCTTTGGTGCCCCGTTTATGTTAGAGAAGTATAGTTTATGTTAGAGAAGTAAAATCGCGCAATTTGAACCCGCAGCGATCGGAGCGGCTCGTGCCTCCTGCACAACAAGGCAATCGCTGGCGGCCAGTGGCACGAGTAGGGACGAATCCTGATCCATAAATGTTTCGACGATTGGAACGCCATCTTCGGTTTCGCCAATCATACGGCCCCGAGCATAATGTTCTCGCGGGCCATTAGCGGGCAAGGCGTTGGCTAAAACGGCATTGCGTATGTTTTGTTTGAAGACGCGGCCTTGCAGCGATGCGATGAGCGGCAACAAAAACAATTGGGCACAAACATAAGCTGATACTGGGTTGCCGGGTAGGCCGAGTATTTGTATCCCGCTTAAATTTCCGAACATGAGCGGCTTGCCGGGGCGCATGGCAATTTTACAGAAGTCTAGCGCGACGCCCTCATCTTTGAAAACACCTTGCACCAGATCATGGTCGCCCACCGATGCGCCGCCGAGTGTGACGATCACATCAGCACCGTCGCGCATGGCAATGCGGAGGCTGGCAGCAATTGCGGCCTTATTGTCCGGAACGATGCCCATATCAAGAATGCGTGCGCCGTGTTGGCGTGCTATCGCGGCTAAGGCATAGGAGTTGGAGGCGATGATCTGGCCTAATTCTAAATCTGAGCCAGGTTCGCGCAGTTCGTCACCGGTGGCGATAATGGCGATCACTGGTTTGCGTATGACTTCGAGTTCGGCGTGGTTGGCGGCGGCGGCCAACGCGATATGGCGCGGGTTCAGCAGAGTGCCAGCTGCAATCAGCGATGCGCCGGTTTGAAAATCAATTCCGGCCGGGCGAATATTGTCACCGCGTTTGGCGGGCTCTTGCACTTGAATTGTGAGATTGGTTGCAGTTGCATTCTCTTGAATCAAAACCGCGTCGGCGCCTTGAGGCACGACTGCCCCCGTGAAAATCCGGCAAGTCTCTCCGGGATTAATAGTGCCCTCAAAAGGCTTTCCTGCGGGCGCTGCACCAATGACTGCCAGCCGAGCGCCAAACTTGGCGTCTACAGCGCGAACAGCATAACCATCCATTGCAGAAATCGCGACAGGCGGTTGCGTGCGCAAAGCTAAAACGGGGCTGGCTAAAGTGCGGCCAGTGGCGCGGTTAAGTGCAACCGTTTCAATATTGAGCGGCTTTGCATCTGCCAAAACTCGCGCCAAAGCCTCAGGCACGGTTAGCATTAGCTTTTCCAATCGCCAGATTTGCCGCCGGTTTTATCGGTCAAGCGGATTTCGGTTATGACCATGCCTTTTTCCAGTGCTTTGGCCATATCGTAAATTGTTAGGCAAGCCACAGAAGCTGCTGTTAATGCTTCCATTTCCACGCCGGTCTTGCCTTCAACCTTAACGGTGGCGGCAATGCGCAGGCCCGGTAAATCAATATCGGGTTCGATATCGAGCGTCACCTTGGCAATCATCAACGGGTGGCAAAGCGGGATAATGTCAGACGTGCGTTTGGCTGCCATAATGCCGGCAATGCGCGCCGTGGCAATTACGTCGCCTTTGGCTGCATTGCCTTTGAGGATGGTGTCTAACGTTCCAGCCAGCATTTTTACCGAACCGATGGCCGTCGCGCTGCGCGTGGTTACAGCTTTGCCAGATACGTCCACCATATGGGCTGCGCCATCAGACGTGATATGGGTAAGCTCAGCCATTGAGTAATGCCTTGGTTGCGGCTGCAACATCGGCCTGCCGCATCAGGCTTTCACCAACCAGAAATGTGGACATTTTGCTGGCCGCCAAACGCTGGCAATCCGTATGGGTGAAGATACCACTTTCACCAACCAAAGTTTTTTCATCGCCGACCATGCGTGACAGCCGTTCGCTGACGGCAAGGTCAACTTCAAAGGTGCGCAAATTGCGATTATTGACGCCAATTAAACTGGAGGCGAGCCGCATCGCACGCTCCATCTCATATTCGTCATGGACTTCCACCAGCACATCCATGCCATAGTCAAACGCGCTGTCTTCGAGTGCCATTGCTTCGTAATCGGTAAGTGATGCCATGATTATAAGAATGGCGTCCGCGCCCCAGCTACGGGCCTCTGCCACTTGATACGGCTCAAACATAAAGTCTTTGCGTAAAACGGGCAGGTTGCAGGCACTGCGCGCAGCGGCCACATATTCGGGTGCACCTTGAAAAGACGGCACGTCGGTCAGCACTGATAAGCACGCTGCACCGCCAAGCTCATAGGCTTTTGCCAATTCAGGCGGGTTGAAATCAGCGCGGATCAAGCCTTTGGAGGGTGAGGCTTTTTTGATTTCGGCAATGAGTGCAAATTCGCCAGCGGCATGTTTCGCCTTGATCGCTTTGAGAAATCCGCGCGGCGCCTCAATTTCCAAAATACGCGCGGTTAGCTCATCCATGCCAACACTGGCTTTGGCTGCGGCGATTTCCACGCGCTTGTAGGCTTCAATATTTGCGAGAATATCAGCCATTATTGCTGCCACCGTTTGAAACCTTAACCAATTTATCAAGTGTGCTCAGAGCTGCGCCGCTGTCGATGAGTTGCATTGCAAGAGCAATCCCCGCAATCATGTTATCAACCTTGCCGGCAATAACCAAAGCTGCTGCTGCATTCATCAACACAATATCTCTGTATGCGTCTTTGGTGCCGCCGAGCAAATTGCGTAAAGCGGCTGCATTATAAACAGCATCACCACCGATCAGCATTTCTTTGGTAGCCCGCTTAATGCCAAACTCTTCGGGCCTCAGCGTCAAATGGCCTATCTCGCCATCTTCTAACGTGACCACTTTTGTTTCGCCAGTTGTCGTGATTTCGTCGAGGCCGTCACCGTGCACAACCCAAACATTTTCAGAGCCAAGATCACGCAAGGTTTCTGCAATTGGCAACAGCCAATCGGGTGAAAATACGCCCAATAATTGGCGCTTTACGCCAGCTGGGTTTGAAAGCGGGCCGAGTAAATTGAAAATAGTACGAGTGCCCAGTTCAACGCGCGATGGCCCGACAAACCTCATGGCAGAATGATGAGCCGGGGCGAACATAAACCCGATACCTGCTTCATCAATGCAGCATGAAATAGCTTTGGCATCCAGTTCCAAGTTGACGCCCAACGCTTTCAATACGTCCGCCGAACCTGACTTTGACGATAGGGCCCGGTTGCCATGTTTTGCGACCGGCACGCCTGCCGCAGCCACCACAAAAGCAGTGGCTGTTGACACATTGTAAGAACCCGATGCATCGCCGCCCGTGCCAACGATGTCCATCGCATGGCTTGGTGCTATAACTGGCAGCATTTTTGCCCGCATTGTCATCACTGCGCCAGCCAGCTCATCGACGGTTTCACCACGGACGCGGAGCGCCATTAAAAACCCGCCAATCTGGGATGGCGTTGCTTCACCCGACATCATCATCGTGAAAGCCTGCTCGGCATCACTGCGCGAGAGCGGTTTGCCCGAAGCTGCATGCGAAATGTAGGGTTTGAACGCGTCCATTGTGCCGTCAGAAATTCAGCGCTTGATTTATTGCAGTTTGGTTGACTTTGACGGGTGTGTCGACGCGCAATCTTCCAATCAACTGATCGAGAAGATCGTTTGAAACCGCAGTATTAAGCGGTGCAATTTCGTCTTTAACCCGCCCAGCATCTGGCTCTGGACGGCTAACCAGATCAACATTGATCAAGATTTGCGCACCGTCTGCACCGCTGGAAACCACAGCCTTGTGGCCTTGAGGCCCGCCAAACGCGGCCTGAACACCGGCATCGCCCAGTGTAGGGTTTTGATTGGTGCGGGAAAGGCCCGGCGTGGTTTCAGCGGTTAATGCGAGGCCCGTTGCAATTTCAATAAGGGATTTGCCAGTTTTAAGTTCGGTCAGAAGCGCGTTGGCTTTTTCAGCAATCAAACGATCAGCCTCGGCACTTGTCCAATCAGCGGTGACGCGGGCTTTGACTTCTTCAAGCGTCGCGTCCCGTGAAGGTGTGATTGAAACAACTTCCGACCATAAAAATCCGGTTGCACCAATCGAAATCGGCGGTAGTTCAGCATCAACTTCAGAGTCAAACGCGAGTTTCAATAGCGCAGCGGGCTCTGGCAGTGTTTCCAGCCGCTGCCCATCGGGTGTTTCACCGGCGCGACTGACTGCAGGAATTTCGACCGTTTTTAAGTCCAACTTTTGTGTTGCGCCTTGCATCGTGTCGCCGCCTGCGCGGGCATCTTCGTATGAATCATGCACGTCAAGAATGCTCTCAGACGCTTTGCTGATGGCTAACTCTTTGCGGATACTCTCTTTAACCTCGTCAAATGTTTTAGTGATTGCAGGTGCAATAGAACTGACGCGCACAATGAGCGGGCCAAATGCGCCATCAATCACGGGTGAAACACCGCCGGCTGCAGCGATTGCAAAAGCGGCGTCACCAATTTTTTTGTCTGAAACGGTGGTTTTATCAAAAGTACCGAGGGTCACATCCACGACGGTCTTTTTCTGATCAGCAATCAAATTATCATAGGTTTTCCCCGTGCTAAGCGAAGCAAGCGCTACCTCTGCAGCCGCGCGGTCAGGAAATATCAGCTGTTCAATTGTGCGTTGTTCAGGAGTGGTAAAGCGGGCCAAGTTTTTGTCATAATCGGCACGCACGTCAGCATCGGCGATTGCTATGGTGTCCGCCATATCATCAGGCGCAAGTTTAACGTAGCGAAGCGCGCGATATTCGGGATGCCGATAATCGGCTTTGTTTTCTTCAAAAAATGTCTGTAATTTTGCTGCATCGGGTGCTGGTATTGGCTCTATCAAGCGGCGCGGCAAAACCAAATAAGAAACATCACGGGTTTCACCGTTATAAACGGACAATGCATCGAGAAAAGCTTGAGGTGCTACCATGCTATCGGTTGAGGAATCCACGATTTGCTGGCGCCGTGCGACTTGGCTTCGATTTTGCAAATAGTCTTCCGGGCGCATACCGACTTCACGCAAGACGCGCTCAAACATACCGCGGTCAAACTGGTTGGAGGCATTAAAGAACGACGGGTCTTTTGACGTGAGAATGGCCAATTGATCTTTGGATATTCCAAGATTCATGTCTTTGGCGAGGTTATCCAACAGTGCTCCAGCGCTAAGCTGCGACAAAACCTGCTGATCAATGCCAAGTGACGCGGCCTGTTCGCGCGTTAATTTGGTGCCAAACTGTTGCGACAGGCTGCGAAGCTGCCGGTCATACGCCAAGCGAAATTCCACAGGCGAAACTGTGGCATTGCCAACTTCGATCACTGAGCGCGGGCCAGCCCCAGTCATCATTGAACTCGACACACCCCAAACAGCAAAACTGAGAACCAACAGGCTTAAAAGAAGTTTGGCTACCCAACCGCCGGAAGCTTTGCGCATTGAATCAAGCATAAAAATCTCACTCTAGATAACAGGTTACGCTCTTCTAGTTCAGGCGGGCGCAAGTTGGAAACTAGAAAAACCAATTAAGCCCAGTTTATGACATTTTTCAGGGATGAATTTGCTGGAATTGCTGGTTGCAGCAATAATTTGCTGCAGTTATGACGAATATTATTTTTTGAAACGCCTTTGGAAACGCCAATATGACGCCTGATATAAAACTGCTGATTGCCGGTAACTGGAAAATGAATGGGTTGGCTGCGTCCTTAAGCGAATTGAAAATCGTTTCCGCAGCTTTGTCGCCCCAAATTGCAGGACGTGAAATTGCAGGACGCGCCGATGTGCTATTGTGTGTTCCTTCGACGTTAATCGCGCAAGCGGTTGCCGCCATACAAAACTCAGCGCTTAAAATTGGTGCGCAAGATTGCCACGCTGAAACATCCGGCGCACACACGGGCGATATCTCGGCCGAAATGCTGGTGGATGCAGGCGTAAGTGCAATAATCGTTGGGCACTCAGAGCGCCGCGCGAACCATGGCGAAACGAACGCGGTAGTTTTAGCAAAAGCAGAAGCTGCCATCAGGGCAGGGGCGCTGGCCATTATTTGCGTCGGTGAAACCGCCTCAGAACGCCAAGCGGGCAAAACGATTAGCGTTGTAGGCGATCATTTGGCTGGGTCGGTCCCAGATGGTGCCACTGCTGCCACCATTGTCATTGCCTATGAGCCGGTTTGGGCCATTGGCACAGGTTTGACGGCCACGCCGGAAGACGTACGAGATGTGCACGCATTTATTCGGCGCGAATTGGTACTGCGTTTCGGCCAACAAGGATATAAAATGCGCATTTTATATGGCGGCTCCGTCAAGCCGGCCAATGCCGGTGAGCTTATGGCTGTTGCAAACGTTGATGGTGCTCTTGTCGGCGGCGCCAGCCTTAAGGCCGTGGATTTTCTAGGCATCATTGGTGTTTAACGGGTTGAACACACAATAAACCAACCCCATTTCACGTCGAGCTGAATGATCGGGCTTTTCATATTTGGCGCGGGCATGTATGGCACACATAAAATCTGGGCTGAAAGCCTCAAATTGGAATATGCATTTATGGAAACTATTATTATTGTCATCCATCTGATGATTGTTATCGCGCTCGTTGGCGTTGTTTTGTTGCAGCGCTCAGAGGGCGGCGGCCTTGGTATTGGCGGCGGCTCTGGTTTTATGTCGGCGCGCGGCGCGGCAAATGCTTTAACGCGCTCAACAGCCATTTTGGCAACTGCGTTTTTTGCAACGTCTTTGATTTTGTCGGTTATCGCCCGTTACGGCGAATCTCCAACTGATATCCTCGACAGAGTGCCAACCACGCAAGGCGAGGGCACTGGCGTTCTTGATGCAATTGGCGGCGCTGTTGGCACCGATGCCAAGCCGGCAGTGCCTGCCGTTCCAGTAGTGCCTGCTGTTCCAAGCAATTAACGTCTTAGAGCTGAATATGAACCGCCCCCTCAAGGGGCGGTTTTTATTTGGGCTGGGAAAAGTTCTAACGTTTTGATTTTTATCTGGCGGAATCGCCCAACCCTGATTAAGGCTTCAACTCCATGGCGCGATATGTTTTCATCACCGGCGGCGTGGTTTCCTCACTTGGTAAAGGTATCGCAGCAGCTGCACTCGGGGCACTTTTGCAGGCGCGCGGTTACCGCGTGCGCATTAAAAAGCTTGACCCTTATCTCAACGTCGATCCCGGCACGATGTCGCCCTATCAACATGGCGAAGTGTTTGTCACTGATGATGGTGCGGAAACCGACCTTGATCTGGGCCATTATGAACGCTTTACCGGCCGCCATGCCAATAAAGCTGACAACATAACGACTGGCCGCATTTACAAAAACATAATCGATAAAGAGCGGCGCGGCGATTACCTTGGCGCTACTGTTCAAGTTATTCCGCATGTGACCAATGAAATTAAAACCTTCGTGCTTCACGGCAATGATGAATTTGATTTTGTCATTTGTGAAATCGGCGGCACTGTTGGCGATATTGAAGCGATGCCGTTTTTGGAGAGCATCCGCCAGATCGGCAATGATTTACCGCGCAACACATGCGTTTACATCCATCTGACGCTGATGCCGTGGATACCTGCAGCGGGCGAACTTAAAACCAAACCCACGCAACATTCGGTGAAAGAACTGCGCTCCATCGGCATTGCGCCTGATATTTTGCTGGTAAGGGCTGACCGCGAAATACCCAAGGAAGAGCGCCGGAAACTTTCGCTGTTTTGCAATGTACGCGAAAGCGCTGTTATCCAAGCTCTTGATGTGAAACACATTTATGATGTGCCGATGTCATATCACAAAGAAGGCCTCGACAGCGAAGTGCTGGCGGCTTTCGGTATTGATCCTGCACCCAAGCCCCGGCTGGAGCGCTGGCAGGAAGTATCGAACCGCATTCACAATCCTGAAGGCGAAGTGACGATTGCAATTGTCGGCAAATATACCGGCCTCAAAGACGCTTACAAATCCCTCATGGAAGCGCTCGCTCATGGCGGCATGGCCAACCGCGTGAAGGTCAATTTCGAGTGGATCGAATCAGAACTCTTTGAAAACGAAGACGCTGCGCCTTACCTTGAAAAAGTGGACGGTATTTTGGTGCCGGGCGGTTTTGGGGAACGCGGTACGGAAGGTAAAATTTTGGCGGCAAAATTTGCGCGTGAGCGAAACGTGCCATATTTTGGTATTTGCCTCGGCATGCAAATGGCAGTGATTGAAGCTGCGCGTTCCCTGGCAGGCATTACCGACGCAACATCATCAGAATTCAGCGACAAGGGCACGCCGGTTGTGGGGTTGATGACTGAGTGGCTGCGCGGCAACATGCTCGAAAAGCGCAAAGCCTCAGGTGACCTCGGCGGCACAATGCGCCTTGGCGCCTATGCGGCCAAACTTGACCCCGGTTCGCGCATTGCAGCGATGTATGGCTCAACAGACATCACCGAGCGCCACCGCCACCGCTATGAAGTGAATGCTGATTATAAAGAGCAACTCGAATCCTGCGGACTGCATTTCGCCGGCATGTCCCCCGACGGCGTGCTGCCCGAAACCGTGGAATACCCCAACCATGCGTGGTTTATTGGCGTGCAATACCACCCGGAGCTGAAGTCAAAACCGTTTGAACCGCATCCGCTGTTTGCGGGGTTTATTGCAGCTGCGGTGGAGCAGAGTAGGCTGGTGTGAGGGGTTATTAATCGAAAAATTCTTCGTCTAGCCTTTTGATTTCTAAGCGCTCTTCGACTCGACATC
>JANOPZ010000135.1:0-24410 GCA_031422195.1 Limoniibacter sp. | reverse complement strand
ACGCGGCATTGCTGGATCAGGCTTTCGCCCATTGTCCAATATTCCCCACTGCTGCCTCCCGTAGGAGTCTGGGCCGTGTCTCAGTCCCAGTGTGGCTGATCATCCTCTCAGACCAGCTAAGGATCGTCGCCTTGGTGAGCCATTACCTCACCAACTAGCTAATCCTACGCGGGCCGATCTTTCGGCAATAAATCTTTCTCCTTGCGGACGTATCCGGTATTAGCTCAAGTTTCCCTGAGTTATTCCGAACCGAAAGGTACGTTCCCACGTGTTACTCACCCGTCTGCCACTCCCCTTGCGGGGCGTTCGACTTGCATGTGTTAAGCCTGCCGCCAGCGTTCGTTCTGAGCCAGGATCAAACTCTCAAGTTGAGACATTTAAAATTGGCAATTTATGCTGGTCACGCTTATTTTGAATTGACGAGAACTCTAATCATTTATGATCCAAAATCTTGCGACTTCGATCACAAACGTTGGTTCTGTCAGAAACGTGGCCAAATGCCATGTCTGTTGTGATTTCCTACGCTTAGAAGAATTAACCTCTAACTTTCAGAAATCAGCGGAACATGCCGTCCACGTTTCTCTTTCTTCACAATCTTCAATTTTCAAACAACAGACACGTGCACCAAACGGAAACAGTGTCGCGGGCTTGGGCTTGCGCCTGTCACCCTTAGAGTGTCGCTATTGCGGCTCTCTTGGAGTTTCGTTAGGACGAATTGTTTGCGCCAGCGGCGCGTCGCCCTCGTTCGATGACCGGTTTATAGGCGGGGCATAGGCGATATGTCAACAAACTATTTTCACTTTTTTCAATTTATTTTTGCACTTGCAGCATTATGCAAAAAATACCGACTTTTCAGGGGTTTAGGGCCATAAATGACGTTTTTATATGATGTCATACACCCGCCACAAACCCATTTTAGACCTTTCTCACCACGAAGCCTGTGAATAAATATCTGCCGCTGCCGGTTGCCAATTTGAATTGACAGAATTTTCGAGCCTGCGCAGTGTGAAAACGTTCAAAAGCAGCCTGCGTATTCTCTATTTTTGGATTTTTGTGTGACGATTGCCCCTGATCCCCGCCTTCTGCTTGGCCGCGCCCAACCCATATCGGTTGCTGGGACGCGTCCGTCGCTCGATAGGCGCGCTGTTTCTAAGCGCTGGCTTTCCGGCACATTTCTCACTGCCATCGCATCTTGCGGTTTGATGAGTGTCGCGTTCTCTATCGCACTTGATAACAGCCAACGTCTTTTAACACCGCCTGAAATCTTGGAACAGTCAGAGTTAGCGCCGCGCACAAGCGGGGGAAGCCAAACCAAAGAGGGCCGTCTCTATGATCCTGTTGTTTCAGCCGGAACGCCCGACCGCAGGCTATTAGAGGTTCCAACAATTGTAGAAGATGGCGACCGTCGCTTAATCAAAAACGTGGAATTGGCGCATGTCCGCATTCCGCTTGGGCTGAGTTATCCATCAGACAATAATTATCCGGCCTTTAATGCTTTGGCTGTGTTCGCAGACGCCGGAGACGCAAATTCGGAAGCTCCCGGGCAGTTCTATGGTGCGGACATCGACAGTGACGTGGCATTGCGCACCACACCGTTCGGTGAGGAAGGCGTTGTTTTCGACCAAGCAACCGAACTCAATGATGAAGAAGTAGAGGCACTGGTCCGCGAGCAAAGTCCACATTTAACCGCTGGCGAAGTGCAAATAGCTGCTTTGCATTATGTTGATCCAACACGATTTGGCACTGGCGACACCGAAGCTGAAGCAATCGCTGCAATTAATGTTAAAATCACCACTGAAAATGTCAGCAGCGCAGCCGCCTCAATCGAAAATGAAGGTCAGTTCAAAGAGATTTTAATTGATATCAAATCGGCAAAGGCCATGCAGCAGGCTATGACTGATGCGGGCATACAAAGCGAAAGCGCTCAAAGCAGCGCAGAAGCCTTAAGTACTCTCTTACAGGGCGATAAGTTGAAAGAGGGGCAGAAGTTACGCATTTCGGCGTTTGTCACGGATGATCGCACCGATATTCGCCGTATCTCGCTTTACAATGGAGTCACCCATGTTGCGTCCGTCGCCTTAGACGACAATTTGCAATACATTCCTGCCAATGAGCCGGAAACAGTGACGATGACACTCGATGATGATTCCGACTTGGTGCGCAGCCGTGTTTCATCCGGCAAACTACCGTCAGTCTATGATGCTATCTACCGCGCCTCATTTGCATATGGCCTGTCTGAAACAATGGCAAAAAAACTGATTCAGCTGTTAGCATCTGAAATGGACCTAAGAACGCCTGTTGGCGCACGGGACCGAATTGAGTTGCTGTTTTCAAATCCTGACGGAACAAAAAGCAGCACGGCCAATTCGGTGGTGTTAATGGCCTCAACTACTTTTGGTGGCGACACCCGCGGATACTACCGCTTTGAAAGCGAAGACGGAACAGTGGATTTTTATGATTCCGAAGGCAAAAGCGCCAAGCAATTTCTTTTAAGGAACCCGGTTCCAAATGGCGTATTCCGCTCCGGGTTTGGCATGCGGCGGCATCCAATTCTCGGTATTATGCGCTTGCACGCCGGAACTGATTGGGCTGCCCCACGCGGAACACCTATCGTTGCGTCCGGTAATGGTATCGTGGAAAAAGCGGGATGGGCTGGAGCGTATGGCAAGCAAACTATCATTAAACACGCAAATGGCTATGAAACCTCATATTCGCACCAAACATCAATAGCGCGCGGCGTCGTGCCAGGGGCCAAAGTCCGCCAAGGCCAAGTCATAGGGACTGTTGGCTCAACCGGCCTGTCAACAGGCCCCCATCTTCATTACGAATTGATCGTAAATAACACAAAAGTAGATTCCATGCGGGTCCGCCTGCCCGGAGGCAAAGCCCTTGCCGGAAGTGAGCGGCGTAAATTTGAAGCCGCTCGCGACGATATCAATCGGCTTTTGGCCAGTGAGAACAAAAACATTGCAGCGCTGTAGATAAAACACAAAACAGCGGGATGTTACCCCCGCTGCCTACTTGAATCAGTGCAACCGTGCAGTTGCGCCTTCAACCGCGCCACTTACCGGCTTTGCTGAAATTATTGCGCCATCCCGCCCGACGATAATCAAGCGGTCAGAGCCCGCAGTCACCGTGACCTCTGCTCCATCGCGAATATCCCCGGCTATCAATTTTTCTGCCAATGGGTCTTGCAGTTCGCGCTGAATAACACGTTTCAAAGGCCGGGCCCCATAAGCAGGATCATAGCCGCGTTGCGCCAGCCAACTGACAGCCTCATCATCAAGCGTGATGCTGATTTTGCGTGTCTCCAGCAGTTTTTGCAGTCGTCTAATTTGAATAGATACGATTTGGCCCATATCTTCGCGGCGAAGTCGATCAAACAGTACTATTTCATCCAAACGATTCAAAAACTCCGGCCTAAACGAAGCCCTCACAACAGCCATCACTTGTTCACGCACAGATTGTACGTCTTCGCCATCAGCGAGCGCTGTCAAATATTCTGCACCAAGATTTGACGTCAGAATGATAATTGTATTGCGGAAATCAACCTTGCGGCCTTGACTGTCCGTTAGGCGGCCCTCATCCAAAACCTGCAAAAGCACATTAAAGACATCGGGATGCGCCTTTTCGATCTCGTCGAACAACACAACCTGATAAGGCCGCCGCCGTACAGCTTCGGTCAAAACCCCGCCTTCATCATAACCAACATAGCCCGGAGGCGCGCCGATGAGGCGGCTCACAGAGTGCTTCTCCATGAATTCGCTCATGTCGATGCGCACCATCGCACTATCATCATCAAACAAATAATCAGCCAAAGCTTTGGTAAGTTCGGTCTTGCCAACACCGGTTGGCCCTAAAAACATAAATGAGCCAAGTGGCCGGCTCGGGTCTTGCAAACCGGCACGTGCACGGCGCACGGCTTTTGCCACCGCTTGCGCCGCTGGGCCCTGCCCAACAACGCGGCGAGCCAACTCATCTTCCATGCGCAATAATTTATCACGCTCACCTTCCAGCATTTTATCAATGGGAATACCGGTCCAACGCGAAATCACACCTGCAATATGGTCAGGCGTCACCACCTCTTCGACCATGCCGCCGGTTTCACTATTGGCTTCGGAAGCCGCCAATTTCTGTTCAAGATCAGGAATTGTGCCATAAGCCAGCTCGCCAGCGCGCTGAAACTCACCTTTGCGCTGCGCAATAGCCAGCTGATTGCGGGCATCTTCAAGCTGGCCTTTCAAATCAGCCGCCAAACCAAGCTTGGCTTTTTCTGAAGCCCATGTCGCAGTGATGCGCGAGGATTCTTCTTCAAGGGCGACAAGTTCTTTTTCCAAGCTCAAAAGCCGGTCTTTTGAGGCCGGATCCGTTTCTTTTTTCAAAGCCTCGCGTTCAATTTTCAATTGCAAAATGCGGCGGTCAATTTCATCAAGCTGTTCCGGCTTAGAATCGACCTGCATCCGCAAACGCGATGCCGCCTCATCCATTAAATCAATCGCCTTATCGGGCAAAAACCTGTCAGCAATATAGCGGTTGGAAAGTGCGGCCGCTGAAACCAACGCCGAATCTGAAATGCGCACCTTATGATGCTGCTCGTATTTTTCTTTAAGCCCGCGCAAAATCGAAACTGTGTCTTCAACGGTCGGCTCTGATACAAACACCGGCTGAAACCGCCGGGCCAAGGCTGCATCTTTTTCAACATGCTTTCTATATTCATCCAGCGTTGTTGCGCCAACGCAGTGCAAATCACCGCGTGCCAATGCTGGTTTCAGAAGATTTGAGGCGTCCATCGCGCCATCAGCTTTGCCGGCACCAACAATTGTGTGCATTTCATCAATAAACATGATGACTTGGCCTTCAGCGGCCATAATCTCACCCAGCACAGCTTTCAGTCGCTCTTCAAATTCACCGCGATATTTTGCACCTGCTATCAGCGCGCCCATATCAAGCGACATCAGGGTTTTATCTTTTAGCGATTCCGGCACATCGCCGTTGACAATGCGCAACGCCAAACCTTCAACGATGGCGGTTTTGCCAACGCCGGGTTCGCCGATTAAAACCGGATTATTTTTTGTGCGCCGCGATAAAACCTGAATTGTTCTTCGAATTTCTTCGTCACGCCCGATAACCGGGTCGAGTTTACCGGCGCGCGCATCTGAAGTCAGGTCACGCGCATAACGCTTAAGAGCATCATAGCTTTGTTCAGCCGATGCTGAATCAGCGGTGCGGCCTTTGCGAATATCATTGATTGCTGTGTTGAGGGCTCCTGCAGTCACACCAGCCGCTTCTAAAATACGCGCAGTTTTTGCCGATTTTTCAATTGCAAGCGCTGTTAGCAAGCGCTCCACGGTCACAAAAGTATCGCCAGCTTTTTTCGCCATAGTTTCAGCTTGGGCAAATACCTTAGCAATTGGCTGAGATAGATAAATCTGTCCGTCGCCGCCGGTAACACTCGGCACTGATTTTAAGGCCACTTCAACACCTTGACGCACTTTTGCAGCGTCCCCGCCGGCGCGGGTGATCAGCGCAGATGCCAAGCCTTCAGTGTCATCGACTAAAACTTTGAGCAAATGTTCAGGCAAAAATTGTTGATGCCCCGCACCCAGTGCGGACGTTTGTGCACTCTGGATAAACCCGCGCAACCGTTCAGAATAATTCTCAATATTCATGTCAATTCTCCTAGCCATTTTCGGCCCGCTTGGCGGCACCGAACTGAACTGAAGTTTTAAGGCGCCCGTGATGGCGGGCCTTTCATACAGACATATGGTTACAAAAAACCCCGCCAACAAGACGGGGTTTGATTAACGCGGTAAATGATTTGGTTGCTTACTCGCCTGCGGGTTCTTGCGTTATTTCCGCAGGTTCAACAGCAACTGCTGCTTCAACGGTTTTGCGCGGTGCACGGCGAGGACGCGGCGCGCGCGGCGCTGCATCTGGCGCCGGAGCGTCAGAAGCTGCACCATTAGAAGCTGAAACATCAGGTGCTGCAACATTTGCCTCGGTAGCAACTTGCGCCTCAATTGCCTGCTTTTCAACACGGCTGGCACCTAAACCCAAAGTACGCGCCAAACCCGCTGATTCTTCACTGGCAAACTCGGCCGGTGTGCCCTCAATAATGGGTTGGCTTTCCTCAAGCGGAGCAACAAACACTGCACGCGGCTGCCGCTCTACACGTTCGCCCCGCTCTTGGTTATTCCGATCTTGGCTATTCCGATCCTGGCTATTCCGTTCCGGGCGAGGCTGACGTTCCGGCCGATCTTGCCGGTTTTGAAAATTATTGCGTTCGCGATTGTTGTTTTGGTTGCTGTTGTTTTGGGTGCTGTTGTTTTGACTGGTGTTCTGGCTGTCCGCATTGTGTGGCTGCGCCATTTCAACCGTGCTGGGCTGGGCGGCATCAGCAGAAGATTCAGAAGCAGTGTTTTCGTCGCCGTCTTCACCTTCCCCTTCCGTGCCCTCTTCATCCCACTCGCGGCGTTGTTGTTCGCTAAACTGGGCTTGCTGCAACATTGCAGCAGCAATAATCCGGTTATAATGCTCGGCATGTTGCAAATAGTTTTCCGCCATCACGCGGTCGCCAGCACTCAAAGAGTCGCGCGCGAGTTGTGCATAGCGTTCGGCAACATGCTGCGCGTTGCCGCGAATTTTCACATCTGGTCCCGAGCTTTCATAAGAACGCGCTAGCGGATTTTGCTGCCTGCCGCGATTGTTATTACTGCCATTGCTGCTGCCACTGTTGCTGGAGCCACCATTATTATTGGTGCGGCCGCGAGGGCGGCGATTCTGTTGCCCAGGTCTCATGAGAACTGTCTCATATGATAAAATATCTTTTTGATTGGATCAGACAAAGACGCTAAATCCCGCGACACAGGCAGTTTCCTGCCCTCTGAAACATAAACCCCTGTCGATCATCAGGCGGCCCTTGCCTCTGTTGCACTGTTTCCCGAAAGTGTGGGTAGCAGCTGCATCCGGAATGGTTTTTTTTGGTTTAGCCAGGTGCTGCCCTAAGTGGCGACCTTCTGCACCACAATCATTAGCCGCTTTACAACGTCTTGCCAAGCCCCGCTGGCAATACGGCAAATCTGTCAACAAATGATTTTAGCCTTTTGTAAATACCAAAGCCCTTGGCCTGCCGCCCACATCCTTGTGAAAGGAATGTTCTTCAAAACCCGATTGTAAAAACACCGCGGCAACACTTGTCCGTTGATCAAAACCGATTTCAACGGCAACTTGACCTTTTAATGCGAGCAAAGCACCGCTCGTTTCCGCAATTGCCCGGTAAAACGTCAACCCATCAGGCCCTCCGTCCAAAGCGATCAATGGGTCATGCTCGCGCACCTCACGCTCCAAACCATCAATTTCGGCGCTGGCAATATAGGGCGGATTGGAAATAACCAGATCAAACTGGCCCGAAACACCGTCCAACATATCGGCTAGTTGCGTTTGAAACCGGTCTATCAATTGCAAATATTGCGCATTGCCCATCGCAATTTTTAAGGCCCCTGGCGAAACATCCGTTGCCAATGCGGAAGCATCTGCCACTCTGGCCAGCAGTGTAAGCGCAATTACCCCGGTGCCAGTGCCAATATCTAAAATCCGGCATTTGGGCGTCTGCCGCACAAAATCAGTGACTGAATCAATCAGCGTCAGCGTGTCATCGCGCGGTTCAAGCGTGTCTGGCGACAGCTCAAACCGCCGCCCGTCCAACATTGACCAGCCCCGCATACGCGCCACCGGACGACCCGAAACACGTTGCTGCAAAGCCGTTTTAATGATGGTGGTTTGTGCCTCACTTAACAGCTTATCCGGCGCTTTGAGCAATGCCATACGCTCGAAACCCGCCAGCTCAAATATCAACCGCGCTTCGGTGAATGCCGGCTCAATTCCAGCAATAGCCAATTGAGCGGCAACAGACCGTACCGCAGCATCAAGCTTTTGCGGTAAATCAGCCACCACTTTCAATTGCCGCCTTCGGCCAAGAGTGTCGCTTGGTGATCAGCAATAAGTGCTTCAATCAGCTCGTCCATTTCGCCTTCAATTACCCGGTCGAGCTTATACAGCGTCAAATTAATCCGGTGATCCGTTACACGGCCCTGCGGAAAATTATAGGTGCGGATGCGCTCAGACCGATCACCTGAACCCACTTGCGATTTGCGCGACTCTGAGCGCTCATTGGCCAGCTTGGTGCGCTCCATATCATAGAGCCTTGCACGCAGCGCTTTCATCGCATTGGCGCGGTTTTGGTGCTGAGATTTTTCAGCCGAAACCACCATAATACCGGTCGGCAAATGCGTAATACGTACCGCAGAATCGGTTGTGTTAACATGCTGGCCGCCCGCGCCCGATGCCCGCATTGTGTCAATACGGATATCTTCGGCCTTAATCTCAATATCAACCTCTTCTGCTTCCGGCAAAACCGCGACAGTTGCAGCAGACGTATGGATACGCCCGCTGCCTTCGGTGTCCGGCACCCGCTGAACGCGGTGCACTCCGGATTCAAACTTGAGTTTTGAAAATACATTTGGCCCGGTGACGGAAGCAATAATCTCTTTGAACCCGCCCGACTCGCCCTCACTGGCAGAAACCAGTTCCACTTTCCAACCCAGCAACGAAGCATATCGCTCATACATTCGAAACAGATTCCCGGCGAACAAAGCCGCTTCCGCCCCGCCCGTTCCAGCGCGAATTTCTAAAATGGCACTGCGCGCATCAGCCTCATCACGCGGCAATAATAGCAAACGCACCACCTGCGCCTGCGTTTCCAATTTTGTCTCAGTGTCCGGCAATTCCATCTCGGCCAGTTCGCGCATTTCCGCGTCGCCGGCTTTGTCAGCAATCATCGCTTTAAGGCCTGCGATTTCAGCTTCAAGCCCGCGAAACGCGCGAATGCTTGTCGCAATATCTTTGAGCGCCGCATATTCTCCGGCAAGTTTAACGTAGGCTTCAGGGCTTGGCCCCGCACCCATTTGCGCTTCAATGACATCAAAGCGCTTGACCATCTGGTCCATTCGGGCTGCTGGAATATTGGTCATATCAAACCGGAAGGCTGCGCGCGGCAGCATAATCATTGAGTAATTTGCGGATATCCGGCGCTTCGCCACGGTCGAGTGCCGCATTCACAATTTCGCTTAACTCCGCCAAACGCACTTCCCGCAGCATGGCTTTGATCGGGCCAATGGCTGAAGCCGATAATGAAATGCTGCGATATCCAATCGCAAACAACGCCAACGCCGGAATGGTGCGGCTTGCCATTTCACCGCACAATGTCACCGGCGTTCCATGGGTTTTACCCGCCCGCACGATCATGCGAAGTGCGCGCAAAAACGCAGGCGTCAGCATATCATAGCGCTTGGCCAATGCGGCGTTGCCACGGTCAACGGCCATCATAAACTGAAACAAATCATTTGATCCCACTGAAACAAAATCCACAGCTTTCATCAACCCATCGAGATTATGCAGCAACACCGGCACTTCCAGCATTGCACCGAGTTTCAAACTTGTCGGCAGATCGTGGGCATGACGCGATAAATGCTGCACTTCTTTTTGAATGATTTTGCGACTTTCTGTAATCTCAGACAGCTCCGTTACCATGGGCAACATCACACGCAGTTCCCGCCCGCCGGAAGCTTTCAAAAGTGCGCGCATTTGCGTTCGTAGCAAAGCAGGCCGCTCTAATGTCAAACGCACTGCCCTTAAACCCAAAGCGGGGTTCTCCTCGGTGGTATCGACCCGCATATAAGGCAGCGCTTTGTCACCCCCGATATCCAGTGTGCGGAAGGTTACCGGCTTTGACCCGGCAGCGCTGATCACTTGCCGGTATAATTGTTCCTGCACTTCGGCGCGCGGAAACGCTGAAGCCACCATAAACTGCAGTTCTGTTCTGAAAAGCCCAATACCTTCAGCACCGGATTCTTCAAGCTGCGGCAAATCCACCAGCAAACCCGCGTTCATCATCAATGTGAAAGCTTCTCCGTCAGCGGTGACATTGGGGGCATTTCGCAGTGACTTATAAAGTTTTTGCCGGTTGGCGCGGAACCGCACTTTTTCAGCATAGGCGGCTTCCACATTGGAAACAGGGCGCAAATGCGCAACACCTTCTTCACCATCGACAATAATAGCGTCGCCCGCTTCAGACATGGACACAATGCCCTTGGCCTGGCCTAAAACCGGCACACCCATAGCGCGGGCCACAATCACCACATGGCTGGTGGCAGACCCTTCCTCCAAAACCAACCCGCGAATGTTTTCACGCGGATAATCCAACAATTCCGCTGCACCCATTGTGCGCGCAACAATAATGCCGTCTTTCGGCAATTGGCCCATGGCCCCAGCAGCGCCGCCCGCGAGTTGCCGCATCAACCTGTTGGCCAAATCATCAAAATCAGAAAGCCGCTCGCGCAAATAAGGGTCAGCCATTTGGCTCATACGGGAGCGCATGTCGGCTTGCACTTTTTCAACGGCCGCTTCAGCGGTCAAACCATTACGGATCGCTTCTTCCATCCGCCGCACCCAGCCCTTATCATGGGCAAACATGCGGTAGGCTTCCAAAACAGCGCGGTGTTCACCTTCAAAATCCACATCGCGGCGCGCAAGCATATCATCGATGGCGTTGCGCAAAGACTTTAGCGCGCTTTCAAGCCGTTCCACTTCATTTTCGCTGTCTTCAGCAAAAAGATTGGTCACCACCACACGCGGATCGTGCAGCACAATATGACCAAGGCCAACGCCTTCATTATAGCCGGAGCCATGGATCGTGACCGGCATTTTCAGATCAAGTTCAAGGCCGGATGTTTGCAGCCCTGACAGGCTGCCGGATGCGACAAGCTCGCCCAACACCATGGCCACTGTTTCCAAGGCCTCAACTTCATATTCGTCATAAACGTGGGTTTTTGTTTTGTTTTGAATAACCACCACGCCAAGCGTGCGCCCGGCACGCAGCAAAGGAACGCCCAAAAATGAGTTGTAAATTTCTTCGCCGGTTTCGGGCAAATAGGCAAAAGCCGGGTGGTTTTGGGCATCTGATAGGTTCAAACCGCGATTGCTTGCAGCAATGGTGCCAACGAGACCTTCGCCCAATTTCAATTGCGAACGGTGAACCGCTTCTTTATTAAGGCCTTGTGTTGCATAAAGTTCGAGATTGCCGTCAGCGCGCAGCACATAAACCGAGCACACTTCGCATACCATTTGTTCTGCAATTTCAAACACAATCCGGTCGAGCCGGTCTTGCGGGCCCATTTGCTCGGTCATAAGCGCGCGCAATCGCCTTAAAAGCACCCGAGGGCCGACAATGTTTGACTTATCAGGCATCACCGCTCCCGTGCTCACAACATCAGGCGGCGAGAATCAGTTAAAGTGGTTCACGCCTTATCCAACCCGTATACCGAGTGCAGCGTGCGCACTGCAAGTTCAGTATAGGCACCATCAATGAGGATTGAGATTTTTATCTCAGAGGTCGTGATCGCCCGGATGTTAATGCCCTTTTGCGACAAAGCCTTAAACGCCGTTGCAGCAACACCGGCATGACTGCGCATGCCAATACCAACCACAGAAACTTTGGTCAGGCCCGGCTCAGATTGCACCGCCTCATAAGCAATTGTGTCACGCGCCGCTTCAATCACAGCTAGCGCCTTGGCAAGATCACCATTGGGCACCGTAAATGTCATATCGGTTTTAGAGCCATCTTCAGAAATATTCTGAACAATCATATCGACATTAATATTGCTGTCGGCGAGCGGCACGAATACCGCCGCGGCAACGCCCGGCCGGTCTGCAACACGGCGCAGCGAGACCTGTGCCTCATCTTTGGCGTAAGCAATGCCCGTTACGACTTCTTGTTCCACAATCTCATCCTCATCACAAATCAAAGTTCCGGGCGGATTCAAAACATCGCCCATTCCAGGTGCGTCAGGGTCATCAAAAGATGATCGAACGAACGTGCGCACCTTATGCACCATAGCCAGTTCAACCGACCGTACTTGAAGCACTTTTGCACCCAAAGACGCCAGTTCCAGCATTTCTTCAAACGCCACTTTCGCCAAACGTCTGGCTTTAGGTTCAATGCGCGGGTCGGTGGTGTAAACACCGTCCACATCGGTATAAATATCGCAGCGGTCAGCTTGAACGGCGGCAGCAATTGCAACTGCGCTGGTATCAGACCCGCCCCGGCCAAGGGTGGCAATTCTATTATCGGGCGCAATACCTTGGAAACCGGCAATCACCGCCACTTGGCCTTGTGCCATACGGGAAATCAGCAACGCACCATCAATGGAATCAATGCGCGCGGCACCATGTGCCGTGTCCGTGCGCAGCGGAATTTGCCAACCCATCCAAGACCGCGCTTCAATGCCCATCGATTGCAGCGCAATAGCCAAAAGGCCTGCTGTTACTTGCTCGCCGGAAGCCACCACCGCATCATATTCCCGCGCATCATAAAACGGTGATGCGGCGCCGGTAATTTTCGGCATGGCTTCAACCCAACCAACAAGCTCGTTTGTTTTGCCTGACATCGCAGAAACCACAACGGCGATCTCATGACCTGCATCAACTTCCCGCTTCACGTGGCGTGCCACATTATGAATGCGTTCAGGTGTGGCGACGGACGTTCCGCCGAATTTCATTACAATACGTGCCATAATAATCTTCGAAATAAAGCTACTGGATGCGCCAGACTGGCGCGCGACGGTTGTCTAACCATTCATGCCCGCGTCTGCAAGCCGCGCTGGTAAAGCCTTGACTTGAAGCGTCGGCGGAACAATGGTTTTGCGATCAAGCATTGGAAGACAAGCGATGACCGACCCTGCCCGCACCACCATCGACCAAAGCGATGTTGACCGCTTTTCGCGGATTGCGTCTGAATGGTGGGACCCGCGCGGCAAATTTAGGCCGCTGCACAAATTCAACCCGACACGGCTCGATTATATCCGTGAGCAAGTCAGCGCCACTTTCGGGCGTAATTTGCGGACTGCTAAACCTTTTGAGGGCCTGCGTCTGTTGGATATTGGCTGTGGCGGCGGTTTACTATGCGAGCCTATGGCCCGCCTTGGCGCGGATGTGTTGGGGGCTGACGCTTCAGCCACCAACATCGAAGTTGCTAAACTCCACGCGACGCAAAGCGGCGTTTCGATCGATTATCGCGCCACGACATCTGAGGCGCTCAGCGCGGCAGGAGAAACCTTCGATATCATCCTCAACATGGAAGTCGTCGAACACGTTGCCGATGTAGAACTCTATTTGCAATCCTGCGCAAAAATGCTGCGCCCCGGCGGTTTGATGTTTATCGCAACGATCAACCGCACTATGAAAGCTTATGCCTTGGCCATCGTCGGCGCTGAATATGTTTTGGGCTGGTTGCCCAAAGGCACGCATTCCTATGAGAAACTGGTTCGGCCTGAAGAAATTGAGGCTGCATTAGCGCAAACAGGCGTTTCAATTATCGACCGCCTCGGTGTCACATTTAACCCGCTGACCGATAAATGGTCGCGCTCAAATGACATCGCTGTCAATTATATGATGCTGACGTCGAGGCCCAAAAGCTGATTACGCGTCGCCCGTCACAACGCCGACAAATGGCAATTCTCTAAATGCATAGGCTGCATCCATTCCGTACCCGACCACAAAATGGTCAGGGCAAATAAAGCCGGTGTATTCAGCTTTTACGGGTGAATTTCGCCCTTCGGATTTGTCGAGCAGCACGGCGAATTGAACTGAGTTTGCACCACGGCTCATCAGCAAATCGCGCGCGTAAGCCAACGTTTTGCCACTTTCTAAGATGTCATCAATCAACAAAACATCGCGGCCTTCAACATCACTGTCGATATCGCGGGTTAACTTCAATTCGCTGCTGGTTGTGCCTTTACCGTAACTTGAAATCATCATGAATTCGACTTCTGGTGCCATCCCGATGTCGTGCATAGCCCTGACCAGATCGGCCGCAAAAATAAACGAGCCTTTGAGAACCGCGATCACGAGAAGATCATGTGTGTTGTGGTTTGAAATTTCTTTGGCCAGTTCCAAATTGCGGCGCGCAATCGTGGAAGCACTAAACAATACATCGATGTTACGGTTGCGGATTACGGGCATAAAATATCCGGTTTAATCTGAGAGCTCGATAACCACCGATGCGATGTTGCTGGATGCAATGTCAAGGCGGCCCGAAACCACAACCTCTTGGCTAGGCCCCAATGTCCACCCCTTTTGCCCAAGCAAATAACGTTTTGCAGCACCATCCTTTAATTTTACAGTGACAATCATAGGCTTTGCATGCACGGCAACCGCCCCCGAATTGCGTACAATGCCTTCAACATGAAGTGCGCTTTGACCATTAACAGTGACAACGCGCCACGCTGCATCAGCAATTTCAGATGAACCTTTGGCGTCTTTTATGGCTGAAACCGGCATTGGGTCCACATTGCGAAACAAAGAGTGCCCACCCGACACCCAGAAAGAAAGCGCCACCAAGATCGTGCCAAAACCATAAAACGCTATTTTATCGTCAACCTTTGGCTTTGCCGGTTTCTTGCCGAACACTGACATACCAAGTTTATCGGCTTTTTGGGCATTGGGATCAGATTGTTCAGTGTCTGGCATCAAGGGAGCCGTGCTTTTTTTTGGCTGCGGGTCTGCAACAACTGTTTCAAAATCGGCATCGAGCACCCGCTCGCGGTTTTCAAACCGTTCCTCAAAACCAAAAGGTTTTTTGTCTGGTGTTTGTGCCAATCGTGCCATCAAGCGTCCATAAACCAAAGCTAGATCAATTTTGATGATTATCGCAGGCGGTCTTAAGATTGCGTTAACCATAAGCCCCGCAAACCGAACTATGCGTTTAATGCCAACCAACCTGTTCAATACCATGCCGGAGCTAAGCCTGTGATCCGGTTTGAAAACGTCGGGCTGCGCTATGGCATTGGCCCGGAAATCCTGCGCGATGTTTCGTTCCATATTCCGGAGCGGTCATTCCAGTTTCTCACCGGCCCATCCGGGGCGGGCAAAACATCTTTGCTTCGTCTGTTGTTTTTGTCGCTAAAACCGACGCGCGGCAATATTTCGGTATTTGGGCGTGACCGGTCAACCATAAGCCGCAGTGATTTGCCGCTGCTGCGCCGTAAGATCGGCGTCGTGTTTCAAGATTTTAGGTTGCTCGACCACCTGACAACATTTGAAAACGTTGCGCTGCCGCTCCGTGTGCGCGGGCGGGAAGAAGCAAGTTACAAGGCTGATGTGCGCGATTTACTCGATTGGGTTGGTCTTGGCGACCGGATGCACGTTTATCCGCCAGTGTTATCAGGCGGCGAAAAGCAGCGTGTGTCCATTGCCCGCGCTTTGATAGAGCAACCCTCGGTGCTGCTGGCAGACGAGCCAACCGGCAACGTTGACCCGCCATTGGCGCGGCGTTTGTTGAAACTCTTTATTGAACTCAACAAGCTTGGCACCGCTGTTGTGATTGCCACCCATGATCTCAGCCTCATGGAACAGGTCGATTCGCGGCGCATGGTCATCCACGACAACAGGGTTGAGATTTATGATTGAGGAGCTTTTGCGCAGAGCCGGTGCTGACCGCGAAAAGGCCGCCAAATCGTTCCGCAGGATCATGCCGGACGGTAAAGCGAACCCGATTTTGCCGTCAACGACCGTGTCATCGCGGGCGCTCACTTTGGTTGTCGCCATTATGACATTTTTAGCCTGCCTGACGCTCGGCTCGGTTATTTTGGTCAACCGCACAGCTGAAACATGGCAAACCCAAATTGCCCGCGAAGCAACCATTCAAATTCGCCCCGCTGAAGGCTTCGATATGGATGCTGCCCTTGAAAAGGCGCGCCAACTGGCTGACACTTTTGACGGCATAACATCAGCCTCAATCGTTGACCGCGCTGCCACTGCCCGGCTGCTAGAGCCTTGGCTCGGATCAGGATTGGACATCGATTCGCTCCCTGTACCGCGTCTGGTTGTTGTTACAATTGATCCCAATTCTCCGCCTGATTTTGAAGCAATCGCCGCCACCGTGGCCCGCGAAATTCCCAATGCTTCATTTGACAGCCACCGCACTTGGGTTGACCGCTTGATCACCATGGCCCGCACCACCGCACTGTTTGGAACCGGCATTTTCATACTGGTTTTGGCTGCAACCGTGCTCACCGTGGTGTTTGCCACGCGCGGCGCAATGGCGGGCGCAGGACATGTCATTGAAGTCTTGCATTTCGTTGGCGCAAAGCAGAGCTTCATCTCGCGACAGTTTCGCCACCGCTTTTTTCTGATCGGTCTTTGGGGCGCAACCGCGGGCGGATTGCTTGCAAGTCTATTGTTTTTAGCATTGCGCTTTTGGGGCGACGCCAATATGGCAGCCCCCGAAGCCGATCAAGCTGCCGCACTGTTCGGACAATTCTCACTGGGCCTGTCTGGATATAGCGCCACATTGCTCGTGATTTTGGCAATTGCCACCTTGACTGGCCTTACATCCCAGTTGACAGTCACGGCATTTCTTCAAGACTTACATGACGGTGAAACTAAATAGTCGGTTCCACCTTGTTTTTCACAGGCCTTTTTGGTCACTTACATATGTCCTTCCTTTGCCATGATTGACGCGCATTATCCCTCGGTGACAACACCGAAAGACACAACTGTAAAACATGTCTCGCGCCGGTTCCTGCGCGTTGGTTTTTTTATGCGGCTAAGCGTTCTTGTGGTCGGAGGCGGTTTCCTTTTGGGTTTTGCGTGGTTCACTTTTATTGTAACGCAAATGACGCAACCCCAAATGGTTCCAGCTGCCGATGCAATTGTGGTTTTAACCGGCGGCACTGATCGCTTGAAACCAGCAATTGAGTTGCTGAAAAGCGGTTCAGGTAAAAAGCTGCTGATCAGTGGTGTTAATCCGGAGACCACCAAAAGTCAGATTGTAAAAGCCTATGGTATCGCACCCGATCTGGCAGCCTGTTGTGTCGATTTAGACCAGATCGCTGCAAATACGATCGGAAATGCCACGCAATCAGCCAAATGGCTGCGCGCCAACCGCTTTGCCTCTGTCATTCTTGTGACCAGCAATTACCATATGCCCCGCGCGGAAAAAGAATTGCATAGGCTGGCGGGAAGCGTCAAAATTACGCCCTTCCCGCTGGTGCTCTCAGATTTGCGCAATTGGAAATGGCTCGAACAGCCAGATGCGTTTCGCCTTATACTCACCGAATATTTGAAATTCACACTGACTTCGGTGCGGCATTTGGTTGGAACAGCGCCCGGTAAGAGCGATTTGGCAAAAATCTGAACGCTGCCTCTCTTTTATAGCAGTCTGGTTTCAGCTAACACGCTGTCAACTCTGTTTGGATATTTGCTATGCTTATTGTGCGCTCACTGCTTTTTAACGCGCTGTTTTATATCACCACGTTTTTACAAATGATTTTTCAAGCCCCGGTCTATTTTGCGGTGTCACGCAAAAAGGCTTGGTTCGTTCCCAATAATTGGTCACGTTTTAACAATTGGATGTTGCGTGTGATTTGCGGCACGACCGTTGAGTTTAAGGGCATGGAAAACCTGCCCGATGGACCCTGTATCATTGCCGCCAAACACCAATCGACCTGGGATACATTTGTGATTTTGCCTTATCTAAAAGACCCGGTTTTAATTTTGAAACGTGTCTTGATGGGGGTGCCGCTCTTTGGCCAGTTTTTAGCAAAAATGGATATGATCGCAATTGACCGCGCCAGCCGGGAAGAGGCGCGTAAACAGGTGAATGCCGGCGCCAATCGCGCCAAAAAAGATGGGCGCCAAATTTTGATTTATCCTGAAGGCACACGGCGCTCGCCGGGCGATGAGCCAGCCTATAAGCAAGGCGTATCCATGATTTATGAAGCAACGGGCCTGCCTGTCGTGCCCATTGCTCATAATGCCGGAATGTTTTGGCCACGCCGCAAATTTCTACGCTACCCCGGAAAAATGACGGTGGAGTTCTTGCCGCCGATCCCTGCAGGATTGAAACGCGATGAAATGTTCAAACGGCTTGTTAGCGAATTAGAAGCCCGGTGCGATGCGTTATTGATTGAAGGCGCTTCGCAACCCAACCCGCCGCCCTTGGCCGATACAGCCATTAAACGCCTTAAAGAGCTCGGCTTTCAGCCCAAAAGCTGAAGCCGTTTGACAATACCCTCCAGCAATGAATCATGGATTTTCATCTGCCGCAAATGTTGAACCGTGCTTGCAACATAATCAGGGTTGGTGCCGCTGATCCCTGCTGCACGAGCCACAATCTGTGCTGCATCATCTTCATTTAAGTTCGCAGCATATTGCACGTGGTTCCGGTCCACAACATACGTTACCGCGCTGACGTTTCGTCCATCGTCCAGCGCCACACTGGCAAAGCGTTCGCGATACACATTCGTGACCAGCTCGCGCGCTCTCAGATAAGTCAACACATGATCCCGCTTTTCAGCCAACACCCGAAACGCAATGCCTTTGCAAGAGCCGCCACGGTCAAGCCCCAGCACCAATCCCGAACGCTCCCGCGTGCCGCGATGCACATAGGAATGCACACACAAAGCACGGTGAAAGCCTGACAATTTTGCCGATGTGGTTTCAACGGCGTCAAAACCAGGCCGCCACATCAGCGAGCCATAGCCAAACACCCACAAATCACCCATATCACTGTTCATAGCCTTATCCGCAAAATCAGAATGCCAGACATGCCTGAGACGCCAAACCAAAACAAGATTGACATTACCGACAACAGCGCTGAATTCGAGTTTGAGGCCATGCCGGTTCCGGCGCCGGTCGTTCCAAACTACACCTTCAGAATTCAGATGCTGATGGCGGCGATTTTTTTAGCGACCATCGCCTATACCGGAGCTTGGTTTTGGTTTGGCAATCAAGTGGTCAAAGGCGTTGAAACCGCCATCGGCGAGGCGGCACTTAAAGGTCAGAATATTGCTTGCACAGAACCAACCGCAAGGGGCTATCCGTTTCGCATCGGCCTATCCTGCAACAAAACCGGTTTTTCGGATGCTGCAAACGGGCTGAAAATTGAAGCGGGTGCTTTTCGCAGCGCGGCCCAGGTCTATCAACCAACCCGTATCATCGCCGAACTTGATGGCCCACTCGATTTTTCTGCAAAAAACATTCAACCGCTGACAATAAACTGGACACTTGCTCACGCGTCCATCACCGGTTTTGACGGCCTGCCGGACCGTTTTTCACTCGAAGTGAAAGAGCCAATTTTCGTTGAAACAGCTGCGCCATCACTTAAAATGGGCCAAGCAGCATTGGCCGCGTTTTACATGCGCAAAGGCGATAATAATCAAATTGACCTTGCCTCAAACATCGACGTCGCAAAAATCAAAGACGCACCCGTTTTCAGCCTATCGGGCGATGCCGCTATTTCAGGCGCAACACGTTTTGATGCCGCAGTAAAAAGCCAAGCCAAACTAATCGAGCTATTGCGCGGCAATGATGGTCAAATCAATAATCTGAAATTGGTTTTTGTTGATGGCGGCAGTCTCACGATCGGCGGGCCGTTTTCGATTTCGACAACGGGGTTACTTTCGGCAAAGCTTAACTTCAAAGCAGAAAAAGCCGAGGCTTTGATTGAAAATGCAGGCAAGCTTGCTGCTGCAATAGGGGTCAATATCGATAATCTCAGCACACTTAAATCTATGGCAGTCACCGGCACCATCGATCTTACCATCACAATAACAAATGGAAATGCCTCTATCGGGCTTATACCACTTGGAACAATTCCAGCGATTTAGTTTTTCTTGGTATGCCGTCCAAAATCAGCATCGGCGGTATCTTGGCCAGTTTCAACAATCGTACGGCGGATAGCGCGCGTACGGGTAAACAAATCCAGCAATGTGTCGCCCTCACCCCTGCGAATAGCGCGGCGCAGTGCGGTTAAATCCTCTGAAAACCGCCCCAGCATATCCAAAATTGCTTCGCGGTTATGCAGACATACATCGCGCCACATCACCGGGTCAGATGCTGCCAATCGCGTAAAATCACGAAAACCAGATCCGGAATATTTAATCACTTCAGATTTCACATCACTCGCCAGATCATCTGCCGTGCCGACAATATTATAGGCAATAATATGTGGCAAATGGCTGGTGATCGCCAGAACTGTGTCATGATGATCAGGGTCCATCAAATCCACATTTGAGCCACAACCTTGCCAAAACGCGGTCAGCCTTGCGACGGCCTCAGCATTTGAGTCCGGCAATGGCGTTAAAATCAACCAGCGCCCGTCAAACAAAGTTTCAAACCCTGCATCCGGTCCTGAATACTCAGTTCCTGCAATCGGGTGCCCTGGAATGAAATGAACGGCGCTGGGCAAAAATGGCTGCATTTGGTTGATCACAGAACGTTTGGTTGAGCCAACATCGGTCACCACCGCGCCAGCCTTCAAATGCGGGCCAATCGCTTCTGCCACGGCGCCTGATGCACCAACCGGCACCGACACAATGACCAGATCAGCGCCTTCAACTGCCTTGCCAGCGTCCGCCTCATAGGCATCACCAAGGCCAAGTTCCTTGGCCCGCTCTAGCGTTACTGCACTACGCGTCGAAATCACCACGCGCTTTGCCAGCCCGCGCGCCTTAGTCACGCGCGCCAAGGATGAGCCGATTAGCCCGATGCCGATCAGGGCAATGGTTTCAAAACGCGGAATTTCAGCCATTGAGAAACTCTTTTATGGCCGTCAGAACGCCCAACATTGCTTCTTCGCCGCCAATGGTCAGGCGCAGCGCATTCGGCATGCCATAAGCCGTGACACGCCGCAAAACAAAGCCGCGCGACAGTAAAAACGCATCGGCTAGTGCTGCGCTTTTTGAAGGCTCATCTGGAAAATGGAGAAGCACAAAATTACCCACCGAAGGCGTTACCCGCAAACCGGCGGCTTCCAGCTCACGGCTTGCCCGTTCCAGCCAAACATCATTATTCGCGATGGCTCGATCTTGGTGTGCCTTGTCGCCAATGGCTGCCGCACCCGCAGCGATTGCTAATGCATTGACGTTGAACGGCCCGCGCACGCGGTTAATGGCATCGCACACATGCTGCGGCGCATACATCCAGCCAATGCGTAATGCCGCCAATCCGTGAATTTTTGAAAACGTCCGCGTCATCACCACATTATCAAATGACGATACGAGTTCCACACCCGCCTCATAATCATTGCGCCGCACATATTCAGCATAGGCCGCATCCAGCACCAGCAGCACATGGCTTGGCAAGCCCGCATGCAAACGCCGAACTTCTGACACAGAAATATATGTCCCTGTTGGATTGTTCGGGTTGGCTAAAAACACGGCTTTTGTTTTTGGCGTTACCGCCGCCAAAATCGCATCAACATTGGCGGTATGGTCTGTTTCTTTGACCACAACCGGCATTGCGCCAGCGGCCATAATCTGGATTTTATATACCAAAAACCCATGCTCGGTGTAAATCGCCTCATCACCGGCACCCAAATAGGTCTGCGCAATGAGGCCGAGCAATTCATCAGAGCCGTTTGAACAAACAATATTGGCGGGGTTAAGGCCATAAGCCGTTGCAATCGCCTGCTTTAACGCATTGGATTGCCCATCTGGGTAAAGCGCCAAGCGCCCTTCAATCAACGCATTAACTGCTGCAATGGCTTTCGGGCTTGGCCCAATAGGCGTTTCATTGGAAGAAAGCTTATAAACCTTAGCAACGCCGTCCACATGCTCCCGCCCCGGCACATAAGCCGCAATATCCATAATACCGGCGTTGGGCTGAGGATGATTAGGCATGGTTATGCTCCTTGAAAACACGTCTCATGCCTTATCGCCCGGTTTCAAAACTGTCGAGTGGAGCAGTTATTCTTTATCCCGCCCGTAACCTTGCGGTGCCAACACCGGCACAAACACCCGCCTTGATTTTTTGGGAATAACGGCAATACCTTGAAACACGCGTTTGCGTGCTTCTACAATCAACACGCCTGCAAACACCGGCCAAAGCCGTTGGCCTGCGCTTTCAAAGGGCGTCCAGAATCTCATAAATGCGCGCCGTTTGAACGGCGGGCTGTGCAGTGCCTCACCCGTTTCCTCGATCGAAAACCCGGCATCGCGCAATAGCGCTTTCATTTGCCCCATGGAGTAAGGCTGGCCGGTACCAAACGGCGTGTGTTCAAACCGTGCCCACAGGCCGCGGCGACTGGGAACAACAATGATCAAGCGACCGTTGGGCGACAGCACCCGCCAAAACTCGGCCAAAGTATCCCGTGGGCTTTGGGCATGCTCCAAGGCGTGCACCATCAATACCGTGTCAACGGCGGCATCTGGCAGTGGCAAATCTTCTTCAAAAACCAATGCTGTCCGCGTGGGTTCTTTTACCGGCCACGGATAAGCGCCTTGCGCAGCGGGCATAAACGCAAGCGTACGCTCAGCCTGCGCCCCCACCATATCCAGCCATGGCGTAGCATAGCCAAAGCCTAAAACACGTTGACCGACGAAAGGTTTGATAAATTTTTGCAGCGCAAGGCCAAGGGATTTTTCAGCCAGCTTACCAGCAACTGAACCATAAAACGCACGAAGGGCAACAATATCGCAAGACATGAGGCCAATGTAGGAGGCCGGTTTGGATTCAGCAACAGCAGCGGGTGCCATTCCGTTGACATTGTGTCAAAAGGCAAAGCCTGTGAAATCTGTACTTCCCTTCGGCCATAGCGACGCGCCATTGACGCGCTTCTCAAGATGATAGGTTTATCGGAAACAAGTTTATTGCTGACGTGACAAACTCGCGCCCGCAGCCTATGCCCTGCCCGAACCGGAGATACTCCATTGCCTATCGAAATTGAACTATTCACCGCCCGCGATGATAATTTTGGTGTGCTGGTCCATGACAAAGCGTCGAACACCACGATTTCAATTGATGCACCCGAAGAATCTGCCATTCGAGCGGCACTGACCGCAAAAGGCTGGACGCTTGATACCATTCTCACCACCCATAAACATCCAGACCATGTGGAAGCCAATCTGGCGCTGAAAGCGGCGTTTGGCTGCAAAATTATCGGGCCGGAAGGTGATCAAGACTTGATCCCTGGTATTGATCAGACCGTCAAAGGCGGTGACAAACTGAAGCTCGGCTCAATTGAAATCGAAATTATCGATACGCCGGGCCATACCAACGCCTGTATCAGTTATTATATCCCCGCCGCCAAAGCAGTATTTACCGCCGACAGCTTATTTTCTTTGGGTTGCGGACGCATTTTCGATGGCACTCCCGAAATGATGTGGGCATCAATGCAGCGCCTCATGGTGTTGCCAGCCTCTACAAAAATTTATTGCGGCCATGAGTATACCGCATCAAACGCCCGCTTTGCATTGAGCGTGGACGAAAACAATTTAGATTTGCAGGCCCGTGCCGGTCAGGTGAAATTGTTGCGCGATCAGGGCAAACCCACCGTGCCGGTGTCCTTGGCGCAAGAGCTTGCGACCAACCCGTTTTTGCGCCCCAATGATGCCGCCATCCGTGCGCATCTGGGCATGGAAAACGCCAGCGACCTGGACGTATTTACTGAACTGCGTTCCCGAAAAAATAATTTTTGAGATTTGGCAATGGAACAGAATTTCGAAACCGCGCGAACCATTATAAAAGCCTTACACATGCAGCCCCATCCTGAGGGCGGTCACTATGTGGAAACGTTCCGCGATCTGCGCACCGATGGCGGCAGGCCTTTATCAACGGCGATTTATTTTTTGTTACAGGCCGGTGAAACCTCGCATTGGCACCGCGTAACAGACGCGGTTGAAATTTGGCACTGGCATGCCGGTGCGCCGTTAGCATTATCTCAAAGTGCCAATGGCATTGATGCCACCAGCAGCCGCCTTGGCTCCAATGTACTGGCCGGTGAACACCCACAAATTGTGGTGCCGGCCAATTATTGGCAAACTGCCACCAGCCTTGGCGCATGGACATTGGTTGGCTGCACGGTTGCGCCGGGCTTTGAATTTTCAAAATTTGTATTGGCCGCACCCGAATGGCGTCCGGGTGCAGATTTGCCTTTGAACAAACCGGTTGGAACAGCCTAAGTTGTTTTGAAAATCATATCCTTGGCTGCAATCACAGCGCCAAACGTGATTAGCAAGCACGCGCCAAAGATAATCCAAGTCGGCTCGGTCACGCCAGCCACAATCAAAACCAAAGTTGAAAGCAGTGGCGCCGCATAGCTTGACGCGCCCAAAATCTGGATATCGCCGTTTTTGCAGCCAATATCCCACGTGAAAAAACCAATTCCGAGTGGCCCGATACCCAGCGCCACAATCGCCGCCCATTGTAACCAGGTTTCTGGCCAAACCGTCACTTCAAATATAAAATGGCAAAGCAAGGATAGAACGGCGGTTGCTGCACAATAAATGACAACAGCATCCGTTGGCACGTCTGCAAACCTGCGCGATGATAGCGAATAGGCGGCCCACGTAAAC
>JANOPZ010000134.1:0-6867 GCA_031422195.1 Limoniibacter sp. | reverse complement strand
CCGCGCGAAGTGATGTCCACGCGCACATGGTCGCTCTCAAACGGGCTGTTGAGAATATCGGCGATATTGGCTTTCACAGACTGAGGCGTGATGCCGTGGGCCTCGTTATAAGCGTTCTGCTTGGCGCGGCGGCGGGTGGTTTCTTCCATCGCCCGCGTCATCGAACCGGTAATGCGGTCAGCATAGAGGATAACGCGGCCATCAACGTTGCGCGCGGCGCGGCCGATAGTTTGCACAAGTGAGGTTTCCGAACGCAGGAACCCTTCCTTGTCGGCATCCAAAATCGCCACCAATCCGCATTCAGGAATGTCGAGACCCTCGCGCAAAAGGTTGATACCAACCAGCACATCAAACGCCCCAAGCCGCAAATCGCGCAGGATTTCAATGCGCTCCAGCGTATCAATGTCAGAGTGCATATACCTGACCCGTATGCCCTGCTCGTGCAGATATTCGGTGAGGTCTTCGGCCATGCGTTTGGTCAGCACAGTCACCAGCGTGCGGTAGCCCATATCATTGATGACGCGAATTTCGCCGAGCACATCATCGACCTGGCTTTTAGCAGGCCGCACTTCGACTTCGGGGTCGATGAGGCCAGTCGGGCGGATCACCTGTTCGGCAAACACACCGCCGGCCTGCTCCATTTCCCAATTGGCGGGGGTCGCAGAAACCGCAACCGTTTGCGGGCGCATGGCATCCCATTCCTCAAATCGCAATGGCCTATTATCGAGGCACGATGGCAGCCGGAAACCATATTCAGCCAGCGTCGCTTTGCGCCTAAAGTCACCCTTATACATCGCGCCGATTTGCGGCACGGTGACGTGGCTCTCATCGATGAAAACAATCGCATTATCCGGGATATATTCAAATAGTGTCGGCGGCGGATCGCCCGGGCGGCGGCCTGTCAGATAGCGCGAATAGTTCTCGATGCCGGCGCAGGAGCCCGTCGCTTCCAGCATTTCGAGATCATATTGCGTGCGCTGCGCCAAACGTTGCGCCTCCAGCAGGCGGCCCATTTTTTCAAGTTCTGCAAGCCGGATTTGCAGCTCTTCCTTGATCGACTTGGTTGCTTGGTTCAGCGTCGGGCGCGGCGTGACATAATGCGAATTGGCATAGATTTTGACTGATTTCATATCGCCGGTTTTCGCGCCGGTAAGCGGGTCAAATTCAGTGATTGCCTCCACTTCATCGCCAAACATGGTGAAACGCCATGCGCAATCTTCCAAGTGGGCGGGGAACAATTCAATCGTATCGCCACGCACGCGGAACGAACCGCGCTGAAAATCCATCTCACGGCGTTTATATTGCTGCGCCACTAGATCAGCCAGCAAAGCGCGCTGGTCGATGCGGTCACCGACCGCGATTTGAAACGTCATCGCGGTATAGGTTTCAACCGAACCTATACCGTAGATGCACGACACAGACGCCACAATAATTGCGTCGTCCCGCTCCAGCAGCGAGCGCGGCGCCGAGTGGCGCAGGCGGTCGAGTTGTTCGTTAATCGAGCTTTCTTTTTCAATGAACGTATCGGTGCGCGGAACGTAAGCTTCAGGTTGGTAATAGTCGTAATACGACACGAAATACTCAACCGCATTATCGGGGAAAAACCCTTTGAACTCGCCATAAAGCTGAGCCGCCAACGTTTTGTTCGGCGCGAGAATCAGCGCAGGCCGCTGCGTGCGCTCAATCACCTGCGCCATGGTAAACGTCTTGCCGGAACCAGTGACGCCGAGCAAAACCTGGCTGCGCTCGCCATCATTCAGCCCGCCCACCAATTCATCAATTGCCACCGGCTGGTCGCCCGCAGGTTGAAAGCTGGAATTCATACGGAACTTAATGCCGCCCTCAGATTTGGCAGGGCGCGACGGCCGGTGCGGAACCCAAAGGTCAACATCTTTCAACAGCGGATTGCCGGTTTCCAAAAGGGCTTTAAGGGCGTCAACGGTCGCCGTCACACCGGAGGTAGAAAGCAGCGCTTCGGCCTCCTCCAAATTCACATCCAACCCAGCAACCGGGTTCAGCCCCGCCGCCGCCCGCTCACGCGGATCATTCGTGCCCCCAATCGACGTGCCGCCGCCGGTGCGTTTTGAACCGACATCGTAGGTTTTATCGTCTTTTTTCGGGGTCTTTTTAGCAGGTTTAGAAACAGTTCCAGTCTGTCCCCCTCCCACCTGAGGGGAGGGGTTAGGGGTGGGGGTATCTTCCTTCGCACGCGCCTTCTGCGCCGCAATCTCCACTTTCACACGATGTAAACCAGCCGAAGACCGTATCTGCCGTGTCTCTTCTTTGCGTGCCTTGCGCACATCTTGCAAAGCCTCGAGCTCCAACTGCGCCGCCCAATCGGCAATACCGCCTTTAAGCGGCGTGCCCGTTAGTGCAGGCTGCGGAGCCTCGTCAAAGCCATCGAGATCATCAAACGAATTGGAAGGTGTTTTTGCCATGCACGGGATATAGGCGGAGTTGGCGGGGAAACAAAGGGGCGCTGCTGACAGGGTTTGTCAGGAGGGGTGGTTATGCATGAAAGTCTGCGCGATAACTTTCTGCGCTAATTCTTACAAAATTGTTCAAATCTCCGGGTAGTTCAAACGCTCTGGGTGTTCTCCGGAAATCATAAATCCTAAATAGCCTAAATCGCTTTGTTTCGGCTTGCGAAAAATTGAATTCGTTCCTGGAAATAAAAAATGGCGTTCTGTTATTTCCAACAGTCGTTTTTACTTCAACGAATTTTACTTGCCCGTCAGGTTCATAACTTAAAATATCGTAACCGGCCCCATCACCATCTTCTTGGGAAACCCATCGCACTTTTCTCGCCAAGTCCGGACGGTCTGCAGCACTTAACACTGTGCGCTCGTGTTGAAATGCCAAACGTTCACCAGCTTTCCCAAGGGCTGAATTCGCTTTGTCACGCTCAATAGGATCAAACTTGGCGATCAAGTCCCTCATATATGATGGTAAATCACTTACTCGCGTTGCCCGTTCTGGAGCAGCTTCAACATACAACGCTTCGGCATCCTCAAGACCTGAATTCATCAGGCCATTTGCTTTTCCAAGAAATGTTGGAAGTCTTATTGCAATACTATCAGCTAAGGATTTTTGAAAATTTCTGGCTGGCGTGAGGCCCTTTGCCCAATCAAGTCCCATCTCATCCAAAACAGCTGATATGTTTTGAAACTTCCATTCGATGGATTTGTGAGATCGACCAATTTGTTCTGCTAAGCTTTTGTAGAATTGAGATTTAATGACACCTGTTCCATCAAGCTGTTTTGCAAACAAATCAAAGTAGGCATCAACACAAGTGTTGACCTCATTAGATGTCCAATCAGTGCCAGTCCTAGTATCATCGGACATATTTGATAATTAGCCGCAGAGATTTTGCTTCACGGAAAACACTAATTCAAAAATGACCTAAGTTCAAATGCTGCCAACGGGGATTACTGCACCCCTAACACCCCCGTCCGGCCCGTGTGGGGCATGAACCGGCCGGGGGCTTTGTCACCGCTTACGCTTTGGTAGCAGTCACAAACTCATCGGCGGATAAAAACCCGTCGCTGTCACGGTCGGCAGTGGCAAACTGCTCAGGCGTCCATGCCCAACCGCCTGCAAGGGCTTCTTCGGCGGTCACTTTGCCATCTGCATCAGCATCCACCTTGACGAAATCCATCTGTTTGATGGCTTCTTCAGCGGCAATTGCAGGCCCAACAGCCAACCCCGCAGATCCAACATTAACCAATCCAACATTCACAAGACCAAGCGCCATGAGGCCGCCTGTGAGTGTACCAAGGGTGAGAATGAGCTTTTTCATCAGGCTCTCCATCATCATCAAATTCGGGGTGCCTTTTCGCAAAACGGATGTGTTTTGCAGGCCAAACCCTGGTTGACCCGCAAGGCCCGGTTGGCCTGCGGTATGGTTAACAGAACGTGCAATTGCGGCAGCAATGACACAATGTGAGTCACGTTGCGTTGCCAAATGAGACAGGCCTTCCATTACCAATGAATTGGGCTACTCTGCTGCGGGGGCATCAAATGGCAGATATCGCAGTTCCGTTTTGGTTGTTTTTATGCGTCTTCATATTGGCGTTGATCGGCTTTATTGACCGCATTTTTTCGCCAGCCGTGCGCTGGTTTTTCCGCCGCAAAGTCAATGCCGTTATTGATGAGCTCAATACACGGCTGCCCATTAAAATTCGCCAATTTAGAATGACAAAACGTGAGGTGCTAATCGACCGTCTCACCCATGACCCGGCCGTTCTCAAAGCCGCAGAAGAACACGCCCGCGATGAGAATATCCCCATCGCCGTGGCATTGCTTGAGGCCAAAACCTACGCGCGCGAAATTGTGCCGTCTTTCAATGCCTACGCCTATTTCCGAATTGGTGCGCGCTTTGCCAAATGGCTGGCAACCTCGCTTTACCGCGTGCGGCTTGGCTATGCCGACAGCGCGGCTTTGGCAAAAATTGATCCCGAAGCCGCGGTGGTTTTTGTGATGAACCACCGCTCCAATATGGATTATATTTTGGTCACTTATCTTGCCTCCACCTCAACCGCCCTGTCCTATGCGGTGGGCGAATGGGCGCGCGTGGTAGGCCTGCAACAACTCATCCGGCTCATGGGCGCTTATTTTATCCGGCGCAATTCACGCGGCGGGCTGTATCGAAAAGTGCTCGCGCGTTATGTGCAAATGGCCACGGAAGCCGGTGTGCCGCAAGCGATGTTTCCGGAAGGCGGGTTGACCCGCGACGGGCTTCTGAAACCGGCCAAACTCGGACTTTTGGCTTACATCGTCACAGCTTGGAAACCAAGAGGCCGCGATGTGGTGTTCATCCCTGTGGGCCTCAATTACGACCGCGTCCTCGAAGACCGCACGTTAATTGCGCAAATTGATGGCAAACCCAAACGCCAGCCGACATCGAAAACCGCATGGCGCACACTCACATTTTTTGGCCACAGCCTATCCCTGCGCCTGCGCGGGCGCTGGCGCCGCTTCGGTTATGCAGCGGTCAGCTTTGGCACGCCGGTGTCGCTCACCGCGTTTTTTAGCGCCGCCAATGTGCAAAGTTTAGATGCGCTCGATGATGCCCAACGCATGGCGCTGATTGAAAAACTCGGCGAAAGGCTGATGGCCGATGTCGGCAGACACGTACCGGCTTTGCCGGTGTCATTAGTGGCAACCGCTTTGCTCAATGCGAATCCTGAAGGCCTTGACGAACTCGAACTTAAATCAGCTGTTCTAGCGCTGATGGAACAGCTGGAAAAAAACGGAACTTACGTCCATGTCCCCCGCGCCGACCGGGATTATGCAGTTACGGCGGGGCTTAGAATGCTGGTGCTGAGGAACATCGTGGAAGAGGTGGACGGGCGCTATCGGGTGGCGGCCGGTGAGGATGTTGTGACGCAGTATTATGCGAATGCGATTGCGCATTTGGTGTGAGGAAACAGTTTCGTCTAACCGGTTCTGATTGCCAATTCTTGCTAGACATATCCAAAATGCAATTCGCAACTTTTTGATTGGAAGATCAGTGAAAGAAAAAAGGACCTTTGAAATTTCGGAGTTTGCGGAATTCATAAATGGCAAAGTTGAAAGATTAGAAGATAGATTCAAAGGACTTCATATCGTTTTAAGTGGCCTGGCAAATGAACGTCGCGGGCGTGATCCCAACATGGCATCAGAAATAGCGGGCACGATTTCTAGTTGTGCGTTAGAACCAAATCTATCCGAGCATACAGAAGAAATTATCAAAATTTACCATCATACTTTGAAATTTGGATCGAAAACCGACCCAGAAAAATTGCAATGAGGGTTTGGCAAAGCTGCTGAGTGTCAAATATTGAAGTGCTCGTTGGTTCGGCTTGGACGAACCAAACCAAAAGCATCGCAAAAGTTGAGAAGCCCCTCACCCGTCAGCTGCGCTGGCACCCTCTCCCCGTGAAAAATGGGCGAGGGGAAGTAAGAGCGGGTTTACTTGCATTTGAAATCAACAATTTCACTAGGGCAGGATGATCACCCCCTTTTCCTTCTCCCCGTTTTTCACGGGGAGAAGGTGGCCCGAAGGGTCGGATGAGGGGCTATTCATCGATGGCTTCCAGCTCAAATCGGTTGCCGTAAATCCGTTCCCAAACCTTCCATCCAAGGCAGCAACAATTGTTTCAAGAACGGAAGGTAGGTCTAGAAACGCGTCGGCATTCCAAAACCGTAAGACATTCCAACCTTTTGAGTTCAGGAATTCATCGCGTTTGACGTCGTGCGCGCTGTTCAGATGCTGGCTGCCATCAAGCTCAACAACCAGCATTTTTTCTCTGCAAGCAAAATCTGCGAAAAATTGGCCAATTGGATTTTGTCGTACGAATTTGTGGCCGTTCAAACGCCGCCCCCGCAGTTCATACCATAAGATTTCTTCGGCTTCAGTCTGCGAACGGCGAAGGCTGCGCGCGCGATTGGTTGCCTTTGTGCTTGCTTTACGCATCAGCCCCTCATCCGACCCTGCGGGCCACCTTCTCCCCGTGAAGAACGGGCAGAAGGAAGAAAAGAGTCATACTTTATGCCCCGCCAGATCAACACCTGAGTTCGGCCCTTATGGACACATCTCGCTCTCCAAGGGGGAAAGAAAGACAAGAAGCTTCACCCCACCCACCTTTTCTCATTCGCCTCAATCGCTTTAATCCGCTCCGTCGTTTTCGGGTGGCTCAGCATCCATGCAGGCGCTGTCGAAGCGCCGCCGCCAAAGCCAGTCAGCGCTTCAAGTTTTCGAAACAGGCTCTTTTGCGGCTCGGCACCGATGCCAGATTTGATCAACACGGCGGTGGCGTAGGCGTCAGCCTCAAACTCATCGCGCTGCGACAGGCGGGCCATCAGGGCGCTGGCAATAAAGCTGGC